>NZ_CP150484.1:8609164-8932590 GCF_037997115.1 Amycolatopsis coloradensis
TGGCCATACGAACGACCGCATTCAGAGGACGAAACGCGGGAGAAAATAAAGGGGCCTGTCACCGGAAGCCCTGGGGGTCGACCTCCGGCAACAGGCCGAGACCAAGGGTTCGCCGTGACGGCGATCAACCTTGGCTGCCTCAGCGTACTACATCCGGCACGATCTTGTGCACCCACCGGGAAAAACGGCTCTCACTCCGGCGTCCGTACACCCCCAGGGCACGGATTCCGGAGTGAGAGACCGGACACGGCACGAAACCGCTTGACAACTGTAAACCACTGCATACAGGCGCTGTCAACAGCTGCGGACAGGCTGTATCGCGTTACACTCCCACTACGGAACGGGACCAGTGAACGGATGGGGGGTCATGTCGCCGTACCAGACCTTCGCCCAGAAACTGAGCGCGCTGATCGATTCGGCACGCGCACACGAAGGCGCCCCGCACAGCTATCGCGAGCTGTCCGCGGCGATCGATCGCGCCGGCGGGCCCACCATGTCGCCCGCGTACCTCCAGCAGCTCGCCACGGGCAAGCGCGTCAACCCGAAGATCCACTACGTCGAGGCGCTGGCGAAGCTGTTCGGGGTTCCGATCACCTACTTCTTCGAAGACCAGGAACCGCAGCCCGTCGGAGAGGCGAAGCTCATGGCCATGCGCGCGCAGGAGCTTTCCCCGCAAGGCCGTCGCCAGGTCATGGACCTGCTGGAGCTCGTCGAGCGATACGAACGGGCCGAGCGCGACCAGCCGGACGAAAGCCGATGAAGGAACGGGAGCTCCGCAAACGCTGCCGCAAGATGCTGAACAAGCTCGACATCGAGCCACCGCTCGACGTCGGCGTGCTCTGCGAGCGGCTCGGCGAACAGCGTGGCAGGCCGATCCGGCTGATGCCGTATCCGCTGGAGGTACCCGGTCCGTTCGGCTGCTGGATAGCCACCGGTTCGGCGGACTACATCTTCTTCCAGCAAGAGACCACGAAGTCCCACCAGGATCACATCATCCTGCACGAACTCGGGCATATGCTCGCCGATCACCATCCCGGCGGCGACGCCGAACCCGCCGACTTCCTGCGCGGCCCCGCCCCCGGGCTCGACGGCGACGCGGTACACCGCGCTTTACGCCGCACCTCCTACGATGAGGCGCACGAATGGGAAGCCGAGACCGTGGCGACCATCATCCTCGAATGGGCGTCGGTCTTGAACTACACGATTCCCCGTCGCGCCGACGACGATGACGTCCGCCGCGTCCAAGGCGCGCTGGGCGACCATCAAGGGTGGCTGTGAACTCGCTGTTCTCTCCTCTCAACGTCGTGGCGATGGTGCTGTTCGCGACCGCGCTCGCCTGGCGGATCTACCAGACATACCGGGCGCCCCGGCTGCTGCCGAACTGGGCGATCACCATCACGATCGTCTGCGTCGCCGGATCCTTCCTCGCCCAGCAGAAGGTCATCTCCGGCTGGCTCGACGGCCTGACCGGCAAGGGCACGGGGCGCCTGGTCAACAACATCATGCTCGCCATCGGGGTATGCGCGCTGTTGATCGTTTTCCTCGGCTCCGCGCTGGGCCCGCGCAGGCCACGGCGCGTCCTGTTCGAGCTCGTCCCGCTGTCCGGCGCGATCGCGCTCATGCTGGTCGCGATGGCCCTCACCCCGCCGGAGGTACGCGGGCTCGCGCTGAGCCCGAAGCTCGTGCACGTGCCCGGGGTGGCGCTGTTCTACCTCGGCGCCGGGATCTACCTGATCTACGGCCTCGCCGCGTGCGCCTGGTGGATCTTCCGCTACATCCGCACCGCGGACCGCCATCTGAAGACCGGGCTGAAACTCAGCGCCGCCGGGCTGATCTGCCTTTCCGTCGGCAGTGTGTTCCGCGCGCTCTACATCGTGATCGCGTGGGCGTTCGGACCGTCGGTCCCGCTTCTGCTCACCGTCGCCGTCCCGCTGGTGATCCTCGGGATCGCGCTCTTCCTCGCCGGGATCACCTATCCCGGCGTCCGCGCGCGGTTCGCCGCGCTGCGGCGCCGCCGCCAGCACCGGCGCCACCACGACGAGCTCACCCCGTTGTGGACCGCACTGGCCGGGATCTACCCGAACATCGTGCTCCGGACCACGCCGCAGGGCAGGTGGGAGCGGTGGCGCCCGCGCACGGTCCACCGCCGGTACTACCGCCGCGTGATCGAGATCCGGGACGGGCTCGTACAGCTGAGCCCCTATCTGGAAACCGACCTCACCGCGCTCGCCGCCGACGACCCGCGGGCGGCGGCGGAAGCGCTGAAGACGGCGATCGCCAGGCAGACCGCGGGCGAGGAGACCGACGGGCGGGCGAAGCTCGTGCTCCCGGGCGGCGCCTCCGACATCGAATCCGACGTGCGCCCCCTGCTCGCCCTGTCCGCCGCCGTCTCCAGGAGCGAAGCATGACCGCACAACTGCTGCTGACGGCCGGCCGCGTCCTGCCGCGTCCGAGCACACCGGTCGAGGACGGCGCCGTGCTCGTGGAGGGCGGCCGGATTCTCGCGGCGGGCCCTCGAGCCGAGGTCGTGGCACAGGCGTCGCCGGACGCCGAAAGGCTCGGCTTCCCCGAAGCGACGCTGCTGCCCGGCCTGTTCAACGCCCACGTGCACCTGGCGTTCGACGCCTCCCGCGAGATGTTGCCGAACTTCCTGGCGAGCGAAGACGAAGCGCTGCGCGCAGGCGCCAAGGAACGCTTGGGACAGCTGCTGCGCAGCGGCGTCACGACGGTGCGGGATCTCGGCGATCGCGACGCGCTGGGCGCGCGGGTCCGGGCGGAACTCGACGCCGAAGGCGCCGCCGCTCCGCGCCTGCTGACCGCGGGGTCACCTCTGACCGTCCTCAAAGGACATTGCCATTTCTTCGGCGGCGAGGTCGCGGACGACGACGCGATCCGGGCCCTGATCGACGCCAACGCGGCCGCCGGCGCGGACGTGATCAAGGTGATGGCCAGCGGCGGCCAGATCACCGAGGGCGGCGCGGACATGTGGGAGTCCCAGTTCGACGTCCGGACGCTGCGCCTGATCGTCGAGCACGCGGCGCGCCACGGGCTCCCGGTCGCGGCGCACGCCCACGGCTCCGACGCGATCGAGGCATCGGTCGAAGCGGGTGTCCGGACGATCGAGCATTGCACGTGGATGACCGGGCCCCAGCGTCAGGACAGGCGCGAAGGCGTCGCCAAGCGCATGGCGGCCGAGGGTATCGCGGCGTGTTCGACGAGCAGCCGCAACTGGCGGATGCTGGCCGAGCGCATGGGCGAGGAGCTCGCGAGGACCGTCTACGGACGGCTGTCCTGGCTGGAGGAGCTGGGTGTCCCGCTGCTGTCGGGGACGGACGCCGGGCTGCCCGGTTCGGTCTTCGACGATCCCGTCGGCGCCCTCGAACTCTACGAATGGCTCGGTTTCGGCAGGCGCCGGATCCTCGAAATCGCGACCGAGGACTCCGCCGCCGGGCTCGGCCTCGGCGACGTCACCGGACGGCTCGCGCCCGGTCTGAGCGCCGACGTCCTGGCGGTCGACGGCGATCCGCTCGCCGATCTTTCCGCGCTCCGGAACGTTCGCCTGGTCCTTTCGCGGGGCATCCGAGCCTGACTCCCGAAAGTGGGACGCCAGCTTTGGTGACACTGTTTTAAAACGGTGTTATCGTTGTCGTCGCTCCCCACCCGCCGCGAAAGGAACCACCATGGAAGGCCCGATCAGGCTCTTCACCGTCATCGCGCTCGTCTCGCTGCCGACGGTGATGTACGGCGGTTACGCGCTGATGGGTGTCCTGCGCGAGAAGAAGCTGACCGAACACCAGCGCGGGATGTTCCGCGCCGGCCACGCGCACGCCGGTGTCCTGCTGGTTCTCGCGCTGGTCGCGCTGCAGATCCTCGGGCAGACCGGGCTCCCGGCCGCCGCGCTGTGGGTCGTCTGCTTCCTGCTGCTGTTCGGCGTGCTCGCCCAGTCCGGCGGCTTCTTCCTGCACCTGGCACCGGGCAAGGGCAAGCTCGGCGGGCGGGTCACCAGTGCCGGGGCGGTGCTGCTCGGGGCGGCGATCCTGACCACCGCGTACGGCGTGGCCTTCGCTGGTTAAGCTGGTTGACGTGCCTGAATACCTGCCGACAGCCCCCGCCAAGGGGACCCGCGACTTCCTGCCCGCCGAGATGTCCGTCCGGACGCAGGTGTTCGGCCATCTCTACGACGTGCTCGAACTGCGCGGTTTCCTCCGCTACGACGGGCCGATCCTCGAACCCGCCGAGATCTACGAGCGGAAATCCGGGCAGGAGATCGCGGACCAGCAGCTGTACACGCTGACCACCAAGGGCGGCGAGCGGCTGGCGCTGCGCCCGGAGATGACGCCGTCGGTCGCCAGGATGATCGCGGGCAACGCCAAAGCACTGCAGTTCCCGGTGCGCTGGTACAGCCACCCGAACTGCCACCGCTACGAGCGGCCGCAGCGTGGCCGGGTCCGTGAGCACTGGCAGATCAACGCGGACATCTTCGGTTCGGACAGCGCGAACTGCGAGATCGAGATCTTCGAGCTCGTCCACGACATGATGA
Source organism: Amycolatopsis coloradensis (assembly GCF_037997115.1). Lineage (NCBI taxonomy): Bacteria > Bacillati > Actinomycetota > Actinomycetes > Pseudonocardiales > Pseudonocardiaceae > Amycolatopsis > Amycolatopsis coloradensis. Next base: position 8,613,705 of record NZ_CP150484.1, read on the forward strand.
GCGCGCTCGGCGCGACCCCGGACATGTTCCAGGTGCGGGCCAACGACCGGAACCTGCTCTCTTCGGCGCTCACCGACATCGTCGGCGTGACCGCGGAACAGCTGCCGCAGGTGTTCACCCTGGTGGACCGCTGGGAGAAGTCGGACCGGACGAAGCTGAGCGACACCGCGAGCGAGATCGGCCTGACCGACAAGCAGTTCGAGAAGCTGACCGAGATCCTGACCTCCGGCGCGGCCCTGCTCGACGAGCTGCCGGACCAGGTCAAGGAGAACTCGAACCTGGTCAAGGTGCTGAACAGCGGCGCCGCGGACCTGATCACGTTCGACCCGATGATCGTGCGCGGGCTCGCGTACTACACGTCGACCGTGTTCGAGGTCTTCGACACCTCTCCGGAGAACCGTCGCGCCCTCTTCGGCGGCGGCCGGTACAGCGACCTGGCGTCGCTGTTCACGTCGCAGCAGATCCCCGGGATCGGCTTCGGCATGGGCGACGTCACGCTGATCGACTTCCTCGACACGCACGGCCTCACCCCGAAGCCGCGCAGCGAGGTCGACGTCGTGGTGATCCCGGTGACCGAAGAACTCACCGACGCCTCGCGCGAGGTCGCGGGACGGCTTCGGAAGGCCGGACTGCGCACGTCCACGCCCGTCGAACTCCGCAAGCTGGGCAAGGAGCTCACCCGCGCGGACAAGGCCGGGGCGCGGGGCGTGGTGATCGTCGGCCAGGAAGACTGGGACGCCGGGAACGTGACGGTGCGCGGTCTCGCGACCCGCGAGCAGCAGACGGTGGCCGTCGACGGCGTGGTCGACGCGGTCACTTCTCTGCTCTGACGACGCTCTGACAACAAAGGCCGGCGCCCTTGATCGGGGCGCCGGCCTTTGTCGTGTTCAGCGGGACAGCATCCGCATGGACGCCTCGGGGTAGCGCTCCCCCGCGACCGCGTCGGCGGGGACCGCCTCCTCGATCGCCGCCACGTCTTCGGCGGTCAGCTTCAGGCCGACGGACGCCACGTTCTCTTCGAGGTACTTGCGGCGTTTGGTGCCCGGGATCGGCACGACGTCGTCGCCTTGGGCCTGCACCCAGGCCAGCGCCAGCTGACCGGCGGTGACGCCCTTCTGCTCGGCCAGCGCGCGCAGCGCCTCGACGATCGCCAGGTTCCGCTCCAGGTTGCCTTCGGCGAACCGCGGCTGGGTCGTCTGGCGGAAGTCGCCGTCCGCGAAGTCCTCTTTGGACTTGAAGCGCCCGGTGAGGAAACCGCGGCCCAGCGGGGAATACGGCACCAGTCCGATGCCGAGCTCCCGGCAGGCCGGGACGACCTCGTTCTCGATGTCGCGCGACCACAGCGACCACTCGGTCTGCACGGCCGTCACCGGATGCACGGCGTGTGCCCGGCGGATCGTCTCCGGGCCGGCCTCGGACAACCCGATGTGCCGGATCTTCCCCTGCTCTACCAGCGAGGACAGCGCACCCGCGGTCTCCTCGATCGGCACGTTCGGATCGACGCGGTGCTGGTAATAGAGGTCGATGTGATCGACGTTCAGCCTGCGCAGCGAAGCCTCGACCTGTTGCCGCACATAGAATTCGTCCCCCCGGATCCCCCGCTTCGAGGGATCTTCCTCGTCGCGCACGATGCCGAACTTGGTCGCCAGCACGACCTGGTCCCGTTTGCCCGTCAGGGCGCGGCCGACCAGTTCCTCGTTGCGGCCGAAGCCGTACATGTCGGCCGTGTCGATCAGGGTGACTCCCAGTTCGATCGCGCGGTGGATCGTCGCGATCGATTCGGTGTCGTCCCCTTGGCCGTAGAACTCGCTCATGCCCATGCAGCCGAGCCCCTGCGCGCCGACTTCCAGCGTGCCGAGCCTGCGGGTGGGCAGGGTGGAACCCGTCATGATTTCTCTCGCAATTCTTCCGGTTTTACTTGCCGGCGGCGCGGGCGAGCCGCTCCGGGTAACGCTCACCGGCGATCGCCTCGACGGGCGCGGCCTTTTCGATGGCCTCTATGTCCGCTTCGGACAGTTCCAGCTCCGCGGCGGCGGTGTTCTCTTCGAGGTACTTGCGCCGCTTGGTGCCAGGGATCGGCACGACGTCGTCGCCTTGGGCCTGGACCCACGCGAGCGCCAGCTGACCGGCGGTGACGCCCTTCTGCTCGGCCAGCGCGCGCAGCGCCTCGACGATCGCCATGTTGCGCTCGAAATTGCCCTCGGCGAACCGGGGCAGCCCGCGCCGCAGGTCGTCCGCCGGAAGGTCCTTCACCGACGTCACGCTGCCGGTGAGGAAACCGCGGCCGAGCGGCGAGAACGGCACGACGCCGATGCCCAGCTCGCGAACGGTCGAGAGGATCTCGCCTTCGATGCCGCGGGTCCAGAGGGACCACTCGCTCTGCAGCGCGGTCACCGGGTGGACGGCGTGCGCGCGACGGATCGTCTCGGCACTGGCCTCGGAGATCCCGGCGAATCGGATCTTCCCCTCGCTCACCAGCTCCGCGAGCGCACCCCAGGTCTCCTCGACCGGCGTATTCGGGTCGACACGGTGCTGGTAGTAGAGGTCGATGTGGTCGACGTTCAGCCGGCGAAGGGACTCTTCGCAGCTCTGCTTGACGTACGCCGCGTCGCCGCGAGCGGACATGCCGCCGTCCTGATCCCATACGATGCCGAACTTGGTCGCCAGCACGACCTGGTCCCGCTTGCCTGCGATCGCCCGGCCGACCAGCTCTTCGTTCGCTCCGGCGCCGTAGACGTTCGCGGTGTCGATCAGGGTCACGCCCAGCTCGAGCGCGCGGTGGACGGTGGCGATCGACTCCGTGTCGTCGTCGCGGACGCCGTAGGCCTGGCTCATCCCCATGCAGCCGAGCCCCTGCGCCCCGACCTCCAGACCGCCGAGCCTCCTGGTGCTGATCACGCTGAAATTCCCTCCACGGTGGCTCCGGTGCCGAGCACCTTCCGCTCCACCTGGTCGTAGTGGTCGATCTTGTAGTCGAGGATGTCGAGGCAGGTCTGCAACTCGGCGATCCGGTCGGCGACCGATTTACGCTGGTCGACGAGGATCGCCTTGCGCCTTCCCGCGCTCGCCGCCCCGTGGTGGCGCAGGGAGGCGTACTCCCGCATCCGCTTGATGGGCATGCCGGTCAGGCGGAGCTTGGTCAGGAACCCCAGCCACCCGAGGTCGTCGTCGCTGTAGGCGCGGCGGCCCGCGGCGTCCCGCGCCGGGGGCTCGACGAGTTTGATGCGCTCGTAGTACCGGAGAGTGTCGATGGACAGTCCGCTACGTCGCGCGGCTTCCGCTATCGAGTAGCTCATGCGAACGACACTACGACCTGGAGTGCGCTCCAGGTCAACTCCGAATCCGAGCGATTGATAACAGCGTTGCGATACCCTCTGCGCATGCCCCGCCCCAGGACGCACGACGAGAACCTCCGGCTGAAACTGCTGGACCGCGCCGGTGAACTCATCTCGGCCGACGGTCCCAAGGCGCTGAGCCTCCGCAAACTGGCCGCCGACGTCGGCACGTCCACCACCGCGGTCTATTCGCTCTTCGGCGGGAAGACGGACCTCGTCAGCGCTCTCTTCACCGAGGGCTTCCGCCGCTTCGGCCGCCGGATGTCCGGGGTCACGCTGAGCGGTGACCCGGTCGAGGATCTGGTGCGGCTCGGCGTCGCGTACCGGGAAAGCGCGCTGGCCGACCCGCATCTCTACGCGATCATGTTCACGAAGTCGGTGCCGGGTTTCGAACCGGCGGAGGAGACGTCCGAGCAGGCTCGCGCCACGATGGCGCCGCTGGAGGGAACGATCCGCAAGGCCGTCGCCGACGGCGTCTTCCTCGACGTGCCGCCCGAGGTCGTCACGGTGGCGTGCTGGGGGTTCGTGCACGGGCTCGTGTCGCTGGAGCTGAACGGGAACCTTCCGGAGCAGTACACCGTGAGCACGGCTTACGAGACCGCGCTGCGGGTGAACGCCACGGGCTGGCTGCGCCGGTGACCTGCGTTCAGCGGGCTAAACGCGATCCGGCGGACTTCGGGACTGGGGTGTGCCGGGCGCGCAAGTCCGTGAAGGCCTCCTTGCCTACCTTCAGAGTAGGGAAGGAGGCCTTCACTACCTCGCCGATCCGGCAAGTACATGAAGGTCCTTCAGGTACTTCCTCATAACGCGCCCCAGCCCCGGATCGCGTTTAGCGGGCTAAACGCGATCCGGGTACTCAGTAGAGCGCGAGGGTGCCCTCATGGAGCGTCTTCCCTGCGGCATCGAGGACGACGACGCCCACCTGCGCGTTCGGGTCCATGGCTCCGGGAAGCTCAGGTCGCCAGACCGCGAAAGTCCCTTCGGTGACCGCCGCGTCGACCTTCTTGCCCGCCCCGAAATCGAGTTTCACCGTGGTCGCGGTCCGCGGCACGACCCCGATGAACGGGGTTTGCGCGTTGCCTGTCCCACCCTGCTCGGCGGCGCCGAGCGTTTCGGTCGACAGTTTGCGCACCGGTGGCCGCTCGGCTGTCAGGTCCTCGAAGACGCGGTAGTACTCGCTCGTTCCGTCGCGGTAGCCAAGCCCGCCTTGGCAGACCGCGACCCTGTCGCCGAGCCGCGCGGTCACCACCTTGACATCGTCGCCTTCGAGCAGTGTGCCGAGCTCGTACGCGTCTTCGTCCGGCAGCGGTTCGGACGCTCCGGCGACACAAGTCTTGAAGAACTCCCCCGCCGGCGTGTCCCGGATCGGCACCGCCGGTGGGACGCGATCGATCTCCGTCACGACCGGCTCGGGCGCGGGCGGGAGGACGTGCGGCGCGTCGGTGAGGGCGTCGTCCGACTCCCCGGTGTACGGCCCGACCGAGTACGTGGTCGTCGAAGGCTTAGATCGCGCGACCTCCACGAACAGGTTCCCGTTCCGGAAGAGACGCACCTCGGACGAGGCCGTCGAGTCGGCGGTCCGGCCGAAGAGCTCCATCTTGTCCCAGCCGGGGTCGGCCACCCCCGCGACCGTCCCGGCGCGAGTCATCAGCAGTGCGGCGGTCCTGGTCCCGGCGGCGTAGGGCGGCGAGGCGTTCGGATCGGAGACAGTCACCGTGATCGACGTGGTTTCACAGAAGAAGGTCTTGTCGCCCGCACGCACCGCGACGACCGTGATGGACGTCCAGGTGGGAGTGGTGGTGAACTGCGGCACCCACTCGTCACGGGCGGGGAAGTCCGCCGTCCTGCCCTTCTTCTCGATCGCCGCCCAGCACCGGTTCATCGCCTCCGCGGCCTTCGGCCGGTCGAGGGAGAAGTCAGGGTTCGCGACGACGGGCCCCTGCCTGTCCGGCTCCCGGATGAGCACGGTCGTGACCAGAGCGCCCGCGAGGACCAGGACCACGGCGGCCGCGGCGACGGCGATCGGCCATCGCCGCCGCTCGGGTTTTCCCATGCCCTCCCGCAGGGACATCCGCAGGTTGTCGAGCACTTCCGGAGGGAGTTCGCGCCTGCCGGGCAGGCCGAGGTCGTCGGTCATTTCTCCTCCAGGGCGGCCCGCAGCTGCGTACGGGCCCGCGAGATGTGGGCGCGAACGGTCACCTCGGCGACACCGAGCAGTTCGGCGGCGTCGGCGAAGGAGAGATCTCCGAGCAGGCAGAGTTCGACGGCTTGCCGCTGCGATTTCGGCAGCTTCGCGACCAAGGCGAGCACCTGCCGGAGGCGGTCTTCGCCGTCGAGCTGGTCGACGACGGTGTCGGCGTGGTCGGACACCGACCGGGGCTCCGGCAGCCGCCGGACGAGCCGGAGCCGCCGGCCGGTGCTGCGGTGTTCGCTGCGAGCGAGGTTCCCCGCGACGGTGTACAGCCAGGGCAGCGCGCTGTCGCGGATGAGCGTGATGTCCGCCCGGCGCCGCCAGGCGGTGAGAAACGTCGTCGACGTCAGGTCTTCGGCCGACGCCCACGACCCGGTGAGCCGGTAGGCGTGGTTCCACACCGACTGGACATGCCGTTCGAACAGCTCGGTGAACGCCGGGTGATCACCGCCCGCGGCCGCCCGCCAAAGCTCCGTGTCGCTCCTGTCGGGAGGAGGTTCGCACGAGTCCACCGGCACCCCCACCGTTCCGGTCACTATTCTGGTCACACCTGTCAGTGACCGGCAACGGCGGAGTTGTTGCGAACCGGTCAGACGGCCCCGTACTGCCGGTCCCCCGCATCCCCGAGGCCGGGCACGATGAACCCGGAGTCGTTCAGCCGCTCGTCGATGCTCGCGGTCACCACCCGCAGCGGCAGCCCGGTCTTCTCCAGGTGCTCGATGCCCTCGGGCGCGGCGAGCGCGCAGATCGCGGTGACGTCGGTGGCGCCCCGGTCGGTGAGCAACCGGATCGTGTACTCCATCGAGCCGCCGGTCGCGAGCATCGGGTCGAGCACCATCACCGGCCGGTCGGCGAGCGATTCGGGCAGCGACTCGAGATACGGCGTCGGCTTGAGCGTCTCTTCGTCGCGGGCGAGGCCGACGAAACCCATTTGGGCGTCCGGGATCAGCTTGTGCGCCTGGTCCGCCATCCCGAGCCCGGCCCGCAGCACCGGTACGAGCAGCGGCGGGCTCGCCAGCGCGTAACCGTCGGTGCGCGCCACCGGCGTGTGGATCCGCTCGATCCGCACGGGCATGTCGCGGGTGGCTTCGTAGACCAGCATGACGGTCAGTTCGTGCAGCGCCGCGCGGAAGGCGGCGCTGTCGGTGCGCGCGTCGCGCATGGTGGAGAGCCTGGCCTTGGCCAGCGGGTGATCAACGACGTGCACATCCATGCCGGTCAATTTAGCCCGTCACGCCTGCCGCGCGAACCAGCCGACCCAGCGGCGCTGCCAGGGCGTCTCCACCGAACGCTTGTCGTGGTTGGCCCGCGCCCATGCCACCGCCTCGTCGGCGCTCAGCCCGGAAAGGGTGGCGAGACAGGACAGCACCGTGCCGGTCCGCCCGACTCCGCCGTAACAGGCGACCTCGACGCCTTCGCCCGCCGCCGCCCTGGCGTGCAGGTCGACGATCCGGCGCCGCGCGTCCGCCCAGTCCGTCGGCAGCAGGAAGTCGGGCCAGCGGATCCACGCCCGCTCCCAGTCCATTTTGTGATCGTGCTTCCGGCGCAGCTTCGCGCCGCCCAAATACAGTCCGAAATCCGGTGAGGGCCCGTCTGGCCAGGGACGACCCAGGCCTCGTCCGCGCACCCTGATTCCGTCCGGCAGCTCGACGGCGCCGGGTAGTGAGTTCCCCATCACGGGAGGATGCCACTGTCGACCAGAAGATGGACGCTTGGCCCTCTCGTCGGCGCTAGGCTCCTCCAGGTGAGTGAAGAACCGGCCCTGCCGGGCCCCGAACAGATGCGCATCTCCGACGCCGATCGCGAACAGGTCGCGCAGGTGCTGCACGCGGCGATGTCCGAAGGGCGCATCACCATCAACGAGCTGGAAGAGCGGCTCACCACCGTCTACGCGGCCAAGACCGTCGGCGACCTCAAGCCGGTCACCGCGGATCTGCCGCAGCATTCGCGGTCGGCGATCGAGCCGGCGACCTCGCGCGCCCTGGGCCTGCCCGACGACCGCATCGGCGGGCATCCGGGCTCCGGCGCCTCGATCGCCGTCATGTCCGGCGCGTCGCGCAAGGGAAGCTGGGTCGTCCCGCCGCAGCACAACAGTTTCGCGTTCTGGGGCGGCGCCGAGCTCGACCTGCGGCACGCGCGGTTCGCCGAGAAGCACTCGACGATCACCGCGGTCGCGATCATGGGCGGGATCGACATCACCGTGCCCGACGACATCAACGTGGACGTCACCGGAATCGGCTTCATGGGCGCCTTCGAGCTGGAAGATCGCGCCGGCACGCCCGCGGCGCCGCCGACGGCGCCGACCGTGAAGATCACCGGCCTGGCATTCTGGGGCGGAGTCACCGTCATCCGGAAGCCACGCAAGAAAGACGTACCCGAACTGGAAGCCTGACCTGAACTGGGGGGTTCACCACATGCGCCGAAGTTTCGTCGCGATCGCTTGTGCCGCAATGCTTTCCGTCACCGCCTTCCCGGCGGTGGCCGCCGGGAAGACCGATCCGCGCCAGGCCGCGATGGACGCGGCGGTCGCCGCGGGCATTCCCGGTATGGTCGCCGTCGCCGACGATTTCCGCGGTGTCAGCGGCGTCGCGAGCATCGAGCGTCCCGGCAAGCCCGACGCGTCGGGCCGCTGGCGGATCGCGAGTGTGTCCAAGGTGTTCGTCGCGACGCTGGTCCTTCAGCTCGTGGCCGAAAAGCGCGTCGGGCTCGACGAGCCCGTTCAGCGGCACCTGCCAGGGCTGCTGCCGTATCCGGAGCCGATCACCGTCCGCCAGCTGCTGCAGCACACCAGCGGCCTCCCGCGTGACCTGCTCCCCGAAGACACATGGTCGTCGCCGGCGGAGGTCGACACCGAACGCTTCGAGCATTTCGACAGCGACGACATGATCCGCCTGAGCGTCACGAAGCAGCCGCTGCAGTTCAAGCCAGGGACGAGCTGGGCGTACTCGAACACCGGCTACAACGTCCTCGGCCTTCTGGTCGAGAAGACCACCCGGAAGCCGCTGGAACGCGCGCTCGCCGAGCGGATCACCGGGCCGCTGCACCTGCGCGACACCTCGCTCCCCCGCGACTTCCCGTTCCTGATCCGCCCGGCCGCCCGCGGCTACGAGCAGCTGTACGACGCGCCGCGCGGCCTCACGGACCTCACCACCTACAACTACACGCGCTATTTCGGCGCGGGCGGCATGGTGTCGTCGGGCAAGGACCTCAACCGCTTCTTCGAGGCGCTGTTCGGCGGCCGCCTGCTGCCCGCGGACCTGCTGAAGCAGATGAGGACGACGGTCCCGATGGGCGGCGGCTCGGAGTACGGCCTCGGTCTGATGAAGGTGAACCTCAAGACCGCCGGCGCCTGCGCGGAGGACCACGTCGTCTGGGGTCACGGCGGTGACCTGCCGGGCTTCAACACCCTCAGCTTCCACGACGACTCCGGCAAGGACATCTCGACGCTGGCCACTGTCGACCTCACCGCGTCGCCGGACGCCGACCTCAAGCGCCAGCTGCCCATGGTCAGCGAGTTCTGCACCCCGGTCGTGCCCTCGACCAGGGCGGTCGCCCAGGCCCCGGTGCCCAGCTTGTAGGCCGCTTACACTCACCCGTATGACAGCTACGACCAGCTCGTCAGCGGCGACGGCCACCCCGTCGCCGCTGGCGGACGCGACTCGCGACGAGGCGAGCCTGCGCCGGTTCCTGCACGGGCTGCCTGGTGTCGACCAGGTCGGCGTCGAGCAGCGGGCGGCCGGACTCGGCACGCGCAGCATCAAGAAGGCCGCCAAGCTTTGGGCGATCGACACCGCCATTTCGATGGTCGACCTGACGACCCTCGAAGGCGCCGACACCCAGGGCAAGGTCCGCGCGCTCGCGGCCAAGGCCAAGCGGCCGGACCCGGAACGCCCGGACACCCCGCGGGTCGCGGCCGTCTGCGTGTACCCGGACATGGTCGAGACGGCTGTCGAGGCGCTTCGCGGCACCGGCATCCACGTCGCGAGTGTGGCCACCGGCTTCCCGGCGGGCCGCACGAGCCGCGAGATCAAGCTGGCCGACACCAAGATCGCCGTGGACGCCGGCGCCGCCGAGATCGACATGGTGATCGATCGCGGCGCGTTCCTGGAAGGCCGCTACCTGGAGGTCTTCGAGGAGATCCAGGCCATCAAGGCCGCCTGTGGCAGCGCTCACCTCAAGGTCATCCTCGAAACCGGTGAGCTCGCCACCTACGACAACGTCCGCCGCGCGTCCTGGCTCGCGCTGCTCGCGGGCGGCGACTTCATCAAGACCTCCACCGGCAAGGTCTCGCCCGCCGCGACGCTGCCGGTCACCCACGTGATGCTGCAGGCCGTCCGCGACTGGTTCGTCCAGACCGGTGAACTGCGCGGCGTCAAACCGGCCGGTGGCATCCGGACGACCAAGGACGCGATCAAGTACCTGGTCGCGGTGCACGAGGTCGCCGGCGAGCAGTGGCTGAACCCGGATCTCTTCCGGTTCGGGGCGTCCAGCCTGCTCAACGACCTCCTGCTGCAGCGCCGCACCCAGGCCGACGGCCACTACAGCGGTCCCGACTACGTGACGGTGGACTGATCCATGGGCATCTTCGAGTACGCGCCCGCGCCCGAATCGCGCGACCTCGCGAACCTCAAGTCGCATTACCGGCCGTTCGTGAACGGCGAATTCGTCGACGGCTCCGGTGAGCCGCTCAAGACGATCAACCCGGCCACCGAAGAGGTGCTCGCCGAGGTCGGCACCGCGTCGGTGTCCGATGTGGACACCGCGGTGAAGGCCGCGCGCAAGGCGTACAACGGCGTCTGGTCCAAGATGCCGGGCTCTGAACGCGCCAAATACCTGTTCCGTGTCGCGCGCCTGATCCAGGAGCGGTCGCGGGAACTGGCCGTGCTGGAAAGTCTCGACAACGGCAAGCCGATCAAGGAATCGCGCGATTCCGACGTGCCGACGGCCGCCGCGCATTTCTTCTACCACGCCGGCTGGGCCGACAAGCTCGGCTACGCGGGCTACGGCCCGAACCCGAAGCCGCTCGGCGTCGCGGGCCAGGTCATCCCGTGGAACTTCCCGCTGCTGATGCTGGCGTGGAAGATCGCGCCCGCGCTGGCCACCGGCAACACCGTGGTGCTCAAACCCGCGGAGACCACGCCGCTGACCGCGCTGGTGTTCGCGGAGATCTGCCAGCAGGCGGAACTCCCGCCCGGCGTGGTGAACATCCTGCCCGGCGCCGGGGACATCGGCGCCGCGCTCGTGGGCCACGGTGACGTGAACAAGGTCGCCTTCACCGGATCGACCGAGGTCGGCAAGGCCATCCAGCGTCAGATCGCGGGCACCGCGAAGAAGCTGACGCTGGAGCTGGGCGGCAAGGCGGCGAACGTCGTCTTCGATGACGCTCCGCTGGACCAGGCCGTCGAGGGGATCGTCAACGGGATCTTCTTCAACCAGGGCCACGTGTGCTGCGCGGGCTCGCGCCTGCTGGTGCAGGAGTCCATCGCCGAGGAGCTGCTCGAGAAGCTGCGTTACCGCGTCTCGACGCTGCGGCTGGGCGATCCGCTGGACAAGAACACCGACATCGGCGCGATCAACTCCGCCGAGCAGCTCGCGAAGATCAAGGGCCTCGTGGAGTCCGGCGACGCCGAGGGCGCGCAGCGCTGGACCAGCCCGTGCCCGGTGCCGGAACGCGGTTTCTTCTTCGCCCCCACCGTGTTCTCCGATGTCCAGCAGTCGATGCGCATCGCCCGCGAAGAGATCTTCGGGCCGGTGCTTTCGGTGCTGACCTTCCGCACGCCGGACGAGGCCGTCACCAAGGCGAACAACACGCCGTACGGGCTCTCCGCCGGAATCTGGACCGAGAAGGGTTCGCGCATTCTCTGGATGGCGAACCAGCTCCGGGCCGGCGTCGTCTGGGCCAACACGTTCAACCGCTTCGATCCCGCCGCGCCGTTCGGCGGCTACCAGGAGTCGGGTTTCGGCCGCGAAGGCGGACGCACCGGACTGGAGGCCTACCTCGATGTCTGACCGTATTTCGGTGGCGAAGACCTACAAGCTCTACATCGGCGGCAAGTTCCCGCGCTCGGAATCCGGCCGCGTGTACCCGGTCACCGACACCAAGGGCAAGTTCCTCGCGAACGCCTCGCACGCGTCCCGCAAGGATGTCCGCGACGCGGTTTCCGCCGCCCGCAAGGCTTTCGGCGGCTGGTCGGCGGCGACCGCGTACAACCGCGGCCAGGTGCTGTACCGGGTGGCGGAGATGCTGGAAGGCCGCCGCGAACAGTTCGTCGCGGAGGTTTCGGCGTCCGAAGGCGTCGCGGCGAAGAAGGCACAGTCCCTTGTGGACGCTTCGATCGACCGCTGGGTCTGGTACGCGGGCTGGACGGACAAGATCGCGACCGTGCTCGGCGCGGCCAACCCGGTCGCGGGCCCGTACTTCTCCTTCACCGTGCCGGAGCCGACCGGTGTCGTGGGAGTGCTGGCTCCGCAGGAGTCGTCGCTGCTGGGCCTGGTCAGCGTGCTGGCCCCGGTGCTGGCGACCGGCTCGACCGCGGTGGTCGTCTCCAGCGCGGACCGGCCGCTGCCCGCGATCACGCTTTCGGAGGTCTTGGCGACGTCCGACCTGCCCGGCGGGGTCGCGAACATCCTGACCGGCCGCGCGTCGGAGCTGGGCTCGTGGCTGGCGTCGCACGGCGACGTCAACGCCCTCGACCCGACCGGCGCCGAGCCGTCCGCTCGGGCGGACCTGGCGCGCGAGGCCGCGGGAACCGTGAAGCGGGTCCTGACCGTTCCGGACACCGAGCCGGACTGGACCGCCGACGCCGACATCTCGCGGCTGCGGCGGTACCTGGAGGCGAAGACCGTCTGGCATCCGCTGGGCGTCTGACCCGCCCGGTTTGCGCAGTTGGACACCTGAAGTCCGTGAAGGCCTCCTTCCCTACTTTCGGGGTCAGGGTCCCGGCAAAGTCGTGTTCGCGCTGCCCAAGTGGGGAGTGAAGGACCCGTCACGGTGGCCTGACACTTCTCGACTGTCCGCAGGGGACGCTTTCGGGGTGAACGTGCCCGATTCGGGCGTTTTGTGAAGGGGTCGTGAGTGATAAGGACGGTTAGAACCGTCCTGACCGCTCACGACCCCGATCAAAACCGTACAGATAAGCATCAAACGGACATTCATTTGTCCTCTGGCGTCCTTTGTGGACATCGTCCGTTCAGGGCCTCTGTCATCCTTTCGGAAGGTCCAGTTCGAATCACCAAGAACGGCACCGGCCAGCGTTCAGGCGACTTCGCCGGGACCCTGACCCTCAAGGTAGGGAAGGAGGCCTTCACGGACTCACGGATCCAGGTCGGCCCCGGTCAGCGCCCGGCCCGGCAGCGGCTGGTGCGTGCCGACGGCCCGCAGGCCGTCGATCATGATCCCGATGCACCGCCTCGTCGCCATCCGCGCCACCTCCTCACCCTTGCCCGGCATCTGCCGCAGCAACGTCGCGAACAGGATCGCGACGTCACCGGTGGCGACGTCCGTCCGCAGCCTGCCCTCCGCCTGCGCGCCCCGGACGAAAGTGTCCATCACCAGCAGCAACTCGTCACGCAGGGCCTTGATCGCGGGATCACTCTTCAGGATCGCCAGCGCCCGGGGCGACACCATCGCGAGCTGGATGCTCAGCTGTAGCTCCATCGACTGGTGCAGCAGCCGGATCAGCGCCTCCCAGTCCGAGGCCTCCTGATCCCTCGCGGCCTTCGCGTCCCTCAGGACCCGGTCGAAGTTGTCGACGGCGACCGCCCGGATCAGCGCATCGCGGTCCGGGAACCGCCGGTACAGGGTGCCGACACCGACGCCGGCCGAGCGCGCGATCTCCTCCATCGGGACCTCGGCGCCTTGGGCGGCGAAGATGGCTCTCGCGGCGGCCAGGATCTGATCCCGGTTCCGGCGCGCGTCGGCGCGCAAGCGGGTCTCGGGGTCGGCAGTCATGATCCTCGCCTCTCGAAGGGTCCTTCAGGGCCGTGATTCTCGCACGTGAGGGCGCGCCCTTCACGCTTCCCGGGAAACCACCCCTTCGCGAGTGGACGACCCGCCTCCGCTTGAGTACCTTGGTGGCATAAGCGGAATGAAATCATCCGCATACGTTTTGGGGTCCCCTGTCCGCTATCGCCCGAGCCACCCGACACCTGGGGAAAGGACAACCCGATGACCGACGTCGAGGAAACCACCGCGACCTTGCCGATGGCGCGAAAGTGCCCGTTTTCGCCCCCTCCCGAATACGAGACGCTTCGCGAGAAAAGTCCGGTTTCCCGGGTCGGTCTCCCGTCCGGGCAGACGGCTTGGGCGCTCACCCGGCTGGAAGACATCCGCGAAATGCTGAGCAGTCCGCATTTCAGTTCCGACCGGCGGAATCCGTCGTTCCCGATGCTGGTGGCGCGCCCGGTCCGCCCGGAGGACGATTCGTTCCGCCCGTCCCTCATCGGGATGGACCCGCCGGAGCACAGCCAGGCCCGGCGTGACGTCGTCGGGGAATTCACGGTCAAACGCATGAAGGCGTTGCAGCCGCGGATCCAGCAGATCGTGGACGACCATATCGACGCCCTGCTCGCGGGCCCCCGGCCCGCCGATCTCGTCCAGGCGCTTTCCCTGCCGGTTCCGTCACTGGTGATCTGCGAACTGCTCGGCGTCCCCTATTCGGACCACGATTTCTTCCAGGCGTGCAGTTCCAAGATGCTCAGCCGGGAGGTCAGCCCCGAAGAACGGCAGACGGCGTTCGAGAGTCTCCGGAACTATCTCGACGAACTCGTCACCAAGAAGGAAGCGGACGCCACCGAGGACGACCTCCTCGGCCGTCAGATCCTGAAGCAGCGGGAAACGGGCGAAGCCGACCACGCCGAACTCGTCAGCCTGGCGTTCCTGCTGCTCATCGCCGGACACGAGACCACGGCGAACATGATCTCGCTCGGCACGGTGACCCTGCTGGAGAATCCCGATCAGCTGGCGAAGATCAAGGCGGACCCGGGCAAGACCCTCGCCGCCATCGAGGAACTCTTGCGGGTCTTCACGATCGCGGAAACGGCGACCTCGCGCTTCGCCACGGCGGACGTCGAGATCGGCGGAACGCTCATCCGCGCGGGAGAAGGCGTCGTCGGCCTGAGCAACGCGGGCAACCACGATCCGGACGGCTTCGAGAACCCGGACACGTTCGACATCGAACGCGGCGCGCGGCATCACGTCGCCTTCGGATTCGGAGTGCACCAATGCCTCGGCCAGAACTTGGCGAGGTTGGAACTCCAGATCGTCTTCGATACGTTGTTCCGGCGAGTACCGGGCCTCCGGATCGCCGTTCCGGTCGACGAACTGCCGTTCAAGCACGATTCGACGATCTACGGCCTCCACGCCCTTCCGGTCACCTGGTAGGAGGAGCCATGAAGATCATCGCGGACACCGGGAAATGTGTGGGCGCGGGCCAGTGCGTGCTCACCGATCCCGATCTGTTCGATCAGAGCGAGGACGACGGGACGGTCCTCGTCCTGAACGCCGAGCCCGAAGGCGAAGAGGCGGAAGAGAACGCCCGCACCGCCGTGCATATTTGCCCGGGGCAGGCATTGTCGCTCGCGTGAGGCGTGGGGCGTCGTGAGTGGCGTTTCGGGCTGAACCCGGACGGCACNTGGCAATGAGGGTTCTAACCCGAAACGCCACTCACGACCACCCCGGCCCAGGCCCTACTTGACCGCGCCCATCGACAGGCCGCGGACCAGGTGGTTCTGCGCGATCCAGCCGACGATCATCACCGGCAGCGACGCGAGCAGCGCGGCCGCGGAGAGCTGCGCCCAGTACAGGCCCTCGCTGGTGATGAACCCGACCAGGAACACCGGCACCGTCCCGGCGCGCGCGGCGGTGAGGTTGACCGAGTAGAAGAACTCGGTCCACGAGAAGATCACGCAGATCAGCGCGGTCGCGGCCACCCCGGGCGCGACCACCGGCATGATGATCTTCCGCAGCAGGATCGGCAGGGTCGCTCCGTCGATCCGCCCCGCCTCGATCATCTCGTGCGGCACCTCCAGGAAGAACGACCGCATCATCCAGATGGCCAGCGGCAGGTTCATCGAGGTGTACAGGATGATCAGCGCCCACACGTTGTCCAGCAGCTGGGTGTTCTGCGAGATCACGTAGAGCGGGATGATCGCCGCCACGATCGGCAGCATCTTCGTCGACAGGAAGAAGCCGAGCGCGTTGCTCGTCCCCTTCACCGGCGCCAGCGAAAGCGCGTACGCCGCCGGGATTCCCAGCAACAGCACGAAAAGCGTCGAAACGACGGTCACGAACGCCGAGTTCGACAGGTACGGCAGGAAGCCGCGTTCGAGCACGCCCGCGAACTGGTCGAGGGTCGGGCTGAAGAACAGTCGCGGCGGATCGGTGTAGGCGTCGGCCTCCTGTTTGAAGGCCGTGAGGATCATCCACAGCAGCGGGAATACGAACAGGATCGCGATCACCCAGGTCGCGACCGTCAGCGCGCCGGGGCCGAAGCGGCTTTTCATTTCGCGCCTCCCTGGACCGAAAACGTGCGGAACATCAGCCGCAGCGCGAAGGTCGCGACGATCATCGTCAGGATCACGACGATCACGCCCATCGCGGACGACTGCCCGATGTCGAAACCTTGGAACGCCCGCTGGTAGATGTAGAACGGCAGGTTCGTGCTGGCCGTCCCCGGACCGCCTTGCGTCATCAGGAAGATCGCGTCGAAGCTGTTGACGATGTAGATCGCGCCGAGCAGCGTCGCCAGCTGCAGGAACCGGCTCAGATGCGGCAACGTGATCGCGGTGAACGTCCGCCAGCGGCCGGCGCCGTCGACCGACGCGGCCTCCAGCACGTCCTTCGGCTGACTCTGCAACCCGGCCAGGATCAGCAGCATCATGAACGGCGTCCACTGCCAGACGACCTGAGCCATCACGGCGGCCAGCGGGAACTCCGAAAGCCAGTCGACGTCGGTGCCGAACACGAAGTGCAGCAGCCCGTAGGTCGGGTCGAACATCGTCGTCTTCCACAGCAGCGCGCCCGCCGCGGGCAGGATCAGGAACGGCGTGATCAGCAGGGTGCGGACCACACCACGGCCGAGGAACTTGCGGTCGAGCAGGATCGCCAGCCCGAGGCCGAGCAACAGCGAAAAGAACACGCACACGACCGTCAGCACCACGGTGTTCAGCAGCGCCCCGAGGAACGTCGAGTCGGCGAAGACGTCAATGTAGTTTTGCAGCCCGACGAAATGCCGCGAGCCAGGGCGCACCAGGTTCCACGACTGGAACGAGTAGAACACCGTCAGCACGAAGGGCAACTGCGTCACGGCGACGACGAACAGCAGGGCGGGCAGGAGCGGCAGCCGTCGTTTGAACGGCGTATCGGTGCCGCGCTTCGGAGCCGCCTTCTTCGCGTGGGCGGGCTCCGGACGGGCAGGAGCGGAGATCGTGGCCATCACTGCACCTCCTGATACGACTTGCCGACGGTCTGCGCGTACTCCTGTGACTGTTCGAGTGCTTCGTCCACGGTGATCTGGCCCGCGATCGCCGCCGAGAGCTGCTGGCTCACGCGGGTGCCGAGATCCTGGAACTCGGGGATGCCGACGAACTGGATCCCGGGGTAAGGCACCGGATTCGCCATCGCCTTGCGCTGGTCGGCGTCCGCGATCCCGTCCAGCGTCGGCTGCGCGTAGGCCTTGGCGGCCTCGCGGTATTCAGGGATGTCGTAGGTCGATTTCCGCACACCCGGCGGGACGCGGTTCCAGTCGCCGAACTCCTGGGCGACCCGCTGCACGTACGCCTTGTCGGTCATCCAGGACATGAACTTGAAGGCCGCGTCCTTGTCTTTGGCGACCTTGGGGATAGCCAGAGCCCATGTGTAGAGCCACCCGCTCGACTGCGTCTTCTCCACCGGCGCCGGGGCGTAGCCGGACTTCCCGACGACCTTGCTGGCCGACGGATCCTCGTTCGTCCCCGCCATGACCGTGGCGTCGTACCACATCGCGGCCTGGCCCTGCGTGTAGCGCGTGCCGCATTCGGAGAAGCCCGCGCTCGACGCGCCGACCTCGCCGTGGTTCCGCACGAGGTTCACGTAGAACTCAGCGGCCGCCTTGAACTCGGGGCTGGTCAGCTTCGCGTTCCAGTCCTTGTCGAACCACTGCGCGCCGAAGGTGTTGGCGACCGTGGTGAACGGCGCGAGGCTCTCCCCCCAGCCCGGCTTGCCACGCAGGCAGATCCCGGCGATGCCCTTGGCCTTGTCGTCGAGTTTCGCGGCGTACTCGGCGATCTGTGTCCACGTCGGCTTGGCGGGCATGGTGATCCCGGCCTGCTCGAACAGATCCTTCCGGTAAGCCAGGAACGACGACTCGCCGTAGAACGGAACCGCGTAGAGCGATCCGTTGTGCGACAACGATTCCTTGATGCTCGGGATGAAGTCGTCCGCGTCGTAGGAGGGGTTCGCCGCGATATGCGGTCCGAGGTTCTCCAGCCAGCCGTTCGCGGCCCACTGCGGCGCCTCGTAGTTGCTGATCATGACGACGTCGAACTCGCCGCCTTCAGTGGCCGTCGACGCGGTGATCTTCGCGCGTGCCTGGTTTTCCGGCAGCGACACGAACTTGAGGCTGATGCCGGGATTCGCCTTCTCGAACTCGCCGGAAAGCTCGATGGCGTCCTTCATCTGCGGGTTCGCGACGATCGCGACGACGAGCGTCCGGTCACCGGTCCCGAGCGCGCCCGCACCGGCGCACCCGGTGAGAGTCAGCAGGAGGACCACGAGCAGAGCGGCTGCTTTACGCACCTTCGCCTCCCGGTATGACCTGCACCTTCAGGCCGGCGCCGCTGCGCATGAGGGCGAGAGCGTCGGGGTACTGCTCCAGCGGCAGGGTGTCGGTGAGCAGCGCGGCGGTGTCGACGGCGCCGTCGGCGACCAAGTCGAGCGCGGCACCGAAACTGTTCATGACGGCCATCGAGCCCACGACGGTGATCTCGTCGTTGTAGATCCGGAACGGCGAAAGCGCGACGCGTGCTTCGGCGGGCGCGACGCCGAAGACCAGCAGGCGGCCTCCGCGCTGAAGCGAGTCGAAAGCGGCTTCGATGGCGGGCGCGGCGCCGGTGCAGTCCGCGGCGGCATCGAACTTCTCGTCGTCCAGGTCCTTCACGTCGCCCGCGACCGCGGCCGCGCCGAGGTCCATCGCCCGGCCGAGGCGGGAAGTGTTGCGGTCGACCACCGTGACGTGGGCGCCCGCGCGCTGCAGCAACTGCTGCATGATCAGCCCCATAGTGCCCGCCCCGACGACGAGGAACCGCTCCCCCGCCTCGACGCCGATCCGGCGCACGCCGTGGACCGCGCAGGAGACCGGCTCGACGAGGGCACCCTGTTCCCAGGTCATCGTGTCCGGCATGCGGTAACAGTTCGCGGACGGGACGGCGACGTACTCGGCGAAAGCGCCGTTCACGGTGTCGCCGGTGGCGTTCCAGTTCTCGCAGAGGTTGCCGCGGCCGGACCGGCAAGGCTTGCAGTAGCCGCAGAACAGCGACGGGTCGACGGCCACCCGGTCGCCGACCTTCCAGCCGCCCGGCACGTCCGCGCCGAGTTCGACGATCTCGCCGGCGAACTCGTGGCCGGGGACGATCGGATAGGGCGTCGGCGGGAAGTGCCCGTCGGCGATGTGGAGGTCGGTCCCGCAGATCCCGCAGGCACCCACCTTGACGACGACCTGGCGATCCCCCGGTTTCGGATCGGGCACCTCGCCGACCCTGATCTCACCGGGCTTGTCCACGATCGCGGCACGCATGCCAGCTCCTCTTCTCTCCGCTCAAATGAGCGGGATGGGCCTATGCTTCGGACTGCATGTTCAGGCATGGTGAACTTTTCCCTGTTGTTACGTCAACCTTTCGGGTTGATTTCGCGCTATAGTGCTCAGATGAGCGGGAAGAAGCAGGGTCCCGGCCTGGTGGAGTCACTACGCCTGGCCGCGGTGGCCCGGCGGTTCTACGACCAGGGCGCCTCGAAACTCGAGATCGCCGACGAGTTCGGGATCAGCCGGTTCAAGGTCGCGCGAATGCTGGACGCGGCCAGGGAAAGCGGCATCGTCCGGGTCGAGTTCCGGTTGCCGGCGCCGGTCGATCTCGTGCTGTCCGAGGAGATCCGCGAGGCGTACCGGCTCGACCGGGTCCTCGTGCTCGAACGAGCGCCGGAGCCCGAATCCCGCGAAGTGGCGCGACGCAAGATCGGCACGCTCGCCGCTCGCCTCCTGACCGAAATCGTCACTCCCGGCGACGTCCTCGGCCTGTCGTGGGCACGTTCGGTGAACGCGATGACCGACGCGATCGAGTCATTGCCGAAATGCCCGATCGTGCAACTGTGCGGGGTGCAGGCGGGGATGGACATGCGCGACCGGTCGGTGGAGACGGTCAGCCGGGTCGCGTCGGTGTCCGGCGGCGAGCCGTACCCGATCTTCGGCCCGCTCGTCCTCCCCGACCGCCGCACCACCGAAACGCTGCGCAGGCAGCCGGGCATCGCGGAGACCTTCGGGCAGTTCAAGAACCTGACCAAGGCCGTCGTCAGCATCGGCGCGTGGAAGCCCGAAGAGTCGACGGTGTACGACGCGCTCGACGAGGCCGAGCGCGGCGCCATAGCGAAACGCGGGGCCAAAGCCGAGGTTTCCGCGCGCCTGTTCGACGCCGACGGGACCCCGATGTCCACCGGCCTTGCCCACCACGTGCTGGCCATCAGCGCCGAGGACCTCCTGGCCGTCCCCGAAGTGATCGCGCTGGGCTACACGGAACCGAAGGCCGAAGCGATCGACGCCGTCTTGCGCTCCGGCATGGTCTCGACCCTGATCACCGACGCCGCCGCGGCCGTCCCGCTGCTCAAGCTGGCCGAGGCCCGCCCGCTCCCCTAGTGCTGCTGAAGGACGCTTTCCCCGCATGCGATGAGACGAAAGCGCCCTTCACCGCGTCAGATGCGGGGAAAGCGTCCTTCAGCGCCCGCCTCGTCCTGCGCCGCCATCACCTCGTCGCCGTGCCTGAACGCCCACTCCCCGAAGGCTTCGATGGGCGCCAGCAGCGTGGTCCCGAGTTCCGTCAGCGAGTACTCGACCTTCGCCGTCCGGCCACAGTCGCGCCTGCTGACCAGGCCGTTGAACTCCAGCCGCCGGACCGTCTCCGTGAGCACCTTCGTGCTGATCCCGCCGAGCCGCCGCCTCAGTTCGGCCGGGCGCAGCGGTCCTTCGCGCAAGGCCCACAACACGACCGGGTTCCACGTGTTCGCCATCAGGTCGAAGGCCAGCCGGGCACGGCAATCGGCGAGGAAGACGTCGTTCATCGGACCTCCGGTAACCATTCGGTACCCGCGCGGCTTTCTACCGTCGTGTTGTCCACTCGATCTTAGGGAGCAGCACATGCGTATCGGTATTTTCGGCGCGGGCGGGATGGCGGAGGCGCTCGGTGGCCAGTGGGCCGAGGCCGGGCACGAGGTGATGGTCGCCGCCCGCGACCTGGCCAAGGCCGCCAAAATCTCCCCGCGGGTGGGGACCTGGGAGGAGACCGCCCGCGACAGTGACGTGATCCTGCTCGCCATTCCCGCCGCGTCGGTGACGGAAGTTCTTGCCGCAGCAGGGGATCTCGCCGAGAAGGTGCTGATCGACTGCACCAACGCGGTCGGCCCGGGCGCCACGCTCACGGTTTCCGGCCAGGCCGCGCGGATCGCCGCCGCCGCACCGGACGCGCATGTGGTCAAGGCGTTCAACCTGTGCCACGTGGACGTCTGGCGGATGACTCCGCCGGTGTTCGGCGGCCGTCCGCTCGCGGTCCCGATCTGCGGCGACAAGGTCGGCGAAGTGAGCGAACTGGTCCGCGACATCGGGTGCGTTCCGCTGGTCGCGGGCGGCCTCGACCGGGCCGCGCTCATGGAGGCGACGATGGCGTTCATGGTCGGGCTCTGGTTCGACGGCCACGACGCCCAGGCCTGCTTCCCGCCCCTTCCGGTGTGATTTCAGGGTCGTCCCCGATGTGCCGGGCCTGGCGGTCACGCGAGCCTGTGCGCCATGGGGACGAAGATCTGGCGGCAGCTGACCGTGTGGCTGCACGTCGTCACTTCGGTGGGCTGGATGGGGCAGGCCCTGGCGCTGTTCACCCTCCTGGCGATCAGTCGGGCGAGTGAGGACGGCGCGGTCCGCGTCGCGGCGACGTCGATGGCGCACGAAATCGACACGCTCCTGCTGGCCCCACTTGCCAACGCCTCGGCGTTCACCGGTTTCATGCTCGCCGCCGCGACGGCTTGGGGCTTCACCCGGCACTGGTGGGTGCTGGCGAAGTTCGCGATCACGCTCGTCCAGCTCTACGCCGGGATCTTCCTGCTGTCGGGGGCTTTACGGGATTCCGTGGGCAGTGATCCACCGCCGGTGGCGCTGGTCGCCGGTACCGCGCTGATGGCGAGCGCGCTCGCGTTCCAGGCGTGGCTTTCGGTGGCGAAGCCGTGGGGCAAGGTCCGCTCGGGCGCGAAGCCGCCGACCGCGCCGACGTGGGTGTTCGTCGCCGCGGTCCTCGCGCCACTCACCGACATCACGGTGGGCCTGCTGCTGGGCTATCCGCTGCCCGCGCTCTCGCTGATCGTGCTGATCTTCCAGCTGGTCCGCCGCCGCGCCGTCACCCGGCCGAAAGTCCCAGCTGGTCCACCGCCGTGATCCGGATGACCGCCGAACCCGCCTCGTCCGAAGCCGCCAGGTCGACCTCGGCGCTGATACCCCAGTCGTGGTCGCCCGCCGGATCGTCGAAGATCTGCCGCACCCGCCAGATCTCCTTCTCCTGCTCGATGATCAGCAGCTTCGGCCCGCGCGCGTCCGGCCCGATGCCGAGCGTTTCGTGCTCGTCGAAGTAGTCCTCGACGGCGTCTTCCCACGCGTCCGCGTCCCAGCCCGTCGCGGCGTCCAGTTCGCCGAGCGTCCCGTAGGCACGCCGCGACGCCAGCTCCACCCGGCGGAACAGTTCGTTGCGCACGAGCACCCGGAACGCCCGCTCGTTCCGCGTGACCGCGGGCGGCTCGGACGGCGGCCGCGTCGAAACCGGGCCCTCCTCTTCGGGATGCCGCAAGGCTTCCCACTCGTCGAGGAGGCTGGAGTCGACCTGGCGCACCAGTTCGCCGAGCCATTCGATGAGGTCCTGCAACCCCTCGTTCTTGGCCTCGTCCGGAACGGTGTGCCGCAGCGAGTCGTAGGTGTCGGTGAGGTACCGCAGCACCAGCCCCTCCGAGCGCGCCAGCTGGTAGAAACCGATGTACTCCACGAAGTTCATCGCGCGCTCGTACATGTCGCGCACGACGGACTTCGGCTTGAGCTCGTAGTCCTCGACCCACGGATGCCCTTGCCGGTAGCGGGAATACGCCGCCTCCAGCAGTTCCTCCAGCGGCTTCGGGTACGTGACGTTTTCGAGCAGTTCCATCCGCTCGTCGTACTCGATGCCCTCGGCCTTCATCGCCTGCACGGCCTCGCCGCGCGCCTTGAACTGCTGCTGCGACAGGACCGGACGCGGATTGTCCACAGTGGATTCCACAATGGACACGACGTCGAGCGGGTAGGACGGTGACTCGACGTCGAGGAGCTCGATCGCCGCCAGCGCGAACGGCGAAAGCGGCTGGTTCAGCGCGAAGTCGAACTGCAGGTCCACGGTGAGCCGCACGATGCGGCCCTGCTCGTCGGGCTCGTCGAGCCGTTCCACGACACCCGCCGCGAGCAGCGCGCGATAGATCGCGATCGCGCGCAGGATCAGTTTCCGCTGGGCGGAACGGTCGGAGTGGTTGTCCTCCAGCAGATGCCGCATCGAGTCGAAGGCGTTGCCCGGCCGGGAGATGACGTTCAGCAGCATCGAGTGGCTGACGTGGAAACTCGACGTCAGCGGCTCCGGCTCGGCCGCGATCAGCCGGTCGAAGGTGCTCTCCGTCCAGTTGACGAACCCCTCGGGCGCCTTCTTGCGGACGATCTTCTTTTTCTTCTTCGGATCGTCGCCCGCCTTCTCCAGCGCCTTGGCATTTTCGACGACGTGGTCCGGCGCCTGCACGACGACGTAACCGTCGGTGTCGTAGCCCGCACGGCCCGCTCGGCCGGCGATCTGATGGAACTCGCGCGCCTTGAGATGCCGTTGCCGCACACCGTCGTACTTCGTCAGCGCTGAAAAGACCACTGTGCGGATTGGTACGTTGATGCCGACACCGAGCGTGTCGGTCCCGCAGATCACCTTCAGCAACCCGGCCTGCGCGAGCTGCTCGACCAGGCGCCGGTACTTCGGCAGCATGCCGGCGTGGTGCACGCCGATCCCGTGCCGGACCAGCCTCGACAGCGTCTTCCCGAACCCTGCCGAGAAGCGGAAGTCGCCGAGCATCTCGGCGATGGCCTCCTTCTCCGCCTTCGAGGTGACGTTGATGCTCATCAGCGTCTGCGCGCGCTCGATCGCCGCGGCCTGCGAGAAGTGCACGACGTAGACCGGTGACTGGCCCCCGTTGAGCAGCTCGGACATCGTCTCGTGCAACGGCGTCAGCGCGTAGCGGAAGGTGAGCGGCACCGGCCGCTGCGCCGAGGTGACCACCGCGGTCGGACGGCCGGTCCGGCGGGTGAGATCTTTTTCGAAGAACGAGACGTCGCCCAGCGTCGCCGACATGAGCACGAACTGCGCGTTCGGCAGCTCCAGCAGCGGCACCTGCCACGCCCAGCCGCGATCCGGCTCCGAGTAGAAATGGAACTCGTCCGCGACGACCTGGCCCACCGGCGCGTCGGCACCGAAGCGCAACGCCATGTTCGCCAGGATTTCCGCCGTGCAGCAGATGATCGGCGCGTCGGCGTTCACCGCCGAGTCACCGGTCATCATGCCGACGTTCTCCGGGCCGAAGATCTCGATCAGCTGGAAGAACTTCTCCGAGACGAGCGCCTTGATCGGGGCCGTGTAGTAGCTGCGGCGGCCGTGCGCGAGCGCGGTGAAGTGCGCCCCGACCGCGACCAGGCTCTTTCCCGAGCCCGTCGGCGTCGACAGGATCAGGTTCGCTCCGGAGACCACCTCGATGATGGCCTCTTCCTGCGCGGGGTACAGCTCCAACCCGCGCTCGGCCGTCCAGGTGGAGAAGGCTTCGAACAGCGAGTCGGGGTCGGGATCCGCAGGCAGGAGGTCTGTAAGTGTCATCAGAGGACCTATCGTGCCATCCGTTGGTCGCTTCTTGCCCAGGGGTGATCGCGCCCTCCGCCGGAAACCCGTAGGCTTCGCGGTACCGCGCACCTTCCGGGCACCATCACCCGGCCGCGCACACAGGCGGTAATCCGAGAGGGCTAAAGGAATGGCACAGGACATCATCCCGATCGAACTCGGCCTGCCACAGGGTGACGTCGTCACTCTCTGGGCGCCGCGCTGGCGGGAAGACGGCGAGGAGTGGGAAGCCTTCCTCGGCGACGAGGAGGACCTGTACGCCTTCCCGGACGCCGCGCATCTCGCCGCTTTCGTACGGACCTCCGAGCAGCACGACCTGCTCGACCACCCCGCGTGGGAGGTCGTCCCGGCGCTGAACGTGCCCGAGCTCATCCCGGACGACGACCACACCTACGACCTGGTGGGCGTCCCCGAGCTGGTCGCCGAGAAGCCGGACCAGTGGACGCTCGGCGAGCTGGCCGAGATCATCGGCATCGTGCGTTCGCTCGCGGACGTGTGCGAGCTCGAAGAGGTCCACGAAGTCCTCGACGCGCACGAGAGCTTCTCGCTGCTGGACCAGGGCACGCTGCCCTTCTCCGGCCGTGACGGCGAGCGCCTCTGGGCGGACCTGTCGCAGGCGGTCTCCGAGAAGTGGGACACCGTGCTCGACGCGATCGACGGTCTCGTGACCGTCCCCGACGTCGACGAGAAGGTGCTGGAGCAGACCGCGGAGGAACTCGCGACCTTCCTCGCGGAGTCCGCCGAGGCCGAAGCGGCCGCTGTCGACGCGGATCTGGTGGACGACGCGGACGAGGACGACGACGAAGACGACGAGCCCGTCGGCTTCTGGGGCGAGGTCGGCATCGACCCGATCAAGATCATCACCTCCGGCGCCGAGTACTACACGCTGCGCTGCTACCTCGACGACAAGCCGATCTTCCTCGGCAGCGAAGGCGAGATCGACGTCTTCACCTCCGAGAAGGCCCTGATCCGCGCGATCGCGGACGGCAAGGACCTGGCGGACAACGACCTCGCCCAAGTGTCCACTTGGGACGAGGTGGCCACGAAGGCCACCGCCGGTGAGCTCGAGATCGAGGTCGACGCCGAGAACACGTACGTGCTGAACGGCATCGCCGAGGACATCGCCGAAGGCCCGGAGTCGATCGACCCGACCCAGCTGGAGCTGGCCGTCGAGCTGATCACCGACGCCGCCGAGTGGGCCGACGACGACAGCGTCGAAACCGCGCTGGCCGCCAACGAAAGCCTCGGCTGGCTGGTGTCGTTCGTGCTGCGGCCGGACCCCTCGCGCCTCGAGCCGAGCGCTCCGTTCGACGCCGAGCAGTCGGAGTGGCGCAAACTCGTCGAGACCTTCGAGAACCGGCTAGCTGTGTTGTAGCTCGCGCGCTGACGAAAAGCGCGCCGAAGGGGCGTCGTTCCGCTTCAACGTCGAGTTGAGCGGGAGGCGCCCCTTCATCGCGTTTTCGTGGGCCTTCGGCCCGAAAGAGGCGCGCGAGGTGAAGTCTCCGTCGGGCGCGGAGCGCCCTTGGGGAGACCTCCTTGGTCACCTAGTGGGGCCCCTCAGCTCTTTCGTGGTTGACGGGGACCAAGGCAACGGCGAGTGCTGGGAAGACCGCGGCCACGCAGAACGCCAGGGCGTACCGCGAATCACCGATCACGAGCCCCAACATCGGCGGCGTCAGGGCCGCGGCGATGTTCTGGCCGGTGTTCTGCGTGCCCATCGCCCGCCCCGCCCACGCGAGCCCGGCCATCTCCGCCGACGCGGTGAACCCGAGCCCGTTGTCGGACACGGTGATCACCGCGGCCAGGACGAGCGCGAGCAGCACCAGCCACGGCCACGTCGCGTCCCCGAGCGCGACCAGCAGCATCACCGCGGCGCTCGCGACCGCCAGCCGCCGCATCGGCCGCAGCCTGCTGCCGACGCGGTCGGACCAGTAGCCCGACGCGATCCTGCCCAGCGCGCCGAGGATCTGGACGGCGCCGACGAACCAGCCCGCGGACGCCGCCGTCCAGCCGTGCACGGTCACCAGGTACACGGGGGTGAACGCGGAGACCGCGAACTGCGGGACGACGAGCAGCGCGCTCGCGCCATGGACCCGCCACAACGCCGGCTTCCGGTACGGCGACGGCGGTTTCTCCACCTTGCCCGCTTCGGCCTCCGGACGCGGCGGATCGACCAGGAGCCAGGCGACCAGGAGCGCGACACCGATCGCGGTCAGCGCGGGCAGCAGGAACGAGACTTGGAAACCCCAGCGGTCCGCGATCGGCGGGAGCCCGAAGGCGGCGACACCCACCCCGAGCGGCTGGGCCATCTGGCGGATGCCCATCGCGAGGCCGCGTTCGGCCGGGCCGAACCAGCCGAGGACGGCCCGGCCGCTCGCGGCGTTCACTGACGCGGTGCTCGCGCCGGCGAGCAGAAACACCCCAAAGAGGGTCCCGAGCGAGTGGTCGCCGACGGCGGCGTACACGAGGAGTAACCCCGAGACGCCGAGCCCGACGGCCATTACCAAACGCTCTCCGTAACGGTCTGCCGCCGCACCCCACAAGATCAAGGTGAACAACAGGCCAAGGCTCGGCGCCGCGACCACAGTCCCCGCTTCGGCGAGCGAGAGCCCCTCCGCACTCTGCATCGACGGCACCAGGAACGGGATCCCGTAGAGGAACGAACAGCTCGCGGTCTGCGCGGCAAGACCGAGCGTGAGGATGAGCCAGCGTCGTTTGCCGCCGTTCCTCACGTCCACGACCTGCGCCATCTTCGCCACCGTTTCACTATATGGGAAATAACTCCTATATAGTGAACAATAGTTGGCTATGCTAACGAACGCAAGGACGCATACCCCGGCTTGATGACCGTGTTGATGATGTCGAGCCGCTGGTCGAAATCGAGGAAGGCGGATTTCATCGCATTGATCGTGAACCACTCGAGATCGGCCAACCCGAAGCCGAACGCCTCGCTCAGCGCCGCGAATTCGCTGGTCATCGAGCAGCCGCTCATCAGCCGGTTGTCGGTGTTGACGGTGACCCGGAACCGCAGCCTGGCGAGCAGGCCGATCGGATGCTCGGCGATCGAGCGCGCCGCTCCCGTCTGGACATTGGACGTGGGACAGATCTCGAGCGGGATGCGCCGGTCGCGGACGTAGGCGGCCAACCGTCCCAAATGGACCGTGCCGTCACTGTCGGTCTTGATGTCGTCGACGATGCGCACGCCGTGTCCGAGCCGCTCCGCGCCACAATGCTGAATCGCCTCCCAAATGGACGCGAGCCCGAACGCCTCACCGGCATGAATGGTGAAATGCGCATTATTCGTCCGCAGGAACTCGAATGCGTCGAGATTTCTGGTAGGCGGAAATCCGTCTTCCGGTCCGGCGATGTCGAACCCGACCACACCGGCGTCGCGGTAGCGGACGGCGAGGCCGGCGATCTCGAGCGCCCTGGCGTGCTGGCGCATCGCGCAGAGCAACGTCCCGACGCGGATCCGGCCGCCGCCGGCCGCCACTCTCCGTTCACCTTCGGCGAACCCGGCCTGAATGGCCTCGACCACCGCATCGAGTGACAGTCCGCGTTCGACGAAGAGTTCGGGGGCGTAACGCACCTCGGCGTAGACGACGCCGTCGGCCGCGAGGTCTTCCACCGCCTCGGCGGCCACTCTGACCAGCGCTTCCTCGGTCTGCATGACGCCACAGGTATGCGCGAACGTCTCAAGGTACGAGACGAGGGAGCCGGAATCGGCCGCGTCGCGGAACCAACGGCCGAGTTCGACGGGATCGCTGGTCGGCAAGGCCTGATACCCGGTCTGTTCGGCGAGTTCGGCGACCGTGGCAGGCCGCAATCCGCCGTCCAGGTGGTCGTGGAGGAGAACCTTGGGAGCGCGGGCCAGTACCGCCTCCGGGATGCTGGGTCTGCTGCTTTCAGAGGACATACGTAACGGTAACCAGCCTGTCATTCCCCTACATGGTGGTAACTTCCGCGAGCCGGTTAACCCTCGGCTTTGTCGATCACGAGCTGAATCGGCCATCAGGGGCAGAGCTCGGCATTGTCCGATACCCGGGGGCCATACGCAGAGCAATTTCGCAATGGATAAGCTTCACGTCACGTCCCTCCCATTTCCCCGCCCACGAAGGACACCGCAGTGACCACTGACAACCACATTGCAGCCCCGTCCTTCGACCGGATGCGCAACATGCTGGTGCGCGCGGCCGAAGTGCGTGAGAGCGAACAGCAGCAGATCTTCGACGCGCTCGACGACATCTACGCACGTCTGGCCCCCGTCGACTCGCTCGGCGCGGTGCGCAAGCGGCTCTCGGAGATGCCCGACCGCACCGAGACCAGCGTGCTCGCCGAACGTCTCGACGAGACCATGTCGCGGCTCGAAGCGCAGGACACCGCGATCGCCGCGCTGACCCGCGCCGTCGAAAGCATCGTCGACAAGCTGGCCAAGCCGTTCGCTCAGCTCGACGGCCGCCTCGACGGCATGGCCGCGCGTCTGGAAGGCGTCGGGGGCCGGATGGACGGGCTCGAGGACAAGCTCCAGAACATCCACCGCCGCCTCGACGAGCTCGGCGCGCACCTCGACAAGCAGGACGTGAGGACCGACGCGCTGCCGCAGTCGGTGATCGGCCCGGTGCGCGAGCGCGTCGAGCAGGCCGAGTCCACCTTGCGGGACCGCGTCGACACCGTCGACCGCGAGCTGCGCACCCGCGTCGAGAACCTCGACAAGGCGACCAAGGAAAGCCTCACCGCGAACACGGAGGCGCTGAAGACCGCGCTGACCGAGACCGGCGAGATGATCGACGCCTCGGAGCGCCTCGACGGCCTCGGCGACCGCCTCGAGAAGGTCACCTCGCGACTGGACGACCTGGCCGAGCGGCTCGACAAGGTCGAGGACGGCTTCACCGGGCGCCTCGGCGACCTCGACGGCTCGATCCGCTCCGGCCTGTCGAAGGTCGAGAGCACGCTGCAGAAGCAGCCGGACACCGATTCGGTCGACTCGCTGGTGCGCAAGAGCAACGACGAGTCCGTGCGCCGCATCGGCGGCCAGCTGGACGAGGCCATGGCGACCTTCGCGGAGCTGATGCTCGGCGGCGGACCGGCCGTGCAGCAGATCGCCCCGCCGCCGCCCGCCCCGCGTCAGCCGCGTCGCAGCTCGCGCAACGGCCGGGCGCCCAAGGCGGCCGACGCCAAGGCGAAGGCCGACGGCGCCGACGAGACCACCGACTGACGCTCTCTTAACGCGTGAAGGTCCCCTTCCTCCGGCTCCGCCGAGGGAAGGGGACCTTCACGCTTCTCGGGCCACGACCTGCGTTTAGCGGGCTAATCGCGATCCGCCGCCCCCATGCGTTTCGTCCTCTGGATGCGGCAGGGCCCAACCTCGACGAGGGTGCATGTCCGGGGCCCGGCGTCGGTCGGGCCGGGTCGATGTCCCCAATGCCACATTGGGGACACTCTCGCTCCCGGCAAGACCCAGCCGCCACGCCCTGCGCCTTAGGCATTTCGTCCTCTGGATGCGGTAGTTGCACGCGCAAGTACCGCATCCAGAGGACGAAATGCGGGGGTCCGGGGCGCGGACAGATCGCGTTTAGCCCGCTAAACGCAGGTCAGGGCCGCACGGTCTCCAGGACGAGCGGAGCGGAGGCCGGAGCGTCCGAGGAGACGGCGTAGGCGTCTTCGAGCGCAGCGAGAGCCGAAGGAACAGCGTCCGGCGTATCGGTGTGCAGCTCCAGCAGCGGCTGCCCGGCCGAAACCTTGTCGCCCGGCTTCGCCAGGCATAGAACGCCGGCCGCGGCCTGCACCGGATCCTCCTTGCGCGCCCGTCCGGCCCCGAGCCGCCAAGCGGCGACCCCGACCGAATACGCGTCCAGAAACGTCAACACTCCATCAGTGGGCGCCGAGACGACGTGGACGTGCTTGGGTCGCGGCAAAGGAGCGTCCGGATCACCGCCCTGCGCGGCGATCATCCGGCACCACGTCTCGTAAGCCCGACCCGACGCAAGCACCGCTGCGGGGTCCACATCGGACAATCCCGCCAGCGCCAGCATCTCCCTGGCCAAAGCCACGGTCAGCTCGACGACGTCGGCCGGGCCACCGCCGCGCAGCACCTCGACCGACTCCGCGACCTCGATCGCGTTGCCGACGGCATGGCCCAACGGCACGTTCATGTCCGTGATCAGCGCCGTCGTGGCGACGCCGTGCGCGGTCCCGATCTCCACCAGCGTCCGCGCGAGTTCGCGGGCCTGCGGAAGCGTCTTCATGAACGCGCCCGAACCGGTCTTCACATCGAGGACCAGCCCCGCCGAACCTTCCGCGATCTTCTTGCTCATGATCGAGCTCGCGATCAGCGGGATCGACTCCACCGTCGAAGTCACGTCCCGCAGCGCGTACAGCTTCTTGTCCGCCGGAGCCAGCCCGGAGGTCGCCGCGCAGACCACCGCGCCGACCTCGTCGAGCTGCTGGATGATCTCCGATGTCGACAAAGAGGCACGCCAGCCCGGAATCGACTCCAGCTTGTCCAGCGTTCCGCCGGTGTGCCCGAGCCCGCGCCCGGACAGCTGCGGCACGGCCGCGCCGCAGGCCGCGACGAGCGGCGCCAGCGGGAGCGTGATCTTGTCGCCGACCCCGCCCGTCGAGTGCTTGTCGATCGTCGGACGGCTGACCTTCAGCTCCAGCCGCTCCCCCGACGAGATCATCGCGCCGGTCCAGCGCGCGATCTCCCCGGAGTCCATCCCCCGCAGGAAGATGGCCATCGCGAGCGCGGCCATCTGCTCCTCGGCGATGTCGCCGCGCGTGTACGCGTCGATGGTCCAGTCGATCTGCTCGTCGGACAGCCGTCCGCCGTCCCGCTTCGCGCGGATGACGTCGACGGCGGCGAACGCGCTCACGGCAGGTCGTCCGGCCCGAACGCGTCCGGCAGCACCGCGGACATCGGCAGGATGCCACTCGGGGTGTCCACCAGGCAGTCGGATCCGCCGTGCTCGAACAGGATCTGACGGCAGCGCCCGCACGGCATCAGCAGGTCACCGGCGCCGCTGCGGCAGGCGACGGCGACGAGCTTGCCGCCGCCGGTCAGCCGCAGCTGCCCCGCCATCGTGCATTCCGCGCACATTCCCAAGCCATACGAAGCGTTCTCGACGTTGCAGCCGACGACGATCCGGCCGTCGTCCACCACGCCCGCCACACCGACGTGCAGACCGGAGTACGGCGCGTACGCCGACTTCGCCGCCTCGACGGCCTTGGCCCGCAAGGCTTCCCAGTCGTACTCCGCCATGTCAGTCCTCACCTCGCCGGTACAGCGCACCATCGGCCTTCGGCGGCCGCAGCCGCTGCGAAGCCACCGCCAGCACGATCAGCGTCACGAAGTGCGCGGTGTACGGGATGAGGTCGCTGGGCAGGTCGTCGTTGGTCCAGTAGATCGCGTACAGCGCGCCGGCGCCGACGACACCGAGCGCGGAAGCGATCCACTGACGGCGGAACAACTGCACCGCCACGATCACGGCCAGCAGGATCACCGCGCCGTACAGCAGCGCGAGCACCGCGGTGCCGCCACCGGCGAGCTGGAGACCGTCCGCGTAACCGAACAGCGCCGCGCCGCCGAGCAGGCCGCCCGGCCGCCAGTTGCCGAAGATCATCGCCGCGAGGCCGATGTACCCGCGGTTGTTGGTCTGGTTCTCCAGGTAGTCCGCACCACCGGCGAGCAGCACGAGCGACGCGCCACCCATCCCGGCGAGCCCGCCGGAGATGATCATGGCGACGTACTTGTGCAGGTAGACGTTCACGCCGAGGGATTCGGCCGCCACCGGGTTCTCACCGCAGGACCGCAGCCGCAGGCCGAACCGCGTCCGCCACAGCACGAGGTAGCTGATCGGGACCAGCGCGATCGCGATCATCGTCAGCGGCGCGACCTCGGTGATCAGGCCGTTGAGGATGCCGGCGAGGTCGGAGATGAAGACGCGCTGCATCTTCTCCAGATCCGAGAGCCAGTCCGAGAGGAACGTCGCCGAATAGGTGTCGAACTTCGGGACCGGCGGCGACTGGCGCGGGTTCCCCGAAAGCGGGGTGAACACCAGGTTCGCCAGGTACTTCGCGACCCCGAGACCGAGCAGGTTGATCGCCACGCCGGAGACGATGTGGTTGACGTTGAAGGTCACCGTCGCGACGGCGTGCAGCAGGCCGCCGAGCGCGCCGAACACGACCGCCGCGATCAGCCCGGCCCAGACACCGCCGTGGTACGCGCCCCAGGCGGCACCCCAGGTGCCGAGGATCATCATGCCTTCGAGACCGATGTTGATCACGCCCGCGCGTTCGGCCCAGAGGCCGCCGAGCGCGCACAGCAGGATCGGCAGCGCCAGCCGCAACGCGGTGTGCGCGGTGTTGGTCGAGGTCAGCGTGTTGACGCCGGTGGCGTACGACGCGATCGCGAGCACACCGACCGCCAGCAGACCCCAGATGGCGCCCTTGAGCCAGCCGGGGATGCGCCGCTTCGGCGGCTTCACCGGCATGGTGGTCCCGCCGGTGTTGGGCGAAAGAACGTCCGCGGTGGTCACACCGCACCTCCCTCGGACACGCTGGAACCCTTGCGGCCGTTGCCTGCCAGCGCGCGACCCACGCGGTGTTGTTCGGCGGCCAGTTCGGCGCGGCGCACGATCTCGTACGCGATGACGACCGACAGCACGATCACGCCCTGCATGATCGTGGCGATCTCTTTGGACACGTTGATCTGCTCCAGCGACACCGCGGACCGGTCGAGGAACGCCCACAGCAGGGCGCCCAGCGCGATCCCGGCCGGGTGGTTACGCCCGAGCAGGGCGACCGCGATGCCGGTGAAGCCGTACATCTGGGTCGAGGTGATGCCGTAGCTGAAGTCGCGGCCGAGCAGTTCCGGCATCGCGACCAGACCGGCGACACCACCGGAAAGCAGCATCGCGATCAGCGTCATCTTCTTGGCGTTGACGCCACCCGCCGCGGCGGCCGTCGTCGATTCGCCGGAGGCCTTGAGCTCGAAGCCGAACCGGGTCCGGTTGAGCATGAACCAGTAGGCCGCGCCGATCAGCGCCGCGATGAGCACGAAGCCGAACAGCTCGCCGGACCCGATCGGGATACCGGGGATCCGGCCGGTCTCGGCGATCTCGCGGGTGGCGATGTTGTTGCCGGTCTGCACGCCGAACTGGTCCGCGTTGACCAGGAACGCCACGATGCCGCCGACGATCGCGTTCAGCATGATCGTCGAGATGACCTCGGAAACACCTCGGGTCACCTTCAGCACGGCGGGGATGGCCGCGTAGAGCATGCCGCTCGCCACCGCGACGATCAGGATCGCGATCACATGGATCACCGGCGGCAGCTGCAACGCCCCGCCGATGATGGCGGTGACGATGGCGGCGAACCGGTACTGGCCCTCGACACCGATGTTGAAGAGGTTCATCTGGAAGCCGATGGCCACCGCGAGCCCGGACAGGTAGTAGACCGTCGCGAGGTTCACCGTGTCGACGGCGGTCGAGCCCTTGAAGAGCTGGCCGATCATCGTGCCGTAGGCCTGGAGCGGGTCGGCGCCCGAGATGATCAGCGCGATGGCCGTCAGGATGACCGCGAATACGATCGCGAGCAGAGGCGGCAGCAGCCTCGTACGCCAGGAACTCACGCTGTGCCTCCATTTTCTTCGGAGTCTTCGGAGGCACCCGTCATCGCGGAGCCCAGTTCCTGCGGGGTCACGGTCGCGGGGTCGGCCTCGCCGGCCAGTCGTCCGCGCAGCATGACCTGAATGGTGTCGGAAAGCCCGATCAGCTCGTCGAGGTCGGCCGAAACCAGCAGCACGGCCAGCCCGGCCGCGCGCGCCTGGCGGATCTGCTCCCAGATCAGCGCCTGCGCGCCGACGTCGACACCGCGCGTGGGATGCGACGCGATCAGCAGCACCGGGTTGCCGGAAAGCTCGCGCCCGACGATCAGCTTCTGCTGGTTACCACCCGAAAGCGCGGCGGCGGGGACATCGATGCCCGGCGTGCGGACGTCGTACTCCTCGACGATGCGGCGGGTGTCCTCCCGCGCGCCGTCGATGTCGAGCAACTGTCCTTTCGCGACCGGCTTGCGGGTCTGGTAGCCGAGGATCCGGTTGACCCACAAGGGTTGCCTGAGCAGAAGGCTGTGCCGTGTGCGGTCTTCGGCGATGTAGCCGATCCCGGCCTCGCGGCGGGCGAGCGTCCCCAGTTTGTGCAGTTCGACGGTCTTGCCGTCGGCCCCGGTCAGTTCGATCCGGCCGCCGCCCTTGCGCATGCCCATGATCGTCTCGACGAGTTCGGTCTGGCCGTTGCCTTCGACGCCGGCGATCCCGAGCACTTCACCCGCGTGCACGGTGAAGGAGATGTGGTCGAGCACGTTGCGCTCGGAGCCCTCGACGCTCAAGCAGACGTCGTCCAGGCGGAGGACCGGCCGATCGGTCACAGTGGACTCACGGGTCTCCGGGCTGGGCAGCTCCGTGCCGACCATCATCTCGGCCAGCTGACGTGAGGTGATCGTCTTCGGATCGGCCGTGCCGACGGTGGTGCCGCGGCGGATCACGGTGACCGTGTCGGCGATCGCGCGCACCTCGTCGAGCTTGTGCGAGATGAAGATGAAGGTGAAGCCGTCCTTCTGCATGGCGCGGACGGTCTCGAACAGCGCGTCGACCTCCTGCGGGACGAGCACCGCGGTGGGCTCGTCGAGGATGATGATCCGGGCGCCGCGGTAGAGCACCTTCACGATCTCCACGCGCTGGCGGTCGGCGACGCCGAGTTCTTCGAGCAGCGCGTCCGGCCGGGCGTGCAGGCCGACGCGTTCGGCCAGCTCCGCCAGCCTCGCCCTGGCCGCGCGGCCGATGCCGTGCAGGTTCTCCGCGCCGAGGAAGACGTTCTCCCCGACGGTCAGGTTGTCGGCCAGCATGAAGTGCTGGTGGACCATCCCGATCCCGGCCTTGATGGCGTCCTGCGGGTTGCGCAGTTTCACCGGTTCGCCGTTGATCGCGATGTCGCCCTCGTCCGGCTGCTGCATACCGTAGAGGATCTTCATCAGGGTCGATTTGCCCGCGCCGTTCTCGCCGCAGACAGCGTGCACCTCGCCCTTGGTGACGGTGAGGTTGACGTCGGAGTTGGCGACGACACCGGGGAACCGCTTCGTGATCCCGGTCAGCTGCACGGCCGGTTCACCCCGGTCGGGGGCGTCGGTGACCTCGGCCTGGGGAGCGCTCATGAAAAGCCATCCAGTTCTGGGTAAACAGGTTGGGGCTCGGAAGGGGTTACCCTCCCGAGCCCCGTACCTGGTGAAGCTTACTTCTGCGGCTTGTCCGAGACGGTGATCGCCCCGGAGACGATCTGCGCCTTGTACCCGTCGAGGACGTCCTTGATGTCGTCGACCTTCCCACCGGAGGTGGCGTAGCCGATGCCGTCGACCTTGAGGTCGAACCGCTTCGGCAGCGACGTCAGGTCGCCCTTCGCCAGCGCGCGCAGGTAGTCGAACACCGCCACGTCGACGCGCTTGAGCATCGAGGTGATGATGACGTCCTTCGACGCCTCGACCGTCTTCTGGTTGTACTGGTCGGAGTCGACGCCGATGGCGAACGCGTTGTTCGACTTCGCGGCCTCGAAAACGCCCTTACCGGAGGCGCCGGCGGCGTGATAGATCACGTCCGCGCCCTTGGCGATCTG
Organism: Amycolatopsis coloradensis; assembly: GCF_037997115.1. Lineage (NCBI taxonomy): Bacteria > Bacillati > Actinomycetota > Actinomycetes > Pseudonocardiales > Pseudonocardiaceae > Amycolatopsis > Amycolatopsis coloradensis. The sequence goes on from NZ_CP150484.1 coordinate 8,650,061, forward strand.
GGCGGCGGCCTTCACGTTGCCCTTCGCCGGGTCCTGGAACCCGGAGAAGTCACCGGCCGGGGTGAGGTACTCGTCCTCGATCTTGGCCTTGGTCGAAGCGGCCTTCACCCCCTGGAGGAAGCCGGCCTCGAACTTCTGGATCAGCGGCGTGTTCACGCCACCGACGAAGCCGACGTGGCACTTCTTCGACTTGTAGGCGGCGGCGACACCGGCCAGGAACGAGCCCTGCTCCTCGGCGAAGACGAGCGAGGTGACGTTCGGGGCCTTGACGGAGTCGTCGTCGACGATCGCGAACTGGGTGTTCGGGTACTTCGGCGCGATGGCGCCGACGGCCTTGGCGTAGGCGAAGCCGACCGCGATGATCGGGCTGAAGCCCTGCGAAGCGAGCTGGTCGAGACGCTGCGACTTGGCGGCCTCGTCCTCGGTCGCGGCGGCGGTGCTTTCGGTGACCGTCGTGACGCCGAGCTCGGCCTTCGCCTTGTCGGTACCGGCGGCGGCGGAGTCGTTGAAGGACGCGTCGCCGCGGCCGCCGACGTCGAAGGCCAGCGCGACCTTGAGCTTGCTGCCGTCGACCTTCTCGGTCGACTGCGCGGAGCTGCTCGACGCGGCCGGCGCGGCGGGCGGCTTCGGCGCCGTCACGCAGCTGGCGGACTGGTCCCCAGAGCCCGCGTTGTTGTTGTTCCCCGCACCTGAATCCTTCGCGCATCCGGCCAGTACCAGAGCACCGGCCATGGCGGCGGCGGCCAGCGCGGTTCCACGCATGCGACGCAACGTGTGTCTCCCTCCCCGCTGATCCAGCGGATGGTCCGAAGAAAGCGACCCGGCGACACTGCCGGGTTCGACCGAGAGACGGTACCTAACGGCCGCTTTGCTGCCATAGGAAAGGCACGCTACGTAACACAAACGTTTACTCATGAGTCGTACGCGCGACGAATGGAGTACTCACCGTGAGCACAACGGAGTAATCGCAGCCAGCACTCGGCCCACCGGCCGCGGGGAAGACCCAAGATCGTCACGCACCGTTCTGGGCGCCCCCGACGACCTTCGCGTCCACAGTGGACGAACCGGTGAGTTACCGGCCCGCATCACCCGATCGGGCAAGGGCCCCGATGTCTGGTCCATCACACAGAGGAACCCGGAGGTGAGCCCACCGTGAGGTGCGGGTCTAGCATCCCTGGTATCCACGCTCGATGACCATGATCTCGGCACCGTCGCCGGAGCCGTCCCCAGGTGGACGTCCCGGCGGCAGGCGCGGAAACCAGCGGTCAGCGGGCCCAAGCCATGACGTTGGAGGCCGTTCACCGATGTCCACCACGGCTAGCACCGCCACCGAGGCGGCCGCGAGCGATCGGGCGGGTGCCTCACGCCGGCAAGGGACCTTCTACCGGGGCGACCCCGGTATGTGGTCCTGGGTGCTGCACCGCATCACCGGCGTGCTGACATTCTTCTTCCTCTTCGTGCACGTGCTCGACACCGCGCTCGTGCGCGTGTCGCCCGACACGTACAACGAGGTCATCGAGACCTACAAGACCCCGCTGGTCAACCTCCTCGAGGTCGGCCTGGTCGGCGCGGTGCTGTTCCACGCGCTCAACGGCATCCGGGTCATGCTGGTCGACTTCTGGGAGAAGGGACCGAAGTTCCAGAAGCCGATGCTCTGGACCATCCTGGCCATCTGGGTCGTGGTGATGATTCCCGGTGCCTTCTTCATGATGAAGCGCACCGTCGAAGTTATGTTCGGGGGGCACTGACCATGGCAACCGAAGTTCTCGCACTCGACAAGCCGCGTTCGCCGAAGCGCCCGGCCGCCCGCCGCAGCAACTTCGAGCTCTACAGCTGGCTGTTCATGCGCATCTCGGGCCTCGCGCTGGTCGTGCTGGTGCTCGGCCACCTGTTCATCATGAACATCCTCGACGGTGGCGTGCACCGCATCAACTGGGGCTTCGTCGCCGGCCGCTGGGCCTCGCCGTTCTGGCAGTTCTGGGACCTGTCGATGCTCTGGCTCGCCGAGATCCACGGCGGCAACGGGCTGCGGACGATCATCGACGACTACGCCCGCAAGGACAGCACCCGGTTCTGGCTGAAGATCGTGCTCTACGTCTCGATGGTGCTGATCCTCGCCGTCGGCACGATGGTGATCTTCACCTTCGATCCCGGCATCTCGGCCAACTGACGGCCCCACCACACACGTAAAGCGGAGTTCTCAATGCAGTTCCACAAGTACGACGTGGTGATCGTCGGCGCCGGTGGCGCCGGCATGCGCGCGGCCATCGAATCCGGCCAGCGTGCCCGCACCGCGGTGCTCACCAAGCTCTACCCGACGCGTTCGCACACCGGCGCCGCCCAGGGCGGTATGTGCGCCGCGCTGGCGAACGTCGAAGAGGACAACTGGGAGTGGCACACCTTCGACACGATCAAGGGCGGCGACTACCTGGTCGACCAGGACGCCGCCGAGATCATGGCGAAGGAAGCCATCGACGCGGTCCTCGATCTCGAGAAGATGGGCCTGCCGTTCAACCGGACGCCCGAGGGCAAGATCGACCAGCGCCGTTTCGGCGGGCACACCCGTGACCACGGCAAGGCCGCGGTGCGCCGCGCCTGCTACGCCGCGGACCGCACCGGGCACATGATCCTGCAGACGCTCTACCAGAACTGCGTCAAGCACGGCACCGAGTTCTTCAACGAGTTCTACGTGCTCGACCTGGTGCTGACCCCGGACGAGGACGGCAACCCGATCGCGTCCGGCGTCGTCGCCTACGAGCTGGCGACCGGTGAGCTGCACGTCTTCCAGGCGAAGTCGATCGTGTTCGCCACCGGCGGCGCGGGCAAGATCTTCAAGACGACGTCGAACGCGCACACCCTCACCGGTGACGGCCTCGGCATCATCTTCCGCAAGGGCCTGCCGCTGGAGGACATGGAGTTCTTCCAGTTCCACCCGACAGGTCTGGCCGGGCTCGGCATCCTCATCTCCGAGGCCGTGCGCGGTGAGGGCGGCATCCTCCGCAACGCCGACGGCGAGCGGTTCATGGAGCGCTACGCCCCCACCATCAAGGACCTCGCGCCGCGCGACATCGTCGCCCGGTCGATGGTGCAGGAAGTGCTGCAGGGCCGCGGTTGCGGGCCGAACAAGGACTACGTCGTCCTCGACGTCACGCACATCCCGGAAGAGACGCTGAACGCGAAACTGCCGGACATCATGGAGTTCTCGCGGACGTACCTGGGCGTCGACCCGGTCACCGAACCGGTGCCGGTGTTCCCGACCTGCCACTACGTGATGGGCGGTATCCCGACCAACGTCCACGGCGAGGCGTTGCGGGACAACGAGAACGTCATCCCCGGCCTGTACGCCGCGGGTGAGGTGGCGTGTGTGTCCGTGCACGGCTCGAACCGGCTCGGCACCAACTCGCTGCTCGACATCAACGTGTTCGGCCGCCGCGCCGGCATCGCCGCCGCGGAGTACGCGCTGGCGCACGACCACGTCGAACTGCCGGAGAACCCGACTCGCGTGGTGGAAGACCAGCTCGCGCTGCTGCTTTCGGAGCACGGTGACGAGCGCGTCGCCGACATCCGCACCGAGCTGCAGCGGACCATGGACTCGCACGCCTCGGTGTACCGCACGGAGGACACGCTCAAGCAGGCGCTGACCGACGTGCAGGCGCTGAAGGAGCGGTACAGCCGGATCACCGTGTCGGACAAGGGGAAGCGGTACAACACCGACGTCCTCGAGGCCGTCGAGCTGGGCTTCCTGCTCGAACTGGCCGAGGTCCTCGTCGTCGGCGCCCTGGCGCGTAAGGAATCCCGCGGTGGGCACGCGCGCGAGGACTACCCGAACCGCGACGACACGAACTTCATGCGGCACACCATGGCCTACAAGCAGGGTGAAGGCCTGACGGCCGACGTCCGCCTCGACTACAAGCCGGTGACCTTCACCCGCTACGAACCGATGGAGCGGAAGTACTGATGACCACGGCCACCCCCGAGAAGTCGGAGGCCGTGTCCTCCGACCACACGCCGATCACCGTCACGCTGAAGATCCTCCGGTTCAACCCCGAAGTCGACACCGAGCCGCACTGGGAGTCCTACGACGTCCCGGCGCAGCGCACCGATCGGCTGCTGAACCTGCTCTTCTACGTGAAGGACTACATCGACGGGACGTTCTCGTTCCGGCGCTCGTGCGCGCACGGCGTCTGCGGTTCCGACGCGATGCAGATCAACGGCATCAACCGGCTGGCGTGCAAGGTCCTGATGAAGGACCTGCTGTCGCAGGACGGCAAGAAGACGACCATCACCATCGCGCCGATCAAGGGTCTGACCACGCTCAAGGACCTTTACGTCGACATGGACCCGTTCTTCGAGGCGTACAAGGCCGTCAAGCCGTACCTCATCGCCTACGGGAACGAGCCCACGCGCGAGCGGATCCAGTCTCAGGCCGACCGCGACCGGTTCGACGACACGACCAAGTGCATCCTGTGCGCCTGCTGCACGTCCTCGTGCCCGGTGTACTGGAACGACGGCTCGTACTTCGGCCCGGCCGCGATCGTCAACGCGCACCGGTTCATCTTCGACTCGCGTGACGAAGGCGCCGAAGAGCGTTTGGACATCCTGAACGACTCCGAGGGTGTCTGGCGCTGCCGGACGACGTTCAACTGCACCGATGCCTGCCCGCGCGGCATCCAGGTCACCAAAGCAATCCAGGAAGTCAAACGCGCCCTGCTCTTCAAGCGCGTCTGACGGAGCGGAGCGTTGGGGTTCTCGAATTCGCCACCGAAGCAGGTCGCATTCATTTCATCGGCCACGTGCCCCAGGCGGAACTTGCTGGTCCGCTCACCATCGATGCTGACCGCGGTCAGCTTGGAGACGATGTCGGACTTGCGGTCCATGTACACCCAGGCCGATGCGCTGAAGCTCTCGTCCGTGCGCAGATCGACACCGGTGGTGCCGACGGCTCCGGTCTTGCCGTCGAACTGCACGGAGNACTCTCAGGGTAGGGAAGGAGGCCTTCACGGAAAGCCGCTACTCCAGCACCCGAGCGAGAGCGGCCGAGTCGGCTGTACCCGGCAGCCGGTCGAAAGCCTCCGGGTCGATGTACCCGACAGCGCCCGTGCTCACGTCCCGCAGCATGTTGTACAGCCCCGCCATCACCGCGCGCGTGAACCGCTCCCGGTGCTGCTGCCCGAGCGTCTGCGTCTGCCCGCGTACCTCGAACAGCACCGTCCCCGTCCCGTTCAGCGCGAACGAAGACCGCGCCTGCCCCGGCAGATCCCGGTCCGGCGCATGCGGATACCGCGCCCCGACGAAACCGCGCGACGTCATCCCGTTGAACGCGCTGATCGCCAGCTGCCGCGATTCGTCCTTTGTGTACACATCGCGGTACTTCGCGTACTTCTGGCCTGGCTCGAAGAACTTGTCGGGCAGCGGCGGGTAATCGATGCCGACGTCGAGCAGCCGGTTGCTGCCTTCCTGCCGGACGCAGGCGCCTTGATGGTGGAGATCGACATAGACGTCGGGCACCTTCCCCCGCGAAGCGGTCAGCTCCAGGTAAACCGAACGCAGCGCCCGCGCCTCGGGCGTGACGAACCACCCCGGCCGATCCGGCGCGCCCGGGAAGTCCTCCGCGCGCGGGACGTAGGCCAGGTCCGGGTTGAAGTCGCGGTTGACGTCGAATCCCGGCCGCTTGCGGTAGTCGTCGCCCTGGAGGACGCCGCTGAGGTAGTTCCAGGCGGGCGGCCGGTCCTTCAGCTGAGGGAACTTCCGCTGTACCTCCGCCCACGAAAGGTCGTTGCCGCGCCGGTCGAGTTCGGCGCCGTCCGGGTTCAGTTTCGGCACCGCGACGAAGGTGATGGTCTTCCGCAGCCGCTCGGCGTCCCGCGACTCCGACGTGCCGAGGTAGTCGAGGATGCGCAGCAGGGCGTCGGTGCCGGTCTTCTCGTTTCCGTGGATCTCGCTGGAGACCACGAAGACCTTCGGGCCGGTCCCGACGGTCGCCTGGTGGATCACCCGGCCGCGGTTGGACCGCCCGGCCTCCTTGACCGCCACCCGCCCTTTGCTCACCCGTTCGAGCCTGCCGAGTTCCCGCACCATCTCGCGATAGTCGGTGAACTCGTCGATGGGCAGCTCCCGCGGCTCGTCGCTGCAGGGCGCCACCGGGGCCGCCACCGCCGCGGGCGCGCTGACGAGCGGGAGCATCGCCAGCCCCACCACCAAGGGAACCAACCGACCGGACAACGACATCGTGAACTCCCCACTGTCGAAGGTGCTCACAACGTAGCGAGGACACCATCGGAAGGGCCAGGAAAACGAAACCGGGGCCGAGCCACGAACGTGGACCGGCCCCGGCGATCGCGCGAAAACTACTTCACCGCGTCCAGAGCGTTGACGCGGCCGTGACCGTAGTACGAGTTGTCCTTGTCCGGACCTTCACAGACCGGCGCCGCGGTTCCGCAGGGAACCGTGTCCGCCTGGTGTTCGAGCAGCCACCTCAGCGCCGCGGGCGGAGCGTGCCGGAAACGGGACGCCAGCAGCGCGGCGACACCGGCGACGTGCGGAGACGCCATCGAGGTGCCGCACTTGGCGCCGTAGCCGCCGTTGAAGATGGTCGACAGCGGGCAGCCGACCCCCTGTCCGGTGGGCGGCAGCTGGGCGCGGTCGCCACCGGGGGCGGTGACCGAAACGTCGTCACCGTAGTTGCTGTACGACGACTTCGTGCCCGCGTAGCCGATGGCCGAGACGTTGACGACGCCGTCGATGGCCTTGGGCAGGATGCCGCAGCTCTCGTCGACCGGGTGAGGACGGTTCGGGTCGGTGGTCTGCTTGTCCGGGTCGAAACCGCTGTTGCCGGCGGCGGCGACGTTCAGCACGCCACGGCCGGTCGAGTAGACCACCGCGCGGCGGACGGCCTCGTACGCGGCCGCGTCGCCCGGCTCCTTCGAGCAGTAGAACATGCCCGGGTCGATGTAGTAGCTGTTGTTCGTGACCGGGAAGCGGTGCTTCGCCGCCCACATGAACCCGCACACCGCGGCCTCGGGGAGGATCAGGCCGTCGTCGTTCACGACCTTCACCGACGCCAGCTTGACGCCGGGCGCGACACCGGTGAAGCCGCGTGCGGCGTCCTTGCCCGCGATCGTGCCGGCGACGTGCGTGCCGTGGTCGGAGTTCGTGGGTGCCCAGGCGGCGGGCGTGGTGTCGGGCGCGCCGCTGTTGCAGCCTGCCGACACCTTCGGGTCGAGGGCCGCCTTCAGCGCGGGGTGGGTGGGCTCGATGCCCGAGTCCAGCACGCCGACGGTCACCGACCGGCTGCCACCGGAGATCTTGTTCGCCTCGGGAGCCTGGATCGCCCGCATGTCCCACTGCTGGGCCGACAGGTCCTCTTCGACGGCGACGCTGGTGGTCTCTTCGTTTTCCTTGGTGTCGACCACGGCGGAGCGGGTCGAGCGGGTGGTGGCCGCGGGCGGGAACGCGACGTCACGGCCGCCCGAGTAGGCGCGGAAGACGCCGATCTTCGCCTGGAAGTCGGCGTTGCGGGAGGTCGCGACCGCGACCCCGATCTCCGGGTAGTACGCGACCTTCTCGCCGCACTTGGCGCGCAGCTCGTTGTCGACCTTGCGCTCCGGGGTGCGCGGGTCGTAGAGCACCACGTAGTTGAACGGGGCGCTCGCGGTGTCGCACTGCGGCGCGGGCGCGGCGCTCGCCGACGGAGCCGCGAACACGCTTCCCGCCGCCGCCGCGACGAGCGCGGGGACGAGCAGGCGTCTGATCCGGGACATTCCACCTCCATGATTCGGTGGAGTGAACGTAAGGGAGCCGAAGGCCGGCCACCACCGTCAAAAGGACGACAAACCTGATCAGGCGTCAGCCTTTTCAGCGCCCCGTGACTTGGCGCCACGCAGCGTGCGCAGACCGATGAGCCCGATGATGGTGCCGAGCACGAACGAGACGACCGTCAGCACGGCGTGCACGATGAAGTAGGCGGTGGGCGAGCCGTCCGCGGCCCAGGCGCGGTCACTGTCCCAGAGGTTCTTGGCGAACGTGATCCAGATGATCCACGACCACACGCCGAAACCCAGCAGGAACATCGAAGTACCTCGCGAAATGCGCATGCCCCTGAGTATGCAGCGAGCCCGGCGACGCTACATTGCTCGGGTGCACAGCGCTATCTCCCGGTTGCTCCTGGTCCTCGTTTCCGGTGTGCTCGCCCTCGCGGTGACGCCGGTGGCCACAGCCGCCCCGAAGCCACCAGCCCAGGCGCAGCCGTGCGCGAACAAGGTGACGCCTCCCCCGCCCGTCGACACCTCCGAGAAACCGCGCCCCGGCGAGGCCGCTCCGGCGCCGCTGCCGGTGCCGCCGGTTCCGGTGGGCGGCGAACGGATGGCCGAATGCGGGCTCGTGCTCCCGAAGCGCGCGCTGAACCCGCCCGAGGGGAACACCTCCGCGTCGTGGGTGCTGCAGGATCTCGACACCGGCGACGTCATCGCGGCGAAGGATCCGCACGCCCGTCAGCGGCCGGCGTCGCTGATCAAGGTCCTGCTCGGGCTGGTCGTGGTCACCGAACTCCCGCCCGCCAAGATCGTCGTGCCGACCAAGGAGGACGCCGAGCAGGAGTGCACCTGCATGGGCATCGCCGCGGGCGGTCAGTACACAGTGGACCAACTGTTGCACGGCCTGCTGATGCACTCGGGCAACGACGCGGCGCACGCGCTCTCCACCGTGCTCGGCGGCCTGGACGCGACCCTCGCGAAGATGAACGCACTGGCCACCCGTATCGGTGCCACGGACACCCGGGCCGCCACACCGTCCGGGCTCGACGGCCCCGGTATGTCGACCTCCGCCTACGACATGAGCCTGATCTTCCACTACGCGATGAAGAACCCCGAATTCGCCAAGGTGGTCAAGACCAAGAGCTTCGAAGTCCCGGCCACCGCGGGAAAACCGGTCGTCACGATCTACAACGACAACAAGCTCCTCGGCAGCTATCCCGGGTTCACCGGCGGGAAGACCGGCTTCACCGACGACGCGCGCCACACCTACGCCGGCAGCGCGGTCCAGAACGGTCACCGGGTCGGGGTCGTGATGCTGCGCGCCGAGCAGCGTCCGACCCGGGTCACCGAGCAGGCCGCGAAGCTCCTCGACTACGGCATCGCGCTACGCGAGTCCAAGGCCGAATCGGTGGGACGCATCGAATACCGGTCACCGGAAACGGTGAACGCGGACCCGGCCAACGCCGCGCCGAACGCCGATGGCGCGGCGAACAGCGGAGCGGCGGCCGCGGCCGAAGACCCGTTCGGCGTGACGGGCTGGATCATCACGCTGGTCGTCTTCCTGATCATCGTGGCGTCGTTCGTCGTCGGCCACCAGCGCAAGAAGGCCATGGCCGGCGAATAACGTCAGGACTTGCGACGGCCGAACCAGCCCAGGAGCGCGCCGGTCGCGAAAGCCCCGCCGACGGCGCCGAGCCCCGGCCCCTGCTGAACGGTCACCCGCGGGTGGATCAGCACCGGGGCAGGCGGCTCGATGACCGTCTTCAGGTTCTCCTTCGCCGTCGCCGTCCACGCGGTGACGAACAGTAGGAACCGCGAAACGAGGTTCGCGAACACGAGCAGGCCGATCACCGGGCCGAACAACGTGAACGCCGGTGATTTCGTGACGCTGCCGAGGTAAACGGTCGCGGCCTGCTGGAGCACGACGAAACCGACCGCGGCGAAGATCGCGCCTTTGACCGCGCTGCGCAGCGCGACATGCTCACGCGGAAGCCTCGCGATGACCCACAGGAAGACCAGGGTGTTCGCGAGCAGGCCGAGCAGGATCGTCGCGGCCTTCAACAGGAACACGGCCCAGCCCTGGTTCTCGAGGCCGACCAGTTCGAGCAGGAACCGCCCGACGCCGCTGCCCGCGGCGGTGAGCCCGAACGAGATCACCAGCGCGACCCCGAGCCCGACGAGGGACAGCAGATCCTTGATGGTGGTCGAAACCAGCGGGAGCTTCTGCTTTTCCTGCCCCCATTGGGCGGTCAGCGCGTCACGCAGGTTCGACATCCAGCCGACCCCCGAGTACAGGGCGAGCAGCAGCCCGAAGATCCCGATACCGCCGCCGGAGTCCAGCGCCGCCTTGATGATGCTGCCGACGAGGTCGCTCAGCCCTTCCGGGACGGACTTCTTGATGCCGTCGACGAGCTGGTTCGTCACCACCTGGTCACCGGCGAGCACGATCTTGATGATCGCGAAGGCGACCATCAAGATCGGGATCACCGAAAGCACGCTGAAGTAGGTGATGGCGGCGGCATAGTGATTGCCGTAGCGCTCGGTGAAGGCGTCGTTCGCCCGGATGAGGTGATCGAGCCAGCCGTACTTCCGCCTCAGGCGCGGTAACAGCTTGTCCTGTTCCGGCTTCGCGCCGTCATCATTCGCCACCGTCAAACGCTAACCACACCGCGACGACATCGCAGCGCGAATCAGCCCGCCGGGGGAAGGAACCCGATGTTCTCGTAGACGTTCCGCAACGTCACCGAAGCGACTTCCCTGGCCCGTTCCGCACCGAGCGCCAAGGCCTTGTCGAGCTCGGCGACGTCGTCCAGATAGGACTGGACGCGTTCCTGCACCGGCGTGACCCAGTCGACGAACGCCTCCGCGACACCCTTCTTCAGGTCACCGTAACCCTTGCCCTCGTACGAGTTCTCGAGTTCGGCGACCGGCTGGTCGGTCAGCGCGGAGAGGATCGTCAGCAGGTTCGAGACGCCCGGCTTGTTCTCGGCGTCGAAGACGATCTCGCGGCCGGTGTCCGTGACCGCCGAGCGCACCTTCTTCGCCGACTTCTTCGGTTCTTCGAGCAGCTCGATGAGGCCGTTGCCGGTCGACGAGGACTTGCTCATCTTCGCGGTCGGGTCCTGCAGGTCGTAGATCTTCGCCGTGTCCTTGACGATATGCGGCTCCGGCACGGTGAACGTCTTGCCGTAGCGGTTGTTGAACCGCTGCGCGAGGTTGCGCGTCAGCTCCAGGTGCTGCCGCTGGTCCTCGCCGACGGGGACCTCGTTCGCCTGGTACAGCAGGATGTCGGCGGCCTGCAGGACCGGGTACGTGAACAGGCCGACACTGGCGCGATCGGTGCCCTGCTTCGCGGCCTTGTCCTTGAACTGCGTCATCCGGCTCGCTTCGCCGAACCCGGTCTGGCACTCCAGCACCCAGCCCAGCTGGGCGTGCTCGGGCACGTGGCTCTGGACGAACAGCGCGCTGCGGGCCGGGTCGACCCCGAGCGCGAGCAGCTGCGCGGCCGAGCGGCGCGTGCGATCGCGCAGCACCTTCGGATCCTGCTCGACGGTGATCGCGTGCAGGTCGACGACCATGTAGAAGGTGTCATGGGTGTCCTGCAGCCGCACCCATTGCCGCAGCGCACCCAGGTAGTTGCCCAGGTGGAACGAGTCGGCGGTCGGCTGGATCCCGGAGAGCACGCGCGGGCGCTTCTGTTCGTCGGACACGCCCGGATTCTCTCAGGCCACGCCGCGGCGGGTCATTCGGCCTCGCCCCGGCCGAACGGTCTAAACGGTTAAACGCCACATACTTCCGACGGTTCTGGGCACGGTGCCCGATTCCTAGCGTTCAAGGCACCGGATCTTCCGGCCACACCGAAGGAGAACCCAGATGAAGGCACGATCCCTACTGATGGGCTTGGCCATGGCGGCCGCGGCCGTCTTCTCGCTTTCCGGCGTCGCGGCGGCGGCCGAGCCCACCGGAGGCGTCCAGCCGAACATCGTCGGCGGCGGCAACGCGACCCAGGTCTACTCGTTCATGGTGTCCCAGCAGTCGAGCTCCGGCGGCCACCAGTGTGGTGGCTCACTGATCAGCTCGACCTGGGTGGTCACCGCGGCGCACTGCGGCACGCCGTACCAGGTGCGCGTCGGCACCACGAACCGCACCAGCGGCGGCACCGTCGCCCGCGTGGCCCAGCGCATCGCCCACCCGAGCGCCGACCTGGCGCTGCTGCGTCTCTCGACGGCGGTGCCGCAGGCGCCGGTCACGATCGCCGACGCGTCCGGGGCCGTTGGCACCGCGACGCGGATCATCGGCTGGGGCCAGACCTGCCCCGTCCGCGGTGGTTGTGGCGCCCCGATCAACCTCCAGGAGCTGAACACCTCGATCGTCTCCGACAGCCGGTGCCTCGGCATCAACGGCGCCAGCGAGATCTGCACCAACAACCCCAACGGCAACTCGGGTGCCTGCTACGGCGACTCGGGCGGCCCGCAGGTCAAGCAGGTCAGCGGTGTCTGGCAGCTGGTCGGCGCCACCAGCCGCGCCGGGAACAACAGCAGCACCTGCGCGACCGGGCCGTCGATCTACGTGGACGTCCCCTACTTCCGCAGCTGGATCCGCACCAACTCCGGCGTCTGATCCGGTCCCCGCGTCGCCCCACCGCCCCCGGGGGCGACGCGGGCCCAGCCGGTTCAGCAAGGAACCGTGCGGAAGTTCGAAGAGCCGCTCCAGCAGCGCGACCGCCTTCAGGGAGTCGCATCGCTCGGGGCGGCTTCTTCCTGTCCGCCAGTAGCTCAAGGTCGCGACGCTGACCCGGACACCCTCCAGGGCGAGCCGGTGCCGGATCCGGTCGAGACCGAGGCCGCTGTCCGTGATCGCCCGGTCCAGGGCGCGGGGGAAGGGGTCACCGGGCCGGCTGCGACGCCGTGTCACCGTCATGGACCCGAGCGTGGCGATCAGCGAGCGGCTAAACAATCCGGGCCGGACTAGGTGTACCTACCCAAGAAATCCGCCGACCTGCGTTTAGCCCCCTAATCGCGATCTGCCTCGTCCCGGCACCGACCTGCCTTTAGCGGGCTAATCGCGATCCGCCAGGCCCAGGGCACCGACCTGCGTTTAGCCCCCTAATCGCGATCCGGGGCCGGGAGGCGCAGGTCAGGGGCGCTGCTGGCGAGTGAGGGCGTCGTCCGCGAGCACGGCTTCGGCCATCGCGGCGACGTGCGGGGTGGCGGGCTGCGCCGGGGCGGGAGCGGGGGCGGCGGCCGCGCGGGCCTTCCGGCGCTGGCGGAACACCCCGAAGGCCATCCCGACGACGCCGAGCGCGACGGCGATCAAGCCGACCGGGCCCAGAAGACCGAACGCCATCTCCGACCGCGACGTCGTGTCCGCGGCCGATGCCGGTACCGCGCCCGCGACGAGCAGCGCGACCGGGATCGCGACGACCGCCGCGGCCCTAGCCGCGGGCATGGCCGATCGCACCAGGAGATGAACTGGGTTCCGCACCGGAGTGCCTCCCGTGACGTGACTTTGCCGAACCGGAACGCTAACCCGAACGAGTGAGCATTTCCAGGCTGCTGGTCAAAAAACTACCGAGCGTGTCAAGACCTGTGAGTTCTGATCAACTCGGGGCACGAGACTAGCCCCTCACAGGGGGGATGTTTCGAGCACCCCTCTTCTCAGAGTTGTCGAGCTCGAGATCGGTTTCTGACAAAACCGGACAGGGTTGGACCATTCGACTGTCACACGCGGCCGAACAGGCGGTATCCGGCTTTCCGCGGTTGGTTTCTTGTCCGTAATGGTCTATACCTGTTGGCCATACCCCTTAAAAGGTATAGACCAATCTCCCTGCATGGTCCCCTCGTACGAAGGAGCCACCGATGTCTCTTCGACGTATTCTCGCGGCGGTCGCCGCCACTTTCGCCGCCACCACGGTCGCCGTGGTCGTCCCGGCCCAGTCCGCCTCCGCCGCGGACTGCGTGGCGCCGTGGAACGCGAGCTCGGTCTACTGGGGCGGCAACACCGCCTCCCACAATGGGCACAACTGGTCCGCGAAGTGGTGGACGCAGAACGAAACCCCTGGTAGCGCGCAGGTCTGGGCCGATCAGGGCACCTGCGGTGGCGGCACGACCAACCCGCCGAACCCGTCCGGCTTCGTGGTCAGCGAGGCCCAGTTCAACCAGATGTTCCCGAGCCGGAACCCCTTCTACACCTACAACGGCCTGGTCACCGCCCTAAGCGCATACCCGGCCTTCGCGGGCACGGGCAGCGACACCGTGAAGAAGCAGGAAGCGGCGGCCTTCCTGGCGAACGTCAGCCACGAGACCGGCGGCCTGGTCCACATCGTCGAACAGAACGAGGCCAACTACCCGCACTACTGCGACACGAGCCAGTCCTACGGCTGCCCGGCGGGCAACGCCGCGTACTACGGCCGCGGCACGATCCAGCTGAGCTGGAACTTCAACTACAAGGCCGCCGGCGACGCGCTGGGCCTGCCACTGCTGACCAACCCGTGGCTGGTGCAGAACGACGCGGCGGTCGCTTGGAAGACCGGCATCTGGTACTGGATGACCCAGAACGGTCCCGGCACGATGACCCCGCACAACGCGATGGTCAACAGCCGCGGCTTCGGCGAGACCATCCGCAGCATCAACGGCAGCATCGAGTGCAACGGCGGCAACCCCGCCCAGGTGCAGAGCCGCGTGAACAAGTACCAGCAGTTCACCGGCATCCTCGGCGTGAGCCCGGGCGGCAACCTGTACTGCTGATCCATCCAGGGTGCTGAAGGGGCCCCGAAGCGGCGCCCCGGAAGCGCTTCTCACGCGCCTGGCTGGTGCNGTTGCTGGCCTGTTTTCTCGGGACTGCCGCCGTCCTGCAGGCCTCGGCCGCGGGTGGCGCGGCCGTCACGCATCAGTCCGGCATCGTGTGCCCGGACTACTACGGGCCGGTCTTCAGCAAGGACAACGTGCCCGCCGCATGTGACGCGGCGAAGGGCCCCTTCAGCTTTCAAGGGACGTCAGCAGTCGTCGCAGCGAAGCGTCCAGGACGCCGAGGTCGTCACCAAGCGGCGCGAGCAGCTTCGCGACGTTCGCCGTGTGCTCGGTCATCGCGGCGTCGACGACTTCGAACCCGCGCCCGGTCAGCGTGACCCGGAAGCTGCGCCGGTCTTCCGGATCCAGCGCCCGTTCCACCAGCCCCGCCGACTCGAGCCGGTCGATCCTGCTGGTCATCCCGGCCCTGGACATCATCAGCGTCGCGGAAAGCTCGGACGGGATCAGCGTGTACGGCTTCCCGGATCGCCTGAGCGCCGCGAGCACGTCGAACTCCCCTTGCTTCAAGCCGTGCTTCGCGAACACGGCTTCCACTTTGGGAGTGGTCAGCATCGCCACGCGGCCGAGGCGGCCTGCGACCCCGATCGCGGTCAAGTCCAGCTCCGGCCGCTCGCGGCGCCACGCGCCGACGACCGCGTCGATCGCGTCCGTGTTTCGTTCTTCGCCCACGGACGCAGTCTATTCGACAGGAGATAGTTTGACAGCGAACTATCAGTGATGGAACTATCGCGGGCATGACCCAGCGCATCGAAACCCGTGAAGCCGTCCTCGTCCGCGCCGCCGAAGCCGAAACCGTCGGTGCGGCCCCCACCCTTGTCACCCTGCTCGCCGACGTCTCGACCACAGGCGGAGTCATGAGCGGCGCGCGAACACGGTTAGGCGTCGGCGCCGATGGGGCCGCGCCGCACTACCACACCGGCTCCTCCGAGATGTTCTTCATGCTCGGCGGAAGGCTGGAAGTCCTTGTGGGAGAGGAAATCGTCACCGTTTCCGAAGGCGACATGCTGGTCGTCCCGCCACTGACCACACACGCGTTCCGCGCGGCCGTCGACTCGCCGGCGGACGTTCTGATCGTGTTCATCCCCGGCGTGGAACGGTTCGACTACTTCCGCCTACTGGAGAAGGTCGGACACGGCGAAGCGACCGTCCAGAATCTCTTGGAAAGCCAGGAAAAGTTCGACAACCACTTCGTCGAGAGTCCAGTGTGGACGGAGAGCGCGAAGTCCCGTCAGTAGCCGCGCGGCGGGTACCCCGGCGGCGGATACCCGGGCTGCGGGTACTGCGGTGGCGGGTAGTGCGGCGGCGGATAACCGTGATGCCGCGGCGGGTACGGCTGCTGTCCGTACTGCGGCGGAGGCAGGTACTGCTGCGGATAGCCGGGGTTCTGCGGCGGATACGGCTGGCGCGGGTACTGGGGCTGCTGCGGGGCGGGCTGACCGCCGCCGAGGTGGAACGGCAGCAGCGACACGAGTTGCGCGAGACGCCCGAGCGTCGAGAGCACGTCATCCGGCTTGGTCCGCCCGAAGGTCGGATTCTCGACGTAGACCAGCTCCGCACCCACCAGCGACCAGGTGTGCAGCTTCAAGGACCGCATCGTGGCGGCGACCTGTGGTGTCAGCACGCCGACCGCGACGTTCGGGTCGGTGTCGATCAGCTTGTACCAGCGGTTGAACTTCCGGTCCGCGGTGGCGGGCTCCGGATACTGCTCGACGTCCCAGGCGGACTCGATGCTCGACACGATCTGGAAGTTCGGCATCGGCGCGGGCAGGGTGACGGCCCAGACCGTGTCGATCGAGATCGTGTCGAGCTCGTTGACCTTCTTGTTGGTCCAGCGCGTGTGCACGCTCGTGACCGTCGGGCGGCGGTGGTAGTCGAAGACGCTGAACCGCAGCCCTTGATACATGCCGCTCAGCGCGCCGAACGCCATCCGCTTGTCGCCGCGCTGGTTGAACGGCAGCACCGTCCACCGTTCCAGCATGTTCGGCGCGTCCGGGCTGAACTCCCACCCGTACTGGCCGGACATCGCGTAGCGCTCGGCGTTCGTCGCCTCGATGCGCCTGGCTTCGTTCGTCTCCATCGCGACCCCCGATTCTCCCGGCGTGCAGCCTATCCGGAGTACATCGGCGTCACGGGCGCGCGTGGTCGGACCTACGCGTCTTGCAACTCCTCGACCGTCGCGTAACCATGGATGAGGATGGTACGGAATGCGACGATACGCCCGAGGTCAGGCACTTGCGCCGCCAAGTCGCCATCCGCTTGGGACAGCTGGTTCAGTGCCTCACCAACGATTTCGAGCTGGCGCTCGACCGCCGAGCGCAACATGGCGTTCGACCGGTAGGCATCGAAGTCCTCGCCTTTGCTGAACTCACTCAGCGGTCCGCTGCCCTCAAGGCGTCCCAAAGGTAGGTTCGAGCGTCACGCTGCATAGAGCAGCTCCCGGGTCTCCACCACCTGTTGCTTGAAGTACGGATTGCGAATGCTGGTCACGCTGACGAGGCCCACGGGAGGACCCAGGACCCGCTCAAGGCCTTCCTTAAGACCGAAGCATCGAACTCGACAAGCACGTCGACGTCGCTGGATTGCAGGTCGAACCTACAGCTGCTCGTGCCTGACCGGATCCCGGAGGTCACGGCGAACAGCCGGGACCCGGAATTGCCTGCCGACTGCTCAGCCGGAGTAGGTGGCCGTCACCGGCGCGTGGTCGGACCAGCGCCGGTCGTAGGAGTCGGCGCGCTCGACCACGACGGAGGTGCACCGCTCGGCCAGGCCGGGGGTGGCGATCTGGCAGTCGATGCGCCAGCCGGTGTCGTTGTCGAATGCCTTCCCGCGATACGACCACCAGGTGTACGGGCCGGGGCCTTCCGGGTCGAGCTTGCGCTGTACGTCGACGTAGCCGGCCTCGCTGAACACGCGGCCGAGCCATTCCCGCTCCTCCGGCAGGAAGCCCGAGCTCTTCTGGTTTCCCCGCCAGTTCTTCAGGTCGATCTTGTCGTAAGCGATGTTCCAGTCGCCCACGACGACGACCTCACGGCCGCCGGCCTCGGCCTTGGCGCGCAGGTCGACGAGGTACGGCAGGAACGCCGTCATGAAGCGCTCCTTTTCGTCCTGACGCGGGGTCCCGACGTCGCCGCTGGGCAGGTACAGGCTCGCGACCACGACATTCGGCAGGTGGATCTCGGCGTAGCGGCCGCTGTCTTCGAATTCGGGCTCGCCGAAACCGATGCGGACCTCTTCCGGCTCCGCCCGGCTGAAGAGCATGACGCCATTACGCCCCTTCTGCGCCGACGGCGCGTGCACCACGTGCCAGCCTTCGGGCGCGGCGGCACCGGCCGGGAGCTCCTTGAGCTCGGCCCGGACCTCCTGGCAGGCGACGACATCGGCCTTCGTCGAGCCCAGCCACTCGACGAAGCCCTTTTTCGCGGCGGCACGAAGGCCGTTGACATTCACAGTGGAGACGGTCAGCACCCGTCGCACGCTACCCGGGGGGTCCGACAGAACCGGCAGGGCGTTCGCTCTGCGAGACTGCGCACATGAGCGAGCTGACCGTGCTGGGCAGCTGCGGCGCCTGGCCGGAACCTGGCCGGGCCTGCGCCGGCTTCCTCCTGGTCCACGAGGGCTTCAAAGTGGTGCTCGACCTCGGCTACGGCTCCGCGTCACGGCTGTTCGAGTACTGTCCCGGCGGCCGGGTCGACGCGGTGGTGGTGACGCACGAGCATCCCGATCACTGCGCCGACGTGAGCGCGCTCGGCCGGGCTCGCGCCTATGGGCTGCCGGGCGAGCCGAGGATCCCGCTGCACTGCACGCCGGGCACGGTGCGACGGCTCGAAGCGATGGAACCGCGACCGCATCCGACGACGATCTTCGACGTGTACGAACTCGGCCCGCCGCGCGAGGTCGGCCCGTTCCGGATGACCACGTTCCTGCTTCCGCACCATGTGCCGAACTACGGGGTCCGCCTGACCGCGCCCGGGCTCACCGTCGCCTACACCGGCGACAGTGGGCCAAGCCCGATCCTCGCGGAACTGGCGCGCGACGCCGACCTCCTCATCGCCGACGCCACGCTTCAGGGGCCGTCGCCCGACGAGACGCCGCGTCTGGTGTCCACGGCGGGCGAGGCCGGATACTGGGCCAAGCGAGGCGGTGCCCGGCGGCTGCTGCTGACCCACTTCTGGCCCGGTTCCGACCGCGGGATCTCGGTGGCCGAAGCGCGGAAGGAGTTCAGCGGCGAGGTGCTGGCGGCCGAGGAAGGCACCCACTTGCGTTTCGCGGGCTAAACGCGATCCCCCAGGTCAGGGCCCACTTGCGTTTCGCGGGCTAAACGCGATCCCCCAGGTCAGGGCCCACTTGCGTTTCGCGGGCTAAACGCGATCCTGCAGGTCACGGGCCGCATTTCGCGCCTTCGACGGGGGGCGCGAACTCGGCGGAGACCCACTTGCCCTCGGCGATCTTGCGGAAGCCCTTCTCGACCACCGGCTGCGCGTCGATCTTCGTGTCCTTGACGTACTTGCCGACGATCTTCTGCCCACCGGGGGTGTCGCGCGCGTTGAGCACGTCGGCCGTCACCACGACCTGGCAACCGGTCGGGCTCGACGCGCTCGACTCCCTGTCCTGCCCCGAGATGGCGACGACGACGATCAGCGCCAGTCCGCCGCCGATGAACAAGACCGGTTTCGAGATGGCCATGATGGTCACTCCTCGAACAAGGGAATCGTTTTCTGTCCGGTCCAGAGTGGCAGAAGCCGGGGCGGTCGCCCAGATCCCGGATTGCCAACCACCCGGAGGCGCCAACCCCGGCCGGTCACGGGCTACCCACCGTCACCACGCGAAAAGGCCCCCTTCCGCGAGGGAAGGGGGCCTTCAAGCGTTCACGAGACTCAGCCCTGGGCGATCTTCTCGGCCAGGTTGGCGTCCAGCGTCGCGAGGAACTCCTCGGTGGTCTGGAACGGCTGGTCCTTGCTGATCAGCAGCGCGAGGTCCTTGGTCATCTTGCCGCTCTCGACGGTCTCGACGACGACCTGCTCCAGCTTGTTCGCGAAGCCGATCAGCTCCGGGTTCGAGTCCAGCTTGCCGCGGTGCTCGAGCCCACGAGTCCACGCGAAGATGGACGCGATCGGGTTGGTCGAGGTCGGCTTGCCCTGCTGGTGCTGGCGGTAGTGCCGGGTCACCGTGCCGTGCGCGGCCTCGGCCTCGACGGTCTTGCCGTCCGGGGTACGCAGCACCGAGGTCATCAGGCCCAGCGAGCCGAAGCCCTGCGCGACCGTGTCGGACTGCACGTCACCGTCGTAGTTCTTGCAGGCCCAGACGTAGCCGCCCTCCCACTTCATCGCCGCGGCGACCATGTCGTCGATCAGGCGGTGCTCGTAGGAGATGCCCTTGGCGTCG
Organism: Amycolatopsis coloradensis; assembly: GCF_037997115.1. Taxonomy (NCBI): domain Bacteria; kingdom Bacillati; phylum Actinomycetota; class Actinomycetes; order Pseudonocardiales; family Pseudonocardiaceae; genus Amycolatopsis; species Amycolatopsis coloradensis. The sequence goes on from NZ_CP150484.1 coordinate 8,670,003, forward strand.
AAGTCGGCCTTGAACTCCGCCTGGTAGATCTCCTCGAACACGTCCTTGAACATGCCGTCGTAGGCCTTCAGGATGGTGTTCTTGGTCGACATGTAGACCGGGTACTCACGGTCGAGGCCGTACTGCAGCGAGGCGCGCGCGAAGTCCTCGATGGACTTGCGGAAGTTGAACATGCCCATGGCGACGCCGCCGCCCTCGGGGTACTGCGCGACCTGGAACTCCATCGGCTCGGAACCGTCGGCCGGGGTGTAGGTCATCGTCAGCGTGCCGGGGCCGGGGACCTTGAAGTTGGTCGCCTTGTACTGGTCACCGTGCGCGTGACGGCCGATGATGATCGGCTTGGTCCAGCCCGGCACCAGGCGCGGGATGTTCTGGATGACGATCGGCTCGCGGAAGATCACGCCGCCGAGGATGTTGCGGATCGTCCCGTTGGGCGAGAGCCACATCTTCTTCAGGCCGAATTCTTCGACGCGCGCCTCGTCCGGCGTGATCGTGGCGCACTTGACGCCGACGCCGTGCTTCTTGATCGCGTTGGCGGAGTCGATGGTGATCTGGTCGTCGGTGCGGTCCCGCTCCTCGATGCCCAGGTCGTAGTACTCCAGGTTCACGTCCAGGTACGGGTGGATCAGCCTGTCCTTGATGAACTGCCAAATGATGCGGGTCATCTCATCGCCGTCGAGCTCGACGACGGTGCCCTGGACCTTGATCTTGGCCATGAGCAGCGGTGCTCCTTCCGCGGATCTTCGCGTTCTACTTCAGTCTCCGGTAGCGGTACAAGCGTACTGCTTAACGGTGCTGGATGGTTCCAGTAGTGGTCGGTATCAAGTCTCCACGAGGCGAATGTGTCCGACGTCACTCGGTCGTACGACGGCCATCCGGCCGTCACGGGAACGACGGCGACCGCGTCATCATCGAACAACACTCCTCCGCCGGCCCACCGGAAAGGGCGATCCCATGTCGACCAACCCCTACGCCGTGCCTCCGTACGAGCAGCCTCAGGCGCCGGAGCCCTACGCCCAGCCTAGGCAAAGCAGTCGCGCGGCGCCCCGGGTGCTCAGCGGGCTCGGCGGTGTTCTGCTCACGCCGGTCGCGCTCGGCCTGACGATCTACGGCGGCTCGCTGCTCCAGCGGGGTTTTTCGCGCTCCCTGTCCATCAGCGAGGACCCGCTCGGCATCGTCCTCCTGGTCCTGGGCGGCCTGCTCCTGCTCGGCGTCGCGTTCCTCGGGGCGCTGTCCGGGCTCGGGCCGGTACTGGGCGGGCTGCTGTGGGGAGTACTGCCGGGCCTGGCGTTCCTCCTGAGCCCGCGCGATGCCATGAGCCTCGTCTACGACGTCGGCGGCAGCGGCCTCGGCGTCGGCCTGGTGACCTGGCTGGTGATGGGCGCGCTGGTCGGGAGCGGTTTCCTGTTGATCGGGGCAGGCCTGGTCGGCACCTTCTCGCGGCGTCGCTCAAATCGCGTTTAGCGGGCTAAACGCGATCCGCGGAGATCGAAGTGAACCGAAGGGGGCCGGCGTCCGTAGTCCGGTGCAGGGAGGTGACCCGCCCATGTCAACGCACCGGTACGTCGCGGAGTACGACGACGAGGACTACCAGGAGTACGGCGAGTACGAGCAACCCAAGGATCCCCGGAGGCCGTACGAGGACGTCGAGTCGTACGAACCGTACGAGCCCTTCGACGACGAACTGGGATCCGAAGACCCGCGCGCGGGCCGAGGCGTGCGGCGCGTCCTCAGCGGCGCGGGCGGCCTGATCCTGACGCCGGTCGCCCTCGGCCTGCTGGCTTGGGGCGGGCTGCGGCAGCAGATGCTCGTCCAGGCGACGCTCAGCACCCAGCGTGACGTCTTCAGCATCGGCCTGCTCGTGGGCGGCGGGATCCTCCTGCTGGCCGTTGGGCTGCTCGGCGCGCTCTCGGCGACCGGCCCGATCCTCGGCGGCCTCGTCTGGGGTGTCGCCCCCGGCGTGGCCACGATCGCGGTCCCGGAATGGGGCTTCCGGCTGGTGAAACTGTTGCCGCAGAACGATGTCACCTACGGCGTCACGAGCTGGCTCTTCATCGGCGGCCTGCTCGCGACGGGCTTCCTCCTGATCGGCGCGGGCCTCGCGTCGAGACTCGCCCGGCGGCGCCGCTGAGCGGGCTGGGACCATCGGCACATGGGTTTGTTCACCGTTCCCGAAGCCCGCGCCGAGCTCGCCCGGCTACGCCCCGTGCTCGACGAACTGGTCCGTCTCCGCGCCGACGCGGCCGAGCTCGCCGCTTCCCTGCGCCCGGGCGGCCGGGAGACCTCGCTCGGCGGAATGCCGGAATGGAAGGCCGCGCAGGCCCGGCTGGACGACCTGATGACCACCGTCCAGCGGACGGGCGCGGAGCTGAAGGGATTCGCCCCGCTCCTGATCGACTTCCCCGCCGAACTCGACGGCGCCGACGTCCTGCTCTGCTGGCTCGAAGGCGACGCGGAGCTGTCCTGGTACCACCGCGCCGACCTGGGTTTCGCCGGACGCCGCCGCCTCCCGGATAAGGTCGCGGTCGTGAGCGAGGAGATCGCGGCCGGGCTGTTCGACGGCATCGCCGCGCGCTACGACGAAGACACCTTTCACGGCTTGGTCGCCGACGCGCTCGTCGACGGCCTCGGCTGCACGGCACCCGAGCGTGTTCTCGACGTCGCGACCGGGACGGGGGTGGCCGCGTTCGCCGCGCTGCGGCTGGAGCCGGGTGAAGTGCTCGCGATCGACATCTCGCCGGGCATGATCGCCCAGGCCGAGACGAAGGCGGCGACGCACGATCCCGGCAAGCGCATCACCTGGCAGGTGGCTTCCGCGGTCCCGTCGCCGGTGGAGGACGAAGGCGCGGACGCCGTGCTGTGCGCGTCTTCGCTGCATTTCCTCGGCGCGGCCGCCCTGCGCGACTGGCTGCGCGCGCTGCGCCCCGGCGGACGCGTCGGCTTCAGCCTGCCGATCGCGTCGGCGTTCCGGCCGTCGGAGGCGTTCGCCGCGATCGTCCCCGCCGACCTGAAGCTGCCGGAAACCGAGGACGACGCGGCGGAACTGGCCTCCGAAGCCGGCTTCACCGAGGTGACCGTGAAGCGGCTCGACGTCGAGTCCGAGGATCGGGTCCGGTCGGTGTTCGTGGTGCACGCGACCAGGCCCTGAGGTCTACAGCGGCGCGAAGAACGGCACGCACTTCGGCGCGGGAGCGCCTTCCGGGTCGAGCGCCTTGAGGATCAGGCTCGTCACGTTCGGGTCGATCGCCTGGCTGAGGTGCCCGGAAACGTCCGCGCCACAACGGTCCTGCAACACGATGTCGGTCGTGCCCGGCTCGTCCAGCACGCCGCTGGTGTACGGCGTGACCACTCGATCATGCCGGCTCACGATGCTCGTGTACATCGGTCCCGGCACGCTCACCCCACCGCGGGCGAGGTCGTCGAGGAACGCCGATGGCGCGAGGTATTCGCGGCACGCGCCGCACACGCCGTCGGCGAGCAGGTCGATCCCGGGTAGCGACAGCACGGCCTTCGCCAGCTCGGAGAACCCGTTGAGCGACGTGCCCTTGAAGTTCGAGCCGAAGCCGACGAAATGCTTCACCTTCTCCGCGCCTCCCTCGAATTTGAGGTAGTACGCGGGCATCGTCGTGCCCTCGGAATGCCCGACGATGTCGACCTTGTCCGCGCCGGTGCTCGTGCGCACGCGGTCGACGAACGCGCCGAGTTCGACCGCGCTCTTCCGCATGGAGGCGAGCCCGCCGAACAACTGTCCACCCAGGACGGTGGAGCCGTAGGTCAGCGAGTAGACGCAGTAACCGGCGTCCTTGAGCTTCGGCGCGTGGTGGAACCAGTTGGTCGTCGCGTTGCCGCCGAGGCCGTGCACCAGCACGACAGGCTCGGGATGGCTCGCGCTCGGTTCGCACGACCAGTCGTTCCAACCGCTCGACGGCGCCGCGCTCGCCACCGCCGGGACGGCGATCGTGAACGTCAAAGCCGCGACAAGCGTGGTGAGGATCCGAGCCCGCATCCCTGCCTCCGGTTACTCGTCAGTATGTGATGCGAGTCATCCTGCGTCACAAACTGATGGCCGGAACCGGGAGAAAGACCAGACTTACGCGCCACCTCTTGTGATGGATCACAAGGGCAGCAGCACTCGCCTCTCGATCGGGCTGGACATGACGATCGACGTCGTCGTGGCGCCCAGCACGGAGAGATCCTCCAGCAACTCCTCCAGGTGGGTGGTGTCGCGCACGGCGATCTTCAGGATCCAGCAGTCCTCGCCCACCACATGGTGCAGCTCGAGGATTTCGGGGCGGTCCATGATCTTCCGCGTGCGCGGATGGCGGACGGTGAACCCGCTGTGCGGCGCCATCCGCACGAACGCCCGCAGCCCCAGTCCGATCCCGGCGGGCGAAACGAGCGCCGCATAACCGGTGATCGTGCCGTCGGCTTCGAGCCGTTTGACCCGCTCGCCGACGGCGGCGGGACTCAGCGAAACGCGGCGCCCGAGCTCGCTCAGAGTGATGCGGCCTTCCTCCTGGAGGAGTTCCAGGAGTCGCCGGTCGATCACGTCCAGTGAGCTTTCAGCGAAACCGCGATTCGACCGAGATTCTTTCAGTGATTCCGCGGATTCACCCATGTTCTCCCCTTCAAGTGCCCGGATCGCCACCGTAACACTGGTGGGCATGAATAAAGTGCTCGTTCTCGGCGGAAGCCGGTACTTCGGCCGCGGGGTGGTCGAGCGACTGCGGGACGCCGGGATGGACGTCACCGTCCTCAACCGCGGCTCCACGCCCGCGCCGTCCGGCGTCGCCCACCTGATCGCCGACCGCGACGACGAAGCCGGGCTCAAGGCCGCGCTGGGCTCTCGTTCGTTCGACGTCGTGCTCGACCAGGTCTGCTACACGCCGGTCCAGGCGGAGATCGCGCGCCGTGTGCTCCGCACGGACCGCTACGTGATGACGTCCACGATCGAGGTCTACGACCAGGTCCGGACGGAGACGCCGATGGCTGAATCGCTGGTCACCCCGGCGACAGTCGACCTCGGGCTTCCCGAGTACGAGTACGGCGAAGGCAAGCGGCAGGCAGAGGCGGTCTTCTCGGCGGGAGACACGCCGTTCGTTTCGGTACGCGTCGCGCACGTCCTCGGTGGCGAAGACTTCACCGGGCGGCTGCGCCATTACGTCGAACGGCTGGACGCGGGGGACGCCGTGGACATCCACGCGGGACCGCGGCCGTCGACGTTCATCCACGCGAGTGAGATCGCGGACTTCCTGACCTGGGCCACGCTCGCGGACTTCACCGGTCCGGTCAACGCCGGTTCACACGGCGGGCTTTCCGCTGTGGACATCGCCCGCGCGATCTCGATCGAGCCCCGGTTCCGGGTCGTCGAGCGGGACGCCTCGCCGTTCTCCTTCGACCGGTACGCCGTCCTGGACACCTCGCGCGCGACCGGCCTCGGCTTTTCCTTCTCCTCCACCACCGATTGGCTCGGCGAAGCCATCGAAGACGCCAGAAAGGGATGACCCCCATGCGTTACCGCAACATCGGAGACGTCGAAGTGAGCGCGATCGGGCTGGGCGCGATGCCCCTGTCGATCGAGGGCCGTCCTGATCGGGACCGCGCGATCGCCACGATCCACGCCGCGCTCGACGCCGGGGTCACGCTGATCGACACGGCCGACTCCTACCACTGGCACGCGGGCGAAACCGGCCACAACGAGATGCTCATCGCCGACGCGCTGGCCGTCCGCGGCGACTCGGCCGGGGTTCTCGTCGCGACCAAGGGCGGCCGTGGCCGTCCCGGTGACGGTTCGTGGACCGTCACCGGGACTCCCGCGCACCTCAGGAACGCCTGCGAGGGGTCTCTGAAACGCCTCGGCGTCGACGCCATCGGGCTCTATCAGCTGCACAAGCCCGATGAGAACGTGCCGTGGGCGGATTCCGTGGGCGCGATCAAGGAGCTGGCCGACGAAGGCAAGATCCGGCTCGCCGGGATATCCAATGTGTCCCGCGCGCAGATCCTCGAAGCGCGGGACATCCTCGGCGAGACACTGGTTTCGGTGCAGAACGAGCACGCGCCCGCGAATCTGTCGCACGAACCGGAACTGGCCCTGTGCACCGAGCTCGGGCTCGCCTACCTGCCGTGGGGCCCGCTCCGCGGCATCGGCGGGGAATTCCTTTCCGTGGCCGAAGATCTCGGGGTCAGCCCGCAACGGGTATGCCTGGCCTGGCTGCTCGCGAAGTCGCCGTCGATGATCGTGATCCCCGGCTCGACGAGGCCCGCGACCATACGCGATTCGGCGGCCGCAGCCGATCTGGTGCTCACCGCCGAGATGCTGGCTCGCTTGCCGTGATCAGGCCCCGGCCACCAGTGCCACCCCCAGGCCGATCATCGTCGCGGCGACCAAACCGTCCAGCACCCGCCACGACGACGGCTTGCGGAAGAACCCGCTGAGCAGCCGGGCGCCGAAACCCAGCGCGAGGAACCAGATCACGCTGGCCGACACCGCACCCACGCCGAACGCCCACCGGTCGCTGCCGTGTCCGGCCGCGATGGCGCCGAGCAGGAGAAGGGTGTCGAGGTAGACGTGCGGATTCAGCCAGGTGATCGCCAGCGTGGTCAGCACGATGCGGCGCAACGATCCGCCGGTCTCCGGGCCGCCGGTCTCCAGCGCGGACGGCTTGAACGCGCGACGGGCCGCGAGGGCGCCGTAGCAGAGCAGGAAAGCGCCGCCGACCAGCGCGACGATGGTGAGCGCTTCCGGTGACGACCCCACCAGAGCTCCGACCCCGCCGACGCCGAGGCTGACCAGGATGGCGTCCGAGAAGATGCAGATCAGCACCACGACGAGCACGGCTTCGCGCCGGATGCCCTGGCGCAGCACGAAGGCGTTCTGCGCGCCGATCGCGACGATGAGGGCCATGGTGGCGCCGAACCCGGCGACCGCGCTGAACAGAACGTCTCCCATGCGAACAACACTAGGAAGCCACTCGTCAACAGTACAGCTAAAGATTCTTACGTAAGATTAGCGTTCGTGATGACAGATCTGCCCCTCGAACTGGTCCGCACGCTGCTGGTGGTCGCCGACGAAGGCACGTTCGACGCGGCGGCCTCGGCACTGCACGTGACCCCGTCGGCGATCAGCCAGCGCGTCAAGGCGCTCGAACAGCGCACCGGCCGTGTCCTGCTGATCCGCACGAAACCCGTGCGCCTGACCGAATCCGGGCAGGCGGTGGTGCGGTTCGGCCGTCAGGTGGCGCTGCTGGAGGCCGACACCCGGGCCGAACTCGGCCTGACCACCGGCGACGAGCCGGTCCGGTTGCCGATCGCGGTGAACGCGGATTCGCTGGCGACCTGGTTCCTGCCCGCCCTCACGAGGGTGCCGTCCGAGCAGAAGATCTGCTTCGAACTGCATCGCGAGGACCAGGACCACACCACGACCCTGCTGCGGGAGGGCCTGGTGATGGCCGCCGTGACGTCGTCACCCGATCCGGTCGCAGGGTGTTCGGTGCAGCGGCTCGGGCACATGCGCTACCTCGCCGTCGTGAGCCCGGCACTCGGCACCGACCTCGACCTCGCCGAAGCACCCGTCGTCGTCTTCGACCGCCGTGACGACCTCCAAGACCGCTTCGCTCGCGAGCGCGGCACGATCGCGAGCCGGCTGCGGCACTACGTCCCGTCCTCCGAAGGGTTCTTCGACGCCGTCGCGGCCGGGATGGGCTGGGGCATGGTGCCGCTCGCGCAGATCGGCGACCGGCTGCGCGACGGCAGTTTCGTCTGCCTCGACCCCGATCACCCGATCGACGTACCGCTGTTCTGGCAGCAGTGGAAACTCGACTCCCCCGCGCTGGCGGCGGTTTCGGCCGCCATCACCACGGCGGCCGCGGACCTGCTGGTCGACCCACAAGGATGAAGACGCGCGGATCGGCCGGGTCGTGAGATCCTGGGCGCAGGACGCGCATCGCGGGTAGCCGCCGTGCCACCTCTGATCCGGGAAGATGAGGCCATGCCGAACGAGCTCCGACTGACCGGCGACGCCGACGCCGACAAGCTGCTCAACGACGATCCGTTCGCACTGGTGACCGGTCTCCTGCTTGATCAGCAATACCCCATGGAACACGCCTTCCGCGGGCCGAAGAAGATCGCCGACCGAATGGACGGCTTCGACATCCACAAAATCGCCGAAGCCGACACCGAGACCTTCGTCGAACTCTGCGTCACACCACCGGCCATCCACCGCTATGGCGGCTCCATGGCCCGGCGCGTCCAAACCCTCGCCCAGTACATCATCGAGCACTACGACGGCGACACCGCCGCGATCTGGACGGCCGGGCGACCGAAACCCAACGGCGAAGAGGTCCTCAAACGCCTCAAAGCCCTCCCCGGTTACGGCGAACAAAAAGCCAAAATCCTCCTCGCGCTCCTCGGCAAACAACTCGGCGTCCAGCCCAAAGGCTGGCGCGCCCTCGCCGGCGCCTACGGCGACCGCGGCTCCCGCCGTTCCATCGCCGACGTCACCAGCCCCGAAACCCTCGCCGAAGTCCGTGCGTTCAAGAAAGCGGCCAAAGAAGCCGCCAAGGCGACCGCCGAATAACCACGGATCAGGACGGACGTTTGACGGACTGCTTGTGCCGGAAGACGTCCTTCGGGTCCCACTTGGCCTTGACCTGTTGCAGGCGAGCGTAATTGGACTTGTAGTACAGGTCGTGCCAAGGAACCTTGGACGCGTTGTACGCGGGGTCGGACAGGTCGGTGTCGGGGTAGTTGATGTAGCAGCCGTCGGTGCGGTCGTTGGGGACCGGGACTCCACCGGTGGCGCCGTAGAGCTCAGCATAGAACTTGCGGACCCAGGCCAGGTTCTTGGCGTCGTCGCCGGGGGCGGACCAGAAGCTCTGGCAGAGCGCCTGGAACGCCGAACTCCGGTGCGAAGCGGCGGTCGCGGCCGGGTCCACGGCGTTCACCTTCCCGCCGTACGGAAGCAACAGCAGCATCGCGTTCGGGTTGTCGATCGCGGCGCTCGTGAGGTGCTTGTAGATGACCGCCAGGTCCGCGTCGCTGAAAGCCTTGCGATGGTAGGCCGACTTGTGGTCCGCGCGTAGCGTCGGATTCGTCAGCATGGGCGAATTGGTCGCCAGCAGCCGAACGGACTGGAACCAAGGCAGCCGCTGGGCATTGACCAGCTGCGGCATCGCGCTGTACTCGCCCACGGTTCCGCTCAGCGGAAGCACCGTCGCCGACACGCCGTCGCGAATTTCGTTCACGAAATCCTCGAGCAACCGCTCCGCGTTCGGCACATCACCGTCGACCTGGACGAACATGCCCACATTGCCATTGGACTTGTGATTCAAGGCGAGCGAAGCCGACAATGCGGTACCCGGCGAATCCGGCGCGCTGTTGCGCTCGTGCCATCCGCTGAAGTTCTTCACCAGCCTGGCGAATTTCGCCTCGGTGAGTTCCGCCCACGAGAACGACATTCCGTTGACCAGAACGGTCGACGGCGGTTTGGGCAGCGCGCCGGCCGGATCGGCACCGGTCACGCCGGGCGAGCGCAGCCAGTAGCGGGTGACCACGCCGAAGTTCCCGCCGCCTCCGCCGGTGTGCGCCCACCACAGATCCCGGTGGGGATCGGAGGGCTCGCGGGTCGCCACGACACTGCGCGCCTTGCCCGCTTGATCGACCACCACGACCTCGACGGCGTACAGGTGGTCGACGGTGAGCCCGTGGCGCCGGGACAACGGACCATCGCCGCCCCCGCAGATGTGCCCGCCCGCGCCCACCGAGTAACACCGTCCACCGGGGAGGGTCACCCCCCAGCCCTTGTACAGGGTGGCGTACAGATTCAGCAGCCGCGCACCGGGTTCGACGGCGAAGGCCTTCATGTTCGGGTCGTAGTGAACCGAGTCCATTTCGGACATGTCGATCACCGTGCGCACGTCGGGATTGCTGACGAAGTCCTCGTAGCAGTGTCCGCCACTGCGCACGGCGATCCGCCTGCCCGACGTGACCGCGGCTTGGACCGCGTCGACGACCTGCTGGGTCGAACCGACCAGCTGGAAACAATCGGGGGATCCCACCCAGCGCTGATTGTTTCCGGTGATCAATTCCCCATAACGAGGATCACCCGGCTTGACGGTGAAGGGACCGAAAGCGTCGGTCATCCGGTCGGTCGCGTTCGCGGTTCCGGAACCCAGCAACGGAAGCGCGGCGGCGCCGACAGCCAATCCCGCGGTCGCACTGAGAAATGCCCGCCTGCCCTTTCCGCGCGCGACATCGGAGGTTATTTCGTTCATTGTTTTTCCCCACTGAAGTCATGTCGAATACAGCGCTGGAGATCACGGCAGAACAGGATGACGGGCGTCGTCATCGAGACAAGCCGTCGGAGAATATACGCCGCTGCCCCCACAGCACCCCATCCTCGGCGGGCCCCCGTGCCACCAAGTGAGCGCGAGCCTACCAGAGCACCACATCCGTTGGGGCGCATTCGGAGTAGCCCGTAACAGGCGTCACGGGCAACGCACATGAGTAACGACTGGGCTACTATCGAGGGTGGCCTATGGGGGGTGTCTATGCGGTGAGTTCACGACGTCGAGCCGGTATACCCGGAGCGGTTTCACGGAGTGAGACGCGCCGGGGCCGTCCCTTATCGTTTCGACGACGGCTCCGTCAGGTCGCCCATTGTCTGCTGCGTCGATCCACGCCGTCTGGAATTCATCGCAAGTACACCAATCGACAATGTCCGACCCTTCAGGGGGAACTGTGCCACCAACCAACCGAAACGTTCTCGAGCCGGCGCGAATGGAACCGAAGGCGCAGGTCCGCGCCGACCAGGTGCTGATCTCTCGCCTTGGCCTGCGAATCCCGCCCAGCCTCTCCTACAGCGACTGGGAACGAGCAGGAGTGCAGCTTTCTCGGATCTTCGACTCGTCGGCCTGGTGTCTTGGCGACTGGCTGGTCTGCGGTCAGGAGAACTACGCGGATCGTTATGTACGGGCCATCGACGCCGCAGGGCTCGACTATCAGACCCTGCGTAACTATGCCTGGGTCACTCGCCGATTCCAACTGGAGAGACGCAGGGAACTGCTGAGCTTCCAGCATCACGCCGAAGTCGCCGCACTGGACGCCTGTGAACAGGACCATTGGCTGGACCTTGCCGAGGAAGGGAGGTGGTCCCGCAACGAACTTCGCCGCCGGCTGCGCGGGATCAAGCCGGAAAAGAAGGCCGCCGCGGAATCGACCTCTGTGATACCGAGACTCGCCGTCGCCAGGGAACGCGTCGAGCGCTGGCGGGCCGCCGCGCAACAGGCTGATGATCACCTGGAGAACTGGATGGTACTGATCCTGGACCGGGCGGCGGAAGATATATTGAGAACGAAATCGAAGTGATGACGGTAAATGCCTGCCGGTGGAGCTGAGAAGCGCACCGAAAGGGATATTACACGTGAACGCGGTTTCAGCAGAGCCCGATCGACGGCCGGAGGTTCGTCCCGCTGGCGGGACGAACCTCCGGGGCGGTCGCATGTCCGGGCGAATGTGGGATTCGGTCACCTGAGACCGGGCGACGGTATGACGATCCAGCACGACTATTGCCGCTGAAGCGGTGGAGGAAATTTCCCATGACGACGAAGACGACGCGTGTCGCTGTAGTGACCGGAGCTGGAAGGGGGATCGGCCTGGCGATTGTTCGCGCGCTGGTCGAGGACGGATACACGGTCGTTGCGGGCAGCCGCACCGTCACCGCCGGATTGAAGGAATTGACACCGGACGCGCTCGAGGCCGATCTCGGTCACCCCGACGAGCCCGCCCGCGTCGTACAGCACGCTCTCGACCAGCACGGCGGAATCGACTTGCTGGTCAACAATGTCGCGGGCACGTCGACGCCGCCCGGCGGATTCCTTCAGCTCGATGACGAGGCATTCCTGCACACCTTCAATGTGACGTTCATGTCGAACGTCCGCGCGACGCGCGCCGCGCTTCCGAGCCTGCTGGAGCGCCGCGGCGCGGTGATCAACATCAGTTCGGTCAACGCGAAACTGCCCCAGCCGCGATTGGTCGCGCAATCCGCGGTCAAGGCCGCGGTGTCGAACCTGGGCAAGGCACTCGCCGAGGAGTTCGGCGGCCAGGGTCTGCGGGTGAACACGATTTCGCCCGGCCCGGTCTGGACCGATCTGTGGACTTCGCCCGGCGGTCCCGGTGAAATGATCGCCAAACGAGCGGGTGCCACGCTGGACACGTTCAAGGACCAGCTGCCCGCCACCGTCGGCACCTCGACCGGCGAGTTCGCCGACCCCGAGGAGATCGCGGCACTCGTGGTGTTCCTCGCCTCCGGCAAGGTGGCAAATATGAGCGGTGCGGATCTCGTGATCGACGGCGGGATGATGAAAACGGTCTGAGCCGGTGACCGGTTAGCCGAGAGGCCCCTTTCATCTGACGAAAGGGGCCTTTCGGCAATCTGGGGTCCGCCGGGGTTTTCCGTACGGGCTTCAGCGCCTCGCGGCGGATTTCGCCGTCCGCGCCGTCGGCGCTTCGGCGGTACGGCGCGCTCCCGCGAACAGCGCGGACGCGACCAAGCCGACCAGCAGGACCAGTGCCGGCAGGTACATGGACTGACCGAGCGCGGTACTCAGCTTGTGCAGCACCGTTTCTCGCAGTTCGGGTGGCAGGTCGCGCACACTGGTGCCGTCACCGCTTTCGCCGATCGGGCCTGCCGGAAGTCCCTGTGCCGCGATACGCGTCGACAACAGCGCGCCGATGGCGGCCGAGCCGAGCGTGAAGCCCATCTGGCGGGTGGTCAGGAACACGCCGGAGCCCGCTCCTGCCTGTCGTATGGACAAGTTCCGGATGGCGGTGGCCGCGAGCGGCGCCCAGACGAAGGCGTTCGCGATGCCGGCGATGGCGCCGAGGACGACGAACAGTGCCAGGGACGAGTCCGGCGTCATGATCCACGCGTAGCCGAACAAGGTACCGGCGAACAGGGCGAAACCGATGGTCGGGATGATCCGCGGCGGCAGCCGATCGGCGATCTTGCCGACGAAGGGCGCGAGCAAGCCGGTGAGAATCGCCATCGGCGCGAACACCATCGCCGACTTCGTCGGTGACAGGTCCCGCACCTGTTGCAGATAGAAGTAGGCGACCACGAACAGGCCGTTCACCGCCGCGGCCATCGAAGTGACGGCCACATTAGACAGTGAGAAGTTGCGGTCCTTGAACAGACTCAGCGGCACCAGCGGTTCCCGCGTGTTGCGGGACTGGTTGACGACGAACAGGATCAACACGGCGATCCCGGCGACGATCAGCGCCCAGATGACGAGGTCCCAGTTCCGTGCGTTGCCCTCCTGGATGCCGAAGACCAGCAGGAACATGCCGATCGCGGACAGGGCCATCCCGGTGATGTCGAACTTGTGCTCACGAGTCTCCAGCGCGGGCACCAGCCAGGCCGCCAGCACGAACGCGACGATGCCGATGGGCACGTTCACGTAGAAGATCCACTGCCAGCCCTGCCAGTCCACCAGCACGCCGCCCACGATCGGGCCGACCAGCGCCGCCAGGCCCGCCGCGCCACCCCACAGGCCCATGGCCGCGCCGCGTTTGTCCGGCGGGAAGGTCCGGGTGATGACGGCCATCGTCTGGGGCGTCATCAGAGCCGCGCCCAGTCCCTGCGCGACGCGCGCCGCGATGAGCATGTCGATGCTGGTGGACGCTCCGCACCAGAGCGAGGCGCCGGTGAACACCGCCAGCCCGAGCAGGTAGACGTTCTTGGGGCCGAAGCGGTCGCCGAGCCTGCCGGTGATCAGCAGCGGCACCGCGTAGGCCAGCAGGTAAGCGCTGGTGGCCCAGATGGCTTGGGAGACGTCGGCATGCAGGTCCGCCATGATCGCCGGGTTGGCCACCGCGACGATGCTCATGTCCAGCAGGAGCATGAAGAAACCGACGATGACCGCGTAGAGCGCGGGCCACGGGCTGGATTTCGAGGACATGGCTTCCGTTCTGGTGTCCCGCACCGGAAACGCGGTGCGCGTGTCGGTGGATCGGGTCGGTCGTGAGCGGCGTTTCGGGCCGGGCGAAGGGGACTTTCGCCGCATCGCATGCTGCTGTTGCCTTATTCGGGCGAGTGGGTCTCGGCTGCCAAGTCTGGCTGGTGCATGCAGGTGCCGATGGTGTCGTTGTGGCAGGTGGGGCGTCGGTAGAGCTGGTCGTGAGTGGCGATTCGGGCTCTAACCCGAACCGGCATTNGGGCTCTAACCCGAATCGCCACTCACGACCCCGTCTTCAGCCCACTCGCGACCGCAAGAAAACCGCGCAGTTAGGTATCGATCAGACATTCCACTCTCGACGATTGTCCTTTATGGACAGATGTGACCGGTTCTGCCACTTTGGGCTCACCGCGCCTGATCGGCCCGGTCTTGACTAAACCAGCAGCGTCATCGCATGCGAGGAAAGTCTTCTTCACTCCAGGTGTTCCGGCCTGCGATGACTGGACCGACGCCTCTCGTTTCGCGTGACGACACGGCCTCTCTGACCTTCAGACGCGGCCGGCGCGAAGACCCTCTTCGCGGGCGAGCTCGCGCCCCTTGGCCAGTACCTGCTGGACGAGATAGGCGATCGTCGTGCGGCCGAGCCGTTCCTCCATGGCCTGTTCGGCTTCCCGGAACTCCGCGTCGAGCAGCGCGCGCATATGACGGCCGACATCGCACGTGCTGCTCGGCGGATGGGCATGACGGGTCAGGATCGGTCCCTGTTCGACCGCGGTGTACGCGTCGTAGAGCGTGATCTCCTCCGGAAGGCGGGCCAGCGTCCAACCGCCGCCGCGTCCCTCCGTCGACCGCACCAGTCCGGCGTCACGGAGACTGCCGAGAATGCGTCGAACCAGCACCGGATTGCTCGCCAGGCTGTCCGCGATCTCCGCGGAGGTCAGCGAATCGTCCCAGCGCGCCAGCATCGTCAATGCGTGAATGGCCGCCGCGCTCCTGCTACTGAGAGCCACCCAACCCCCTTTCTCAACTGCAACCAGCATAGTTTCAGTTCGGACCGGCGTCAACGACGGGGTGCGGGCCGTCCCGATCGGGCGCGAAGCAGCGGATTCGCCGCCGATAGCCGGCGGGCGCATTTGTCCCGCTGGCGAGACGGCGGGAACGGCGGACCTACTCAGGTGCCCGGTGTTCTGATAGATTCGGTGATCGAATCCACCGCGAATTCCAGCGGTATTTGGCGAGCATATTCGCCGCCCGTGCCCAGCGGCAGATAAATGGTCGAACGCCGCCAGTCAGGCAATCAAGTCCTGGCGGACTTGGCTCATTGGGGGAGGCTCTGGTGCGAAGTGAGCTGCCAGTGATTTCGGCCGAATCGGCTTTGCAACAGCCGGAATGGCCCGATCACCAGCATGTGCGAATGGTGAGAGAGGTACTCGCCGATCGGCCGCCTTTGGTACACGCGGACGAGGTCCGGACCTTGAATTCCCGGTTGTCCAGGGTCGCGGCGGGTGAGCTCCTGGTCGTGCAGACGGGCGACTGTGCCGAGGATCCGGCGGAATGCACGCCCGGGTACGTGGCCCGCAAGATCGCCCTCTTGGACATGCTGGCCGGGGCACTGAAGATGGCAACGGGCAAGCCCGTACTGCGAGTGGGGCGGATCGCGGGCCAGTTCGCCAAACCGCGGTCCAGGCCGACGGAGCGGGTCGGCGGTGCCGACTTGCCCGTCTATCGCGGACACCTGGTCAACAGCCCGGAGCCGGACCCGCTGCTTCGGCGGCCGGATCCGGAGCGCCTGCTCGACGGCTACGACGCGGCGGGCGCGGCGATGGAGTACCTGCGCCTACGCAACGGTGAACGGCCGGAGGCGTCGGTTTGGACCAGCCACGAGGCGCTGCTGCTCGACTACGAGTTGCCGTTGCTCCGCCGGGACGAGACCGGCCGGTGGCTGCTCACCTCGACGCACTGGCCGTGGATCGGCAACCGCACCAACCAGCTGGACGGTGCCCACGCCGCCCTGCTGGCCACGATCGACAACCCGATCGCCTGCAAGGTCGGGCCGGATATGACGCCGGACGGGCTGGTCGCGCTCTGCGAGCGGCTCGACCCCTTCCGCACCCCCGGCAGGCTCACCCTCATCTCCCGGATGGGCGCCGGGAACGTGGCCGAGCGATTGCCGCCGCTGGTCGCCGCGGTCCGCGAGGCGGGCCATCGGCTCCCCTGGCTCACCGACCCCATGCACGGCAATACCGTGAGCGGCCCGGACGGGCTGAAGACCCGGTTCGTGGAAACCGTCGTACAGGAGATCGTCGAATTCCGGCGTGCGGTCTCCGCGGGGCGGGGAGTCGCCGCCGGGCTGCATTTGGAGACCACGCCCGACGAGGTCACCGAATGTGTCGCCAACGAGTCGATGATCGGCCACGTCGGAGACAAATACACCAGTTTCTGCGATCCGAGACTCAACCCGAAACAGGCCATTGAAGTGGTTTCAGCCTGGCGTGGATAGCGTCCGGATGCCGAGCGTGAGCATTTTCCGCGAACGCGGATCCGTATTCCTTTTCCTGTCGTCATGTCAGCAGAATCGAGGTCTTTGGAATGGGCGGGACAGAGTGGGCGCAATACGTCGAGACGTCGATCGAGGTGGCGGGGGATCCGCTCGACCTGTCGGCCCGGTTGGCCGAGGCGGGCCCGCACGGCGAATTCGTCATCTACGAGGGGGACGGGCACTGGTCCTACGCGGGCGGGGTGCTCGCCGAGGTGACCCTCGATCGGGACGGGGCCCGGCTCGGCGGCGTGCGGACCGCGCGACTGCCCTGGAGTGATCAGCCGTTGCGCCAGGTCAAGGAACTGCTCGGGATGGTGCCGGTCCGGGGCTGGCGGGCCTATGGCACCGCGACTTTCGAACTGTCCTACGCCAAGGACGGTGATCGCGAGCATGTGGACGGCAAGCCCCTGCTGTACCTCGTGGTGCCGAAGAGCGAGGTGCGCATCGGCTCCGGCCGGGCATGGGTGCGCTCCACCGACCCGGACACCCTCGCCGTCCTCGTCGACCTGCTCGTCCGCCCGGTCGAAGGCCGTGCGAACGACGCGGTTCCGCTCGACGTCAGGCAGACCGGCCGCGACGAGTACCGCGCCGCGGTCGCGGATGCGGTGCGGGACATCGCCGACGCGCGGTTGCAGAAGGTGATCCTCTCCAGGCTCGTGCAGGTGGACGAGGACATCGACCTGGTCGGCACCTATGTGCTGGGTCGCCGTCGGAACACCCCGGCCCGCTCCTTCCTGGTCCGGCTGGGCGGCCTGGAGGCCGCCGGGTTCAGCCCGGAGATCGTGGTCAGCGTGACCGAGGACGGCACGGTCGTCAGCCAGCCGCTGGCAGGCACCAGGGCGCTCACCGCGGATGCCGCGACCAACGACCGGCTGCGCGGGGAACTGCTGTCGGACGAGAAGGAGATCTACGAGCACGCGATCTCGGTGAAGGTAGGCAACGACGAGCTGCTGACCGTCTGCGAACCGGACTCGGTGGGTGTCCGCAACCTGATGACGCTGGAGGAACGGGGCAGCGTCCAGCACATCGCCTCCCGGGTGACCGGCCGGCTCGCCGACGGTCACGACGCGTGGGACGCCTTCGCCGCCGTCTTTCCCGCGGTGACCGCGTCCGGGGTCTCGAAAGAGGCCGCGTACGAGGCCATTCGCCGCTACGAGACCGAGAGCCGCGGCCTGTACAGCGGCGCGGTACTGACCGTGGACGAGTCAGGAGCGATGGACGCCGCGCTGGTGCTGCGGACCGTCTACCGCCAGGACGGCCGGACCTGGCTGCGCGCGGGCGCGGGCATCGTCGGCCGCTCCCAGCCGGACCGGGAGTTCGAAGAGACCTGCGAGAAGCTCGACAGCGTCGCGCGTTTCCTGGTCGCCGCCGAGGTCAAGGCGGAGGTGCCCGCGTGAGGACGGAGGACGTCTATCTTTCCGGGATCGGCAGCGTCCTGCCGGACCGGGTGAGCACCGAACACGCGGTGGCACAAGGCTGGTACGACGAGGCGGCACGCGAGGCGTCGGGGATCTTGTCGGTCACGGTCGCCGGGCCGACGCCCGCGCCGGACATGGCGGTCGAGGCCGCGAACCTCGCGATCCGGCGTTCCGGCCGGGCCGCGGACGACTTCGGGGTCCTGCTGCACAGCCACGCCCACCACCAGGGACCGGACGCCTGGTCGCCCGCGCACTACATCCTGAACAACACCCTGGACCGGCCGATCCCGGCGATCGAGGTCAAGCAGGGCTGCCTCGGCGGACTGGCCGCGCTCGAACTCGCCGCGACCCGGTTGCTGGCCAATCCCAGCCACCCGGCCGCGCTCGTGACCGCCGCGGACAACTTCTCCATCCCGCTGGTGGATCGCTGGCGCACCTCTTCGGCGTTCGTGCTCGCCGACTCCGCCGCGGCGGTGGCCCTGTCCCGCGGGGACGGGTTCGCCCGGCTACTGGCGATCGGTTCGGTGTCCGACGCCCGGATGGAGGCACTCGACCGCGGCGGCGACCCGCTGTTCCCACCGGGGGTGACCGTCGGAGAGCCGTTGGACTTCACCAAGCGGCGGGAGTACATGCGCGAACAGTGGGCGCTGGGTGTCACCCCGCCCATCGGCTACTTCGGCGACAAGATCGTCGCCGCCACCGAGTCGGTGCTCAAGGAAGCGGGTGTGACCCTCGACGAGATCGCCAGGGTCGCGCACCCCGGTTTCGGCTGGGAATCGCTGGAAACGATGTTCCTCGACCCGCTGGGCATCGACTCCGAACGCGGGATCTGGGATTACATCAGGCGAATCGGGCACGCCGGGGTGACCGAGGTGTTCCTCGGGCTCGAACACCTGTGGACCTCCGGGCAGGTCGGCCCCGGTGACCGTGTGCTCCTGGTGTCCTCGGGAGCGGGTGCCTCCATGGGTGCCGCCGTCGTCGAAATCCTCACCGCCCACCAGCCAGCGACGGAGAACTGACGTGTTGGAAGGATGCACCCCCTGGCCCGCCGAACTGGCGCGGCGATACCGGGAAGCCCGGCTGTGGCGGGGCGAGACACTCGGCACCGTGCTGCGGACGGCCGCCGCCGAGCACGGCGAGGCCACCGCGCTGGTGCACGGCGACCGCCGGATCGGTTACGCCGAACTCGACCGCTGGGCGGATCGGATGGCGGCGGGGTTCGCCCGGTACGGCATCGCTCCCGGCGACCGGGTCGTGGTTCAGCTGCCCAATGTGCCGGAGTTCGTCGCGGTGTGTTTCGCGCTGTTCCGGCTCGGCGCCAAACCGGTGTTCGCGCTGACCGCGCACCGCTCGCAGGAGATCGGGCATCTGTGCCGGAGCACCGGCGCGGTGGCGTACGTGCTGCCCGGTGTGCACCGCGGGTTCGACCACCGGGTGCTGGCGAAGGAGGTCCGCTCCGGCGCGCCTTCGCTTCGGCTGCTGTTCAGTCTCAGCGGCCAAGGCGGCGACGTCATCGACTTGTCTACTGTGGACGCCGAACCCGGCGAGCTCGCCGAACAGGATCCGTCGGACGCGGCGTTCTTCCTGCTCTCCGGCGGGACGACGGCACTGCCGAAGGTCATCCCGCGCACCCACGACGATTACGCCTACCAGGTGCGTGCCACGTCCGCGGTGCTCGGAATGTCCACTTCGGACGTCTATCTCGCGGTTCTGCCACTGGAGTTCAACTTCACCTGGGGCTGCCCCGGAGTACTCGGCACGCTGGTCTCCGGCGGCACGGTGGTGCTCGCCGACGACCCGACGGCCGACGACTGTTTCGCCCTGATCGCCGGCGAGCGGGTCACCGTGACCTCGGTGGTGCCGAGCATCGCCCAGCTGTGGCTGGAGGCGGCGGAGTGGTCCGAGGCGGACCTGTCGAGCCTGCGGGTCGTCCAGATCGGCGGCGCCAAACTGCAGCGGTCGGTCGCCGAGCGGATCACCCCGGTCCTCGGCTGCGAGCTCCAGCAGGTCTTCGGCATGGCAGAGGGACTGCTCACCCTCACCAGGCTCGGCGACGCGCCGGAGGTGGTGCTGGGCACCCAGGGCAGGCCACTGTCCGAAGAGGACGAACTCCGGATCGTCGGCCCGGACGATCACGATGTCGCCGACGGCGAGGTCGGCGAACTGCTCACCCGCGGCCCCTACACCTTGCGGGGCTACTACCGCGCACCCGAGCACAACGCGATCGCGTTCACCGAGGACGGCTTCTACCGCAGTGGGGATCTCGCCCGGCTGACCGCCGACGGCGACCTGGTCATCGAGGGCCGGATCAAGGACGTGATCATCCGGGGCGGCGACAAGATCTCCGCGGCGGAGGTGGAGGGGCACCTGCTCGGCTACCCGGGTGTGCTCCGCGCGGCGGTGGTCGGCGTGCCGGACGGCTTCCTCGGAGAACGAACCTGCGCCTATCTCGTGGTGGCCGGTGAACGCCCGTCACTGCCCGACCTCAAGCGCGCACTGCACGACCGCGGGCTGGCCGGCTACAAGCTTCCCGACCGGGTGGAGTTCGTCGACGAACTCCCGGTCACCCCCTTGGGGAAGGTCGACAAGGTGGCGCTGGTGCGGCTCGCCGAGCGATCCCGCCCGCCGGTAACGAACCAGAAAGGCTGACATGGACACCGATTCCCCATCGAGTACGCAACCACCCGGCGAGCAGGAACTGCGCGAACTCCTGGCACCGTTGCTGGATACCCGGCCCGAGGACGTTCCCGGCGACGCCAACCTGATCCTGCTGGGGCTGACTTCGATCGACATGATGCGACTGGTCGGCCGCTGGCGCCGGGCGAAGGTGCCGGTCGTCTTCGAGGAGCTGGCTTCCGCTCCCACGCTGAACGGCTGGCTCGCCCACTTCGACGGACTGCGGACATGAGCGACGGCACGGTGGTCGCCGACCTCGACCAGGCGTCGGTCGTCCACGGCGTGCACGGCGCGGACGGCGCCTCCGAATGGAAGGCGTTCGCCCGCCGCCATGACCTGTTCGGCTCCTGGGAGGCGGTCGAATGGGCCGCGCTACCGCCCGGCGGGATCAGCGGCGAACACGTGCACACGCGGACCGAAGAACTGTATTTCATCATCTCCGGTTCGGGGACCATGCTCCTCGACGGTCAGGAGCACCCGGTGCGGGGCGGTGACCTGATCCTGAACGGCATCGGCACCCGGCACGGCCTGATCAACACGGGGAACGACCGGCTGACCTGGCTGGTCATCGAAGTGGTCGGTCCGCGAATGGCCGCCGTCTATTCCGAACACCAGAAGCTGACCGAAAATGGGGGAAAACGATGAGCAACGCCGTGGTGATCAATCTTCGCGAGGTGCGAGAGATCGACGCGCGTGTCTTTCTGAGCGGGCCGCTCGGCCGGATCCGGCTGCCGCAGTTCGAGCCCGGCCAACGGGAGACGCTGCTCGCCGAGGACCAGGAGCACACCCTGTTCATCGTGCGCGGCAACGGAACCGCGGTGACCGGATCGACGACCGTGCCGCTGCGCGCCGGCGTCGCACTGACCCTTCCCCTGGGCAGCAGTGTCACGGTGGAAGCGGGCGACGAGGGCCTGGAACTGTTCATCGCCAGCCTTTCCACGCCGCAGGCCGCCGGGGCGTCGCGGTGATCGTCACCAACGCCGAGGGACTGAGCAGAAGCCACGACGGCGGCGCCTGGCGCTGTCTGGCCCGGCGCGGCATGTTGCACAGCGAATGCGAGGCCTTCGACTATCTCCGCTTGCCGCCGGGCGGGACGCGGGACGGGCGCGGCCGGGAAGGTGTCGACGCGGTCTGGTTCGTACTCAACGGTGAAGGGGAATTCCGGAGCGATGCCGAGGATTCCGTCCCGCTGCGGCCTGGTGACCTGGTCTTCTGGTCCGGCGGAACGCGCGGGTCACTGCACAACCCGTCCTCCGCCCACCTCGAACTGCTGTCCTTCGCGGTGCTGCCCACCGCGGTGGCCGACCGGCTCCCCGCCCGGATCCCGGTGGCGCCCGCGCCCTTGACCGGAGCCGAACATGGCTGACCGGCTGATCGTCACGACCCTGGACGAGCTGTCCGAGGTCTACGAAATGCACGGCGGCGAGAAGGTCGCCCGGTGGAAATGCCTTGCCAGGCGGAACAACCTGTTCGGGCCGTGGGAAGCGGTGGAGTGCTCCTTTCTGCCCGCGGGCGGGGCCAGCGGTGTGCACCTGCACAGCCGGACCGAGCAATTCGACTACGTGGTGTCCGGCAGTGGTGTGATGACGATCGACGGCATCGACCATCCGGTCACCGCGGGCGATCTGCTCACCACCTGTCTCGGTACCCGGCACGGCATCCGCAATATCGGTGACGAAGACCTGATCTGGCTGGTCATCGAGGTTTCCGGGCCGGGAATGGTGCCGGGGCTACCCGCACAGGACACCAGTGGCGACCGCGCCGCGGTGATCAAACTCCGCGAAGTCCGCGAGGTCGACGCGCTGGACTATCTGTCCGGGCCGCTGCGCCGGGCACGGCTGATCGAGCTCGCCCCTTGGCAGCGCGAGACCTTGGTGGCCGACGCGCAGGAGCACGTGCTTTTCACGCTCGACGGCATCGGGTCCGCGACGTCCACCTCCACCACGGTCCCGTTGCGCTACGGGGTCTCGGTCGGGGTGCCGTTCCAGAGTTCCGTCACGGTCGAAAGCGGGCCGGACGGGCTGGAGTTCTTCGTGGTCAGCCTGGCCGTCCCGGCGAACGCGGGTGGTGCGAAATGATCGTCTCCAACTCCGGCGACGGACTCACCCGGACCGTCGACGGCAGCGCCGGCGAAGCGGTGTGGCGGTGCCTCGGGCGCCGCGGGATGTTGTTCAGCGAATGCGAATCCTTCGATTTCGTCCGGCTCGCACCGGGGGCGGTTCTCGACGAACGCGGCCGGGGCGACATCGAGGAAGCCTGGTTCGTACTCCGCGGCGAGGCCGAATTCGTCGAAGACGGCGAAGATCCGCTGCTTGCCCGAGAGGGCGAGCTGGTCTTCTGCGCGCACGCGGCGGCCGGCCGATGGCGGAACATCGGCGACTCCCCACTGGAAATGCTGTTCCTGGCGTTGATGCCCGCTTCGGTGAGCCTGCGGTTGCCGACCCGAACACCGTCCGACTGACCAGGAAAGGAGGGCCCTATGAGTCATCAGCGTATCGAGGCCGACGTTCTCGTCATCGGTTCCGGGCCGGTGGGCGCGACCTTCGCGCGCACGCTCGTCGAAGGCGGGCGCAGCGTCATGATGGTGGACGCCGGACCGCAGCTCTCCAGCCGGCCGGGCGAGCACCTGAAGAACCACTTCGCCTACCAGCACAGCCATGAGCGCTTCGGCAGCCTGGTCCGCGGGCATCTGCACCCGCTGTCGAATCCAGGCGCCGATGCGGCGGAGCGTGACCGGTTGATCAGCCTGGACGCGGGCGTCGCCACGTATGCGGTCGGCGGAATGGCCACCCATTGGACCGGCGTGACCCCGCGGCACCACCCGTCCGTCGAACTGTCCGACGCCTTCACCGCCGCCGAGTGGGACCGGCTCTACGGCGACGCCGAGGCACTGCTCGGCACCGGAACCGACCTGACGGCGAACGCGGTCTCACACCAAGTCGTCCTGGGCGCGCTCGCTTCGGAATACCGGGAACTGCCCGACGCGTACGGAGTGCGGCATCTCCCGATGGCGGCGCGGCGCCGCGCCGACAACCCCCGGCTCGTGCACTGGACCGGAACGGACACGGTGCTCGGTCCGCTCGCGGAGAGTGGCGGGGAGGAGTTCGTGCTGCGGGAACAGCACCTGTGCCGCCGCCTCGTACCGTCGGCGGACGGCGAGCGGATCGAGTACGCCGAGATCGAGGACCACCGCGACTGGCGAACGCTGCGGGTCACGGCGAGCACGTATGTCCTCGCCGGTGGCGCCGTGCTCACCCCACAGCTGTTGTACGCCTCCGGTATCCGCCCGCCGGCGCTCGGCCGCTACCTCACCGAACAGCCGGTCGCCTTCTGCCAGGTCGTACTCGGCGACGACCTGGTCGCTCGCGTGGCGGCCGATGAGCGGTTCGCCGAGCGGGTCGCCGCCCACCGGGAACGCCATCCCGCCGATCCCCTGCCCATCCCGCTGGACGACGCCGACCCGAACGTCTGGATCCCGGTGTCACCGGACCGTCCGTGGCACTGCCAGATCCATCGCGACCTGCCCTACGACGATCCGGTGCCGAATCCGGCGATCGACAACCGGCTGGTGGTCGACCTGCGCTGGTTCGGACTCGTCGACCCGCGTCCGGAGAACCGGGTGTGGTTCTCCGACACCGAGCAGGACGTCTTCGGCCTGCCGCGACCCGGCTTCGAATTCTCGCTCAGCGACCGAGACCGCGAACGGCAGCATCGGATGATGGCGGACCTGCGGCGGGCCGCGGCCGCGCTCGGGACGTACCTGCCCGGCTCCGAGCCACGCTTCATCGTTCCCACCCTCCCGTTGCACATCGCGGGAACCACCCGGATGGGCACCGACGCGGACACCAGCGTGGTCGACCCCGGCTCGAAGGTCTGGGGCGTCGAGAACCTCTATCTCGGCGGAAACGGCCTCATCCCGACGCCCAACGCGAGCAACCCGACCCTGACCAGCGTCGCGATGGCCTTGCGGGCGGCGCGCGGAATTCTCGGCACTGCACATCCATCCTCGGCGGAAAGGCGCACAGATGAGCGGCCCCGGCTACTTGTTCCTCGGTGATGAAGAGAAGGCGTTGGTCACTCGCGCGCTGGATACCTGGCAGCTCAACAGGTACCGGTTCGACGAGACCGCCGAACCGTCCATGGTGTTCACGCTCGAACGCGAATTCGAGCAGCGCACCGGCGCCGGCCACTGCTTGGCGGTGAACAGCTGTACCTCCGCGCTGCTCACCGCGCTCGCGGCCTTGGGCGTCGGCCCGGGCGACGAGGTGATCGTCCCCGGCTACACGTTCATCGCCTCCATCGCCGCCATCGTCCACCGCGGCGCGGTCCCGGTGCTCGCCGAGATCGACGAGTCGCTGACCCTCGACCCCGAGGACGTGACGCGCCGGATCACCCCCGCCACCAAGGCCATCCTCGCGGTGCACATGCTGGGGGCACCCGCCGCGCTGGACGAGCTGCGCCGGATCGCGGACGACCACGGCCTGTTCCTGATCGAGGACGCCGCCCAGGCCACCGGCGGCCGGTACCGGGGCCGTGCCCTCGGCACCGTCGGCGACGCAGGCGCCTTTTCCCTCAACCTGTTCAAGATCATCACCAGTGGTGACGGTGGGCTTCTCACGCTCGCGGACGACGCCGTCTACGAACGCGCTTTCGCCTTCCATGACCACGGGTTCAAACCGATGCGCCACGGCATCGCCGACGCCGACTCGCTGTTCGGGCTGAACCTGCGGATGCACGAACTGAGCGGCGCCGTCGCGCTCGGTCAGCTGCGCAAGATCGAGAACATCCTGGAAACACTGCGCAAGCAGAAGACCGCGCTGTCCGAGGCGATCGGCGAGCTGCCCGGTGTCGAGCGCCGGAAGCTCAACGATCCGGACGGCGAATGCCACTCCTTCTTCGTTCTCCGGTTCGAGACCGTGGAGGCGGCGCGCGCGGTGGCCGCCAAGCTCGGCACCACCACGCTCATCGACTCCGGCCGTCACTACTACGGGAACATGCCCCAGCTGATCAGCCGTCGCATGCCCACCGCGTCGGAACATCCCTTCGGCTGCCCGGCCCATCCCACCGAAGCGCGGTACGAGCCGCACATGCTCCCCCGTACCGACGACATCCTCGGCCGGTCGATCACGCTGTCGGTCGGCGTGGTCGACGGCTATCTCGGCGCCGGTTTCGGCATCACCCCGCTCTCGTCACCCGACGAGATCGCGGCCGTCGCCACCGCAGTGAAGTCAGCCGTCAACGAAGTGGTCGCGAGGACATGAACATGCAACCGGTCGAATCGAAACTGGTGGAGACGGGCTTCCCCGCCCACCACTGGCGGGTCGAGGCCCAGCTGCCCGTCGGCTACGACGTCCAGCTGACCACCGGCGTACTCGACCCGTCCAACCCGGCGCTATTGGACGCGGGCACCACCGTCCGCGCCGAACGGCTTCGGCGGTTCGTCGTGGTCGACGCCAACGTCTATGCCATCTACGGCGACAACGTGCGCAAGTACCTGGAGCACCACAACATCGAATACAGCCTCTGCGTCCTGCCCGTCTCCGAGGAGACCAAGACGATGGAGTCGGTGTTCACCGTGGTGAACGGACTCGACGCGTTCGGTATCTCCCGCCGGAACGAGCCGATCATCGCCATCGGTGGCGGCGTCGTGCTCGACATCGTCGGTCTGGTCGGCAGTCTGTACCGGCGCGGGACCCCGTACGTCCGGGTCCCCACTTCGCTGATCGGGCTGGTCGACGCCGGAGTCGGCATCAAGACCGGGGTGAACCACGGCAGCCACAAGAACCGCCTCGGCTCGTACTTCGCGCCGACGGTGGCGCTGCTCGACCGCGATTTCCTGGCCACGGTGGACGCTCGGCACATCAGCAACGGCCTCGCGGAGATCCTCAAGATCGCGCTGATCAAGGACGTGAGGTTGTTCCAGCTGCTGGAGGACCACGCCGAGTTGCTCCTCGCCGAGCGGCTCACCGGTCAGACCCAGACCGGCGACCTCGTCGCCAGTGAGGTGTTCAGCCGGGCGGTGGGCGGCATGCTGGAGGAGTTGCAGCCGAACCTGTGGGAGAAGCAGCTGGAACGGGTGGTCGACTACGGTCACTCGTTCAGTCCCACGCTGGAGATGCGAGCACTCCCCGCGTTGCTGCACGGCGAGGCCGTGACCATCGACATGGCACTGACCACGGTGCTCGCCGAGGGCCGCGGCCTGGTGTCCACAATGGACCGTGAACGGATCTTCCGGCTCATGCGACGGCTGCGCCTGCCCGTCTGGCATCCGTTGATGGAAGCCGAACTGCTGGAACACGCACTCCGGGAGACGGTCCGGCACCGGGACGGGTTGCAACGTATGCCGATCCCGGTCGGGATCGGTGCGGCGTGCTTCCTCAACGACCTCACCGCCGCCGAACTCGCCCGTGCGGCGGAGATCCTTCGCACGCTGCAGGAGACGAAAGCGGACGAGGTGATCGTCACCGACGTCGGCGGCCGGTCCGATGCCGCCGGGAACCGGCTGATCGACCGGGGCGGGCTGAGCAGCACCTGGCAGGCCATCCACTGGGCTTCGCTGCCACCCGGCACCTTCCGTGAGGAGGACACGCGGGCCGGTACGGACAAGTTCTGTTTCGTGCTGGCAGGCGAAGGTGAACTGCGTATCGACGAGGTGCGGCACGATTTGCGCCCCGGCGACCTGATCGCCACCCGAGCCGGTGCGGTGCACCGTTTCGCGAACCAGGGCACGGAGCACCTGAGCTGGCTGATGATCGAAGTGCCCGGAGGTGCGGCATGACCCGGCGGCGGGGCATCCCCGGGGCCAGGGCGGTGCACCATGTCGCCTACACCGTTCCGGATCTGGAGCAGGCGATCGAGTTCTTCGTCGAGGTCATCGGCGCGGAGCTGATCTACACCGAGGGCCCGGTGCAGGACCGGGAGGGCGACTGGATGACCCGCAAACTCGCCGTGGACGCCGCGGCGGTCGCCAGGGTCGCCATGCTCAGGCTGGGGCCGGTGACCAACCTGGAGCTCTTCGAGTACACGGCGCCGGATCAGCGCCGCGAGCTTCCCCGCAACAGCGACTGGGGCGGTCACCATCTGGCGATCCACGTCACGGACGTCGACGCCGCCGCGGCCTATCTGCGAGCCCAACCGGGTGTCCGGGTCCTCGGCGACCCGGAGACGATCACCGACGGGCCGATCGCGGGAGATCGGTGGGTGTACTTCGTGGCGCCGTGGGGGATGCAGCTGGAGTTGATCAACATCCCCGCGGGCGCGCCGTTCGAACAGGAGACCGCCGCGCGCCCGTACCAGTCCGACCGGCCATGGTCCAATCACTGAGGAGCAGCATGACCGAACCATCCGCGCTCGTTCCCGCCGGCCACGGGCCGACGACCTGGTTCGACGGCAATGTCTACACCGTGAAGGCGAGCGCCGAGAGTACCAACGGCGCCATGTCCGTCCTGGAGTCCTCGATCCTGCCGGGAAGCGGTCCGCCGCTGCACGTCCACACGCAGGAGGACGAGGCGTTCTACGTCCTGTCCGGCCAGCTGAGTTTCACCGTCGGCGACGAGCAGTTCCTGGGCAAGGCGGGGGATTTCGTGCTCGTCCCCCGCGGCACCCCGCACTGCTTCAAGAACATCAGCGCCCACGTCGCTCACACGATCTTCGTCTACACCCCCGCCGGGTTCGAGAAGTTCTTCCAGGAGGCGGGAGATCCGGCCGTGCCGGGTATGCCGGTCCCGAAGTGGGGACCGGCGGAGTTCGAACGGGCGGCGGAGATCGCCGTCCGCCACGGCTGGGAGGGACCGAGGACAGGGCAGGAGGCCGGTCGGTGAGCCTCACTTCCTCCCCGCTCCCGGCCACGGTCCCGGTGTCTCGGCGGGCAGTTCGGCCTGCTCGACCTCGGTGCGGAACAGCCGGAAGCCGCGTGCCTGGTAGTTCTTGAGCGCGGCCGGGCCGTCCGTGGTGCAGGTGTGGACCGTGACGCGGCGCGTCGTCGCCTTGCCCGGCCAGCGCTCCGCGAGCGCCCAGGCCTCCCGCAGCGCGACGGTCAGCAGGTGCCCGCCGACGCCCTTGCCGACAAAGGACGACATCAGGCCGAAGTACGCGAGCTCGACTTCGCCGTCCACAGTGCCGTCGAGTTCGAAGTAGCCGCACGGCGTCCCCTGTGCGTAGGCCACCCAGGTCTCGACGCCCGGCCTGTCCAGCCACTCGACCCACTGTGCCCACGTCCAGCCGAGCCGGTCGATCCAGAACCAGTCGCCGCCGACCGCGGTGTAGAGATAGCGGTTCAGTTCCGGGCTGACCAGCTCGGCACGGGTGACCGTCACCGGGACGGCCGGCGGTTTCGCGGCGCTCAGGTCGTCCGGTGAGGTCTGCTCGAGGTGCCAGGTCGTGATCTCCATACGGCGATCATTTCAGCCAGACCCGCAGCGGCCCCAGGGCCGTGTAGCCGTTGCGGAGGGCGGCGTCGAGATCTTCGCCGTGCTCGTAACCGGTGATCGGCAAGCCGGGGAAGCTCGCCGCGACGGCCGAGGTCGCGCCGCGCCAGGCGTCGTCCAGGTCGCCTTGAGTGTACAAATTGGACAGTCCGGCGAAGTCGCCGTCCCGGTTGGCCGTCACCCCGGCGACCCCGTTCGACCACAGGGCGACGGACGGATCTTCGAACCGGTCGCCGACCCGGGCCCAGCCCGGTTCGAGCGGCAGCCGAACCGTGCGGGTGATCCAGGTGGCCTCGAAGAGCACCTCGAAGCCCGCCTGCGAAAGATCCAGGCAGCCGAAGCTGTCCTTGACCGCACAGCCCGGCGAAGTGTCGATCCCGTCCAGCACCTCCGCCGCCGTCGCGTCCGGCGTCAGGGTCATCGCGTCGGGGTACAACGGCGGTGTCCGGCGCGCCGACTTCCAGACGCGGGCGGTGAAAGTGCCCGTCCGGCATGCCGTGTCGCACCAGCGGGCGTTGACCCGCACGGCGTCCGCTACACCCGCGCGAACCACAGCACGTCCGGCTCCCCTTGCGGCACTGGGATCTTCAGCTCGCGCACCTCACCGAAACGCGCCCGGAGCCGCTTCGCGAACGACGGCACCGACTCGGCGCTCCACACTCCGAGCACTCCGCCGGGCCGAAGCCGTGCGGCGAGCATGTCGAGGCCTTCGTCCCGGTACAGCTTCGCGTTCCCGTCGGTGACCGTCCACTCAGGACCGTTGTCGATGTCTAGGCACAGCGCGTCGAACCGTTCTTCCGTCCGGCGCAACCACTTCACCAGATCGGCCTCGACGACGGTGACCCGGTCGTCGGACAGGGCGTCGTCGTGGACCTCCCGGAGCGGGCCCTCCCGGTTCCAGCCGATCACGGCGGGCTCGCGCTCGACGACCACGATCTCGCCGACACCGGGATGGTCCAGCGCGGCGCGCAGCGAATAGCCGACGCCGAGGCCGCCGATCAGCATGCGTGCCTTGCCCGGCACCAGGTCCGCCGCCACCGACACGAGCAACCGTTCGGATTCACCGTTCCGGGTGTCCATCAGGAAGACGCCGTTGGCGATGACCTCGAAGTCGGCTCCGGCCCGGCGGAGCACCAGTTCGCCGCTTTTCCCGGCGACTTTGTCGAGTACGTCGGTCATCCGGGCAGCTTATCGGCGACGGTCACAGCAGTCCCGCCAATTTGTACAGGACGAGGCTGCCGGCGACGGCGACGTTGAGACTCGCGCCGGTGCCCACCATGGGGATTTCGACGACGGTGTCGAGAAGGTCGAGCGCGTCCGGCGGAATGCCCTGCTGCTCGTGGCCGAGCACGGCGATCGTCCGCCCCCGTGCGGGCGCGAGATCGGCGAGACGCACGGCCTCGTCGGCGAGTTCGACACCGACGATCGCCGTGCCCGCCACCCTTTCCCGCTCCAGCCAGCCCGGCGGATCGTGCACCCAGTGCACACAAGCCGGACGGCGCAACGTGTTCCCCCGGCGCAGCGCCTCGGGCACCCACGGAAACCGCGGCACGGCGAGGCAGGCCCCCACCGCGTCACAGGTTCGCAGCAGGGTGCCGAGGTTCGCTCCGTGCAGTGGCCACAGCGGCGCGGCGACGAGATGTCCCCAACAGGAGTGGGCTTTGCTTCTTCTGGCCGCACGCAGTTCCGAAGGCGTGCGGACCCGGATCGACGGGCTCACCGGACGTGAGGCGTCGCGCCTCCAAGGATTGCGAGGATCATGAGGACACTGTAGCGAGAATCACCCCGACGCTCCTAACCTGGTAAGCGTCGGAGGTGATTTCTCATGCAGGCGACCGTCGGAGACGAGATCCACGTGCACGGGCGCACGGTCGGCTCGGCAGAGCAACACGGTGAGATCCTCGAGGTACGCGGCGAGCACGGTGCTCCGCCGTACCTCGTCCGGTTCGCGGACGGACACGAAGGGCTGGTGTTCCCCGGCCCCGACTGCGAAGTCCAGACCCGCGCCGAGTAGTCGTCACTCGGCCAACGCGGGCCGCGGCACGCGGTTCCGCCAGCCCGCCACGACCACGGCCGCGCCGAGCGCGGTCAGCACCGCCGCGATCTCGGGCAGCAGGAGCGGCCCGCCGCCGCTCAGCACCGCTCCGCCGACCAGGCCGGAAAGGCCGACGCCGAGATAGATCGCGGAGGCGTTGAGCGAGAGGACGAGCCCGGCGTTGTGCTTGGACAACTCGATCAGCCGGTGCTGGATCGGCGGGTTGACCGACCAGGTGGCCAGGCCCCACAGGAAGAGGACGACGGCCGCGCCCGCGACGGTGGTCGCCACCAGCGGCAGCAGCGCGAGCACCACGGTGATCCCGCCGAACACGACCAGCAGCGGTCCCCTGGCGCCCCAGCGATCGGTCGCGCGGCCGCCGAGGACGTTGCCGAGCGCGCCGCCCGCGCCGTAGACGAACAGCAGCAGGCTGACCGTCGTGCCGTGGACACCCGCGGTGGCGGACAGGACCGGCGAGATGAAGGTGTAGACGGAGAACGCGGCGAGGCAGCCGAGCACGGTCGCGCCGAGCATGGCGAGGACGCGCGGATCCTTGGCGACGGTGAACCGTTCGGCCAGCCGGACCGGGGGTGGCGCCGGGACGGCGGGCAGGACCAGCCGGACCGCGAAGGCGCCGAGAAGCGAGAAGGCCGCGACGAGTGCGAAGACGGCCTGGTAGCCGACGCTCTGCGAAAGGACGCTGCCGAGCGGCACGCCCAGGATCGTCGCGACAGTGAGCCCGCCGAAGACGAGCGCGACCGCGCGGCCCCGGCGTTCCGGCTAAGTGAGTTCGGCGGCGACGGCGCTCGCGGCCGGGGTGAAGACCGCCGCGCCGATCGCGGTGACGACCCGGGCGAGGAGCAGGGTGACGTAGCCGGGCGCGAGAGCGGCGAGGGCGTTGCCGACGGCGGTGACGACGAGAGCGGCGACCAGGAGCGTGCGCCGCTCCCAGCGGCCGGTGACCGCGGCGAACAGCGGTGAGCCGACCGCGTACGCGATGGCGAAGGCGGTGACCAGCTGCGCGGCGGCCGTCTCGGAGACCGCGAGCTCGCCGGTCAGCGCCGGCAGCAGCCCGGCGACGACGTAGCCGCTGGTGCCGACCGCGAACGTACCGAGCGCCAGCACCGCGGTCCTGGGTGGTGCGAAAGTCATGACTCCCCAGCTCCAGACCCTTCAGATCGCGATTAGCCCGCGAAACGCAGGTCGGCGCCGGATCGCGATCAGGCCGCTAAAGGCGACATGGGGGTCGTTGTTCGATGGTTGTCGTAGTTCGATGGAGACCGTACTACGAACTCGCCGGAAGTTCGAGGGGCGTCGTACTATGGACGGATGGCCGCGACGCAGCAGTACGTCTATCCCGATCAGGACGAGATCCGGATCGAGGCGGTCCTCGCCGCGCTCGCGGACCCGGTCCGGCTCGACATGGTCCGCCAGCTGGCCGAACCCGGCACCGAGATCTCGTGCAGCGGATTCGACGTCGCCGTGACCAAGTCCACACTCACCCATCACCTGCGCACGCTGCGCGAAGCGGGCATCATCATGGGCCGCCAGCAGGGCACCGCGCGCTACAACTCGTTGCGCCGCAAGGATCTCGACGAACTCTTCCCCGGCCTGCTCCAGGGCGTGCTCGCCGCCCGCCGCTGAGGGTGGTCAGCCTCACCCGAAACCGGGATGACAAAGGCACCCTCGATCGGTTGAACTGAACGCAGGACAGCGGGGCCGCACGCGCTGTCTTCTTTTGCGCCTGAGACCTAAATCGATTCAGCTCCCCATCCGCGACGCTGGGCGAGTAATCGTTTACCCAAGTACGACCCCGGAAGGAGAGCCGTGCCCGTCGCGCTGCTCGCGCTCGCCATCGGTGCCTTCGGCATCGGGACCACCGAATTCGTCATGATGGGCGTGCTGCCCGAAGCCGCCGCGGACTTCGGCGTGTCGATCCCGTCTGCCGGTTACCTCATCTCCGGCTACGCGCTGGGTGTCGTGGTCGGCGCCCCGCTGCTCACCGCCGCCGCCGTCCGCCTGCCGCGCAAGACGATGCTGCTGGCGATGATGGGGCTGTTCACGCTGGGCAATGCCCTCTTCGCGCTCTCACCGAACCAGGAGTTCGGCGTCGCTTTCCGCTTCCTCGCCGGCCTGCCGCACGGCGCGTTCTTCGGCGCCGGCGCGGTCGTCGCGTCCAGCCTGGCCAAGCCGGGCGAACGCGCGAAGGCCGTCTCGATGATGTTCATGGGCCTGACCCTGGCCAACGTCGTCGGCGTGCCGCTGGGGACGCTGCTCGGCCAGAAGGTCGGCTGGCGCGCGACCTTCGGCGTCGTCGCCGTGATCGGCCTGCTCGCCATGGCCGCGATCGCGAAACTGGTCCCCCACCAGGGCAAACCGGTCGAGCCGTCGCTGCGTGGCGAACTCGGCGCCTTCCGCCGCCCGCAGGTATGGCTCGCGCTCGCGATCGTCACCTTCGGCCTCGGCGGCGTGTTCGCCTGCCTGTCCTACATCGCGCCGATGCTGACCGACGTCACCGGCTACTCGCCGTCCGACGTCACGCTGCTGCTCTCGCTGGCGGGGGTCGGCATGACGATCGGCAACTACCTCGGCGGCAGGCTCGCCGACAAGGCGCTGATGCCGAGCCTCTACGTCTCGCTGATCGGGCTCGCTTCGGTGCTGGCGATCTTCACCTTCACCGCGAACGGCAAGGTCGGCGCGGCGGTGACGATCTTCTTCGTCGGCCTCGCCGGGTTCATGATCGGCCCGATGATGCAGGCCCGGATCATGGAGAAGGCAGGCGGGACGCCGTCGCTGGTCTCCGCCGCCGTGCAGTCGGCGTTCAACATCGCGAACTCCATCGGCGCCTACCTGGGCGGCCTGGTGATCGCGGGCGGGCTCGGCCTGGTCGCGCCCAACTGGGTCGGCGCGTCGCTGGCCGTGCTGGGGCTCTCGCTGGCCGTGGTGTCCGGCGGCATGGACCGCCGCGAGGCCCGGCTGGCCCCCGCCATGGCTTCCTGACCTCATCAACGCGCGTGAAGGCCCCCTTCCCTCGGCTCAGTCGAGGGAAGAGATCGNGGGGCCCTTCATCGCAAATTTTGCGATGAAAGGCCCCTTCATTGCATCTGGGGTCAGTGGATGACGAGGCCGTGCGCGGCGGCGTAGGCGATCGCGGTCTCGGTGTCCACGTGGACACCGGAGAGGTTCGCCTGCACCAGGCCGTTGGCGTCGAGCCGCGCGCCGCGCAGGTCCGCGCCTTCGAGTTTCGCGCCCGCCAGCCGGGCGCCGGTGAGGTCCGCACCGCGCAGGTCGGCGCCGGTCAGGTCCGCTTCGAGCAGGTTCGCCTCGCGCAGCCGCAGGCCCCCCAGGTCCACTTTGGACAATCGTGCCTTGCCGAGCGAGACCAGCGAGAGATCGCATTCGGTGAAGGCGACCTTCTGGAATCGGCAGTCCACAAAGGACGATCCGAGCATCGAGCAGGAGCTCCACCGCGTGCTCGCCAGCACACTGCGATCGAAGGTGCACGAGCGGAACGCGGACGCCTCGTGGCGCGAGCCTTCGAAGTCGACCTTGGTGAAGTCGCACTGGTCGAAGGTGCAGCCCTGGGTACGCAGCCCGCGCAGGTCGGCTTCGGTGAAATCACAGCCGACGAAACTGCGTTTTTCCCACCATTGCTGGGAAAGAACGGCTTCTCGGTAGTCCTCCGCGGTCTCGATCACCCGTCCAGGATCGCATACCCGTTCACGTCCAGGTGATCCCGCCGAACAAGGCGCGCAGCTTCGCCGCCCGGCGCTCGGACGACGCGGCGATCCAGCCGATCCGGCCGAGCAGATGGGCGCGGAAGTCCGGATGACCGGCCCGGTTCTGCTCCTCCGGGCCGGTCCGGGCGCAGTTGTGGAGCAGTGCGCGCAGGGCGTCGTAGTCGGCCCGCGTCGCGGCGGGCGCGCTGTTGACCACCAGTCCCGCGACCCGTTGCCGCTGGTGCGCGGCGGCGATCGACGTCTTGTCGTCCCTGAGCCGGAACCCCTCGTCGGTCACGATCCGCCGGACCCCTGGCAGCAACCGGTGCAGCGGCAGGGAATCACCGGAGAACGCCAGATCGTCGGCGTATCGCGTGTAGACCGCGCCCAGCGCATGGGCGAGGCCGCCGAGCCGGCGGTCCAGATGGTGCGTGACCGCGTTCGCGACCGCGGGCGATGATGGCGCGCCCTGCGGAAGATGCGTGGCCGCCAGGTTGTTGAGCAGCCGCACGCGCGCCGGGTCCCGCCGTCCCCCGGGAACGGTGGCGAGGACATCCGGCGGAACGGCCGTGGTGAGCACGCCCGCCAGCGCTTCCGCCACGGCGGGCGGATAGCCGGCGAGTGCGAGCAGCGCCGAGATCCGGCGCGCGGACACCGCCGGGAAGAACCCTTCGAGGTCCATCCTGACCACGGTCTCGCGGCCGGCGTGGGGTGCCGCGCACGACAGCGGCGACCGGCCGCGCCGGAATCCGTGTGCGGCCTCGTGCACCGGCAGCGCGTCGACGACGTGCCGCACGATCCGGCGTTGCAGTTCGGCGATCCGCGGCTTCGGCCGCTCGATGAGCCGCACGCCGCCCGAAGCGGTCGGGATCCAGCGGTAGGTGTAGTGCCGGATCGGATCGGCCGCACACCTGTTCCAGCTCCTCGCGTCGGCGAACCACGAGAGTTCGCCGGGCGTCAGGTCGAGGGCGGCAGCGCAGTCGTCGAAGGTCGCCCAGCGGGCCACCTGGAATCGCCAGACCGACG
The DNA here is from genome assembly GCF_037997115.1 of Amycolatopsis coloradensis. Taxonomy (NCBI): domain Bacteria; kingdom Bacillati; phylum Actinomycetota; class Actinomycetes; order Pseudonocardiales; family Pseudonocardiaceae; genus Amycolatopsis; species Amycolatopsis coloradensis. The sequence goes on from NZ_CP150484.1 coordinate 8,705,794, forward strand.
GCAGGGGTTCGAGGAGCGACGCGGAGGTGACTCTTTCTCCTGTCATCCGCGCGGACTCGCACGCGGAGCGTGCCGCCCTCGCGCGGGACGCCTTGTCTCGCTGTCTTCGTGCCCCCCGGGGTTGCCCCGGAGTGGGTGGCGATCCACCGGCTCACCTCCGCGTCGCTGTCGCCACCCTACCGACTTCAGCGACTGGGGATGATCTCCGTGCCGGAGACGTAGCGCATGGCCTCGATGAACTTCGGGTCGTTCATCCGGCGCTCCATCTCCGGATAGTCGAGGTCGACCAGCCGGGTCTGGATCCACCACAGGTTGCCGAACGGGTCGCGGACCCGGCCGACACGGTCGCCGAAGAAGAGTTCGGTCTGCCTCGTCACCTCTTCGGCGCCCGCCTCGACCGCCCGGCGCTGCGTCTCCACGCTGTCCTCCACGTAGAGCCGCAGATACGCCGGGGTGTCGACCCAGTCGTCACGCGAGTCGAACAGCATGACGACCGAGTCGCCGATCCGGACCTCGGCGTGCCCGATCTTCCCGCCTTCGACGTACACCGGTTCACCGATCGGCTCCGCATCGAAGACCCGCTTCAAGAAGTCGATCACGCTCGCGGTGTCGCGCGAGATGATCCACGGGGTGACCGAGTGGTAGCCATCGGGGATCGGGTTGCTCATCGGGGTTCTCCTCAGTCGTCGTGTGCGATGAGAAGAACGCTAGAGCCCGTATAGGACAGATCGTGTCCTAGTGCGATTTCAGCAGAAAGGGCGGCTTCGACTCCTGCCACTCCGGCATGTCCAGCGAGTTGAGCACCTCGACGATCCGCTTCTCTTCGTAGCGGAAATGCGTCTCCATGATCGCCGTGAGGCCGTCCAGTTCCCGTTGGACGTGCAGGATCTCGGCCTCACTCGACCCGGGGCCGACACCGGCGACCAGCTCTTCGAGCCGTTCGATGATCCCGGTCATGACCTCGTGGTCGTGCGCGAGCTCTTCGAGCGACGACCGCAATTCGGGGAATTTCTCCGCCAGCACAAGGAAAGCGCCACCGTCTTCCCCGGTGTGATGCCTGGTCAGCGCCGAGCAGAAGGTGAGGCAATGAGCCCGAAGATCTCGCAGCCGCTCCGCGCGCCCGGCCGCGACCGATTCGAGGTCGTCGTGCAGTGCGGCCAGCTCTTTACGCAGCCAGTTGTGAACCTGAACGAGTTGATTTCCGAACGCCGTCAACCGGCCGTCCGTTCGAGAAGGGGTTTCCATGATTTCCCATGGTCCGGCGCCTCCATGCCCGCGACGGTCTCTTTGCCGGGTGCACTGCGACGCTGGGAACACTTCAGCACGGCCGCCAGGTGATCGTCAAGGGACTTCAGCGGAAGTCGCGGGACTTGGCGGTGATCCGCAGCGGCAGGTGCCTGATCTGTTCGGCGAGGACGTTCACCACCTCGCCCGTGCGCTCGACCACGCCCCGGACCAGCAGCGCGGGACTGCCGCGGGCGACCCGGTGATAGCGCTGCCACACCCCCATCGTGCAGATGACGTTGATCATCCCCGTCTCGTCCTCGAGGTTCATGAAGGTGACGCCGCCCGCGGTCGCCGGCCGCTGGCGATGGGTCACCGCGCCACCGGTCAGCACCTGCGCGCCGTGCGGGATCCCGCGCAGGCCCGCCGCCGTGACGACGCCGAGTTCGTCGAGGTGCTCCCGGATGAACTGGGTCGGGAAGCTGTCCGGCGACACCCCGGTGGCCCAGACGTCCGCGACCGCGATGTCGATTTCGTCCATCCCCGGCAACATCGGAGCCTTGGCCCCGGTGATGAGTCCCGGCAGTTTCTCCGGGCTTTCGTCGGCGACCGCGCCCGCCGCCCAGAGCGCGCTTCGCCTGCTCTCGCCGAAACACCCGAAGGCACCGGCCGCGGCCAGCGCCTCGACCTGCGGTTTGGTCAGCCGCACCCGCCGGGCGACCTCGGACAGACCCGCGAACGGGCCGCCGCGTTCCCGCTCCTCGACGATCTTCTTCGCCAGGTTCTCGCCGATCATCCGCACCGTGGACAGGCCACCCCGCACGGCGAGCAGTTCTCCCCCTTCCGGCAAGGGTTCCAGCGTCGCGTGCGGAAGACTCGCGTTGATGTCCGGGCCGAGCACCGGCACCCCGTGCCGCCGCGCGTCGGCCACCAGCGACTGCGGCGAGTAGAACCCCATCGGCTGCGCACGCAGCAAACCCGCCAGGAACGCGTCCGGATGGTAGTACTTGAAGTACGCGCTCGCGAACACCAGCAGGGCGAAACTCAGCGCGTGACTCTCCGGGAAGCCGAAATTCGCGAACGCCTTGAGCTTGCCGAAGATCTTCTCGGCGAGCTCGTCCTCGATGTCGTTCTTCGCGGCGCCTTCGAGGAAGCGCCGTTTGAGCCGCTCCATCTTCTGTTCGGAACGTTTCGCCCCCATGGCATGGCGCAACTGATCCGCCTCCGCCGGCATGAAATCGGCGATATCGAGGGCGATCTGCATCATCTGTTCCTGGAACAACGGGACACCGAGGGTCTTTCCCAGCGCGTTGGCCAGTTTCGGATGGTCGAAATCCCATTTCTCCTGGTCGTTCTTGCGCCGGATGTAGGGATGCACCGAACCACCCTGGATCGGGCCGGGGCGGATGAGCGCGACCTCGACCGCCAGATCGTAGAACGTCTTGGGACGCAAGCGAGGCAGCGTGGCCAGCTGCGCACGGCTCTCCACCTGGAAGACACCGATCGCATCGGCGCGGCAGAGCATTTCGTAGATGTTCTGATCCTTGAGATCCAATTCGGAGATGTCGACCTCTTCCCCTTTGTGGTCACGAACCAGATCGATCATATAATGCAGGGCCGACAACATTCCGAGGCCGAGCAGGTCGAATTTGACCAGCCCCGCTGCAGCACAGTCGTCCTTCTCCCACTGCACGACACTGCGGTTCTCCATACGGGCCCATTCGATCGGGACGACCTCGCTCACCGGCTGACGGCAGATCACCATCCCGCCGGAATGGATGCCCAGATGCCGCGGGAAGTCTTCGAGCGCGCAGGCGAGTTCCACGACCTCTTCGGGGATGTCGTGATCGTGGTCCTTCTCCGTGGCGCGCAACGCACCCCAGCGGTCGATCTGCTTGCTCCACGCGTCCTGCTGGCCTGGCGAGTACCCGAGTGCCCGCGCCGCGTCCCGGACCGCGGACCGGGCCCGGTAGGTGATCACGTTCGCCACCTGCGCGGTGTTCAGCCGCCCGTATTTCTCGTAGACGTACTGGATCGCCTCCTCACGGCGATCGGATTCGATGTCGAGGTCGATGTCCGGGTAACCGTCGCGATCCGGGGCGAGGAAGCGTTCGAAGAGCAGGCCGTAGCGCACGGCGTCGACCTTGGTGATGCCGAGCGCGTAACAGACCGCCGAATTCGCGGCCGATCCCCGGCCCTGGCAGAGGATCTTGTTGGCCCGGCAGAAGTTCACGATGTCCCAGACGATCAGGAAGTAGCCGGGAAAGCCCAGTTCTTCGATGATGTCCAGTTCGTGGTCGATCAGCTTCCTGGCTTTTTCGCGGTACTCCTCGTCCTTGTTCTTCTCGTGCTCCTCCGCGCCTTTCTCGGTGAGGTACCGCAAGTAGGACGCTTCGGTGTGGCCTTCCGGAACGGCGAACGGCGGCAGTTCCGGTTTGATGTGATGGAGCTCGAACGCGCACTCCCGGCCGAGCAGCGCCGCTCGCTGCACCGCGCCCGGGTACCGCTCGAAGATCTCGGCCATCTCCTCCCCCGACCGCAGGAACGCCGTCCCCGCGGCGGGCAGCCAGCCCTCCATGTCCTCCAAGCCTCGCCGGGCGCGGATGGCGCTGAGCGCGTCGGCGAGCGGAGCTCGCTCCGGCCGGGCGTAGTGCGCGGCCGTGGTCGCCACCGTCGGCAGGCCGAACTCGTCGGCCATCTCGCTCAGCAGATCATTGTGCGTGCTGTCCAAGGGAAGGCTGTGGTCGATGAGCTCGACGTAGACGTTCTCCCGGCCGAAGCAGTCGATGAGTTCCTTCAGCCGCACGACGGCCGCGGCGGGGCCTTCGGTGACGAGCGCCTTGCGCACCGCGCCCTTGCGGCAACCGGTGAGCACCACACACTTCCCGCGTACCTCTTCGGCGACCGCGCGCAGGTCGTAGACCGGCCTGCCCTTCTCCGCCCTTTCCTTGGGGGACAACGACTGCCTGTCGAAGCCGTACAGCTGGCCGGCGGTGATCGCCCGGTTCAGGCTCAGGTACCCGTCCTGTTGCTTGGCCAGCAGGAGCAGATGCTCGCCCTCGGGGTCGGCGGACCCGTTCTGCGGCCCTGAAAGGCCGAAACTGAGCTCCGTGCCGAAGACGGTGTGCACGCCCAGCTCCCTCGCCGCCTCGGCGAAGCGCACCACTCCGTACATGCCGTCGTGATCGGTGAGCGCGATCGCGTCCAGGCCCAGCCTCGCCGCTTCCTCCACCAGCTCCTCGGGATGACTCGCCCCGTCCAGGAAGCTGAAGTTCGAATGGCAGTGCAGTTCGGCGTACGGCACCCGGTGCGCGGTGGCGCCGTCGTCGTCACCGATCAGCCCGGTCAGATCCGCGGGCGGCTGATAACCCTGCCGTTTGGCACTCCAGGCGGGGCTGTCCCCGCCGTCGCCGGGCGGCACCTCGCCCGCGAGCTCGCGGGCGAGGTCCTTCCATGGCCGCGGAGGGTTGTTCCAGCCCATCGGTCACCGGTTCTCGGTCGAGGTTCTCGGCGCGGGGACGAACACTTCCGCGCGCGGGACGCGGGCCGCCCAGGCGGTGTCCAACTCGGCACGTTGCACCGGGATGGCCGGTTCCTCCAGCCAGCGTCGCACCAGCCGCGTGTACTCCTCGTCCATGGTCAGTCGTACTTCCCTTCCAGTGTCCACATCGGATTCTTGTGGTGCTCGAAGCGCAGCAGCACCGCCTCTTCTGCGTCCTGCCCGTCGGCCAGCAGCACCTGCACCCGCATCCGGGTCCCCGACCGGGCGTGCCCCGCTCCGGCCCGGACACCGACGAGCCACGGCCCGGCCCAGGCGATGACCTCACGCGGCTCACCACCCTCGAAACTCACGAGGAACGGAGCGGCGGTGACCCGGCGCCGCGCGGTGATCTCCACGACGCGCCCGTTCTCGTCCAGCACTTGAGCGGGTACCGGGCGGGCGAACACCGTCGCCGGGGAGGGCGACGGGAGCCGCCCTGCCCAGTTCGCGTCCGCCTGCGCCGACTTCTCCCGCCTGTCGCCCCACGGCACCAGCCGGACCCGCTCGGCGGGATCGCGACCGCCGTCGAGCACCGCGGTGAAGACGCTCTCCGGGCCGAGCAACCCCTGCACCCGCACCAGCGCGCGGCCGGCACGTTCACCGGACAGACTTTCGTCCTCTGTGGACGGACGCAGCACACCCGTCGCACCCGCCTGCCACAACCCCAGCTGGAGCGACCGCCCTTCGACCGTCTCCTCCGGCTCCAGCCGCAACCGCACGACGCCGGAGTGGGGACGCGCCGAGGTGTCCCGGACCTTCAGCCAGCCTTCGAACTGCCAGCGCACCCTGTCCGCGACACCGAGCGGGGTCAGCGGTTCGGCGCAGCGCCACACCCGGCCGAGTTGTTCGCCGGTCTCGGTGGTGGCGTAGATGCCGAGCCGGGTGCAGGCCAGCCCGTGCGCGGCGAGCCCGGCGTGGAAGCGTTCGCCGAGTCCTTTCGCCACGAACGCGGCGGCGTCGACCCGGTCGATCGGCGGGTCGAACGCCTTCGCCAGGGAGAGTTCCGGTGGCGGCCGTCGACGCGACGGCGGACGTTCGGACCGTCCTCGCGCCAGCCGGTGCGCGAGCACACCCTCCGCCCCGAAGCGCGCGGAGACGTCGCTTTCGTCGAGCGCCGCGAAGGCGCCCAGCGTGTGCAGGCCGAGCTGTTTGAGCAAGGTGACCAGCTCGGCGCGGCCCGCCTCGGGCTGATCGAGCTCGCGGATGGGCAACGGGGCCAGGAATTCCGCCGTGCCACCGGGTTCGACCAGCGTCGAACGGTGGGCGGCGAGCGTCGCGGCGAACAGGCCGTCGGCGACGCCGACCTGACTTTCCACTCCCGCCGCCACGGACACCTCGTCCACGAGTCTTTCGAGAAGGCCGTGCTCACCGCCGAAGTAACCGGCCGCGCCGTCGACCGGGACGGCGACGATCCCCGGGCGTACCACCTCGACACCGACGGCCAGCTCCTCCACCGCCCGTGCGACGGACTCGAAGAGCCGGGCGTCACGACCGTCGTCCTCGCCGAAGACCGCCAGCTCCGGACAGCAGGACTGGGCCTCGCGCCGCCGCATCCCGCGGCGGACGCCGTATCCCCTGGCCACCGCGGTGCAGGCGACCACGCGGTTCGCCGAGAAGACCGCGGCGGGACGGCCGACGGGTTCGCCCGCGACGGCCGCGGCGGCGACCGCGGGCCAGTCCGGGCACCACAGCACCAGCATGCGCACGGGTGGGTTCACGCCGTCCCCCACCTGGTCGTGGGGAAGTCGGCCCGCTCGACCTCGCCCTGGCCGGGAAATCGCAGCAAGGCCGACATCGGCCGGGCGGCCGCACCCCGGCCACCCGCCCGTACCTCCACCTCACGGGTGCGCAGGTAGCCCGCGCCACCGCCCTCGAAGCCCGTCCAGCGCGAGCGACGGCGGCTCAGTTCGACCTCCGCACCGGGCCAGGAGCCCAGCGAAAGCAGCACCGAACCACGGTTGCGCGCGCGGGCGGACAGCTTTCTCGCCACCTCGGGCCGGGCGAGCCCCGGACCGACGACCACGAGGTCGAAGCCGTCGAGCAGGGCCGCGGTCACCGCCGGGAACTCGGCACCGGGACGGGGGACCAGCGCCAGCCTGCCCACCTCGACCCCGAGTTCCGCGGCGGCGACCACCCCGAGCGCGGGCAGGCCGACCGCGACCGCCCACGCACCGCCGGCGGTCGCGGCGGCCAGCAGGGTGAGCATCAGTGACGTGGACCCCAGCACCGAAACGGTGCTCCCGCGCCGGAGCCCCGCGGCGGGCAGCAGACCGGACAACGCCGGGGACACCGGGAGCACCCTTCCCGTCGTCCTCGCGTGTTCGGCCGCGGAAGCCACGCCACTGGCCGTGCTCACACCTGGCAAAGCCGCCAGCCTCGCCAACGGCAAGGCCCGCGCCTCGACCACCTCCGCTGTCACCGGACCTCGCCTCCCCACGACACCTAGACCGTCCTTTGTGGACGGCACCGGCGTGCCACGGGGAAGGCGGCACTTCGAACGCTTGTTCGATGACTCCATCGTAGACCGGGTGGCGCAGCGGTTGTCAAGCGAGCTGTGCCGACAGGCGCCAGTGGGCATGGAAGCGGCCGAGGTCACTCTGCCTGAGGTGCCTGTGATTGCTGACTGGCCCCTGTGATCGACAGGTAGCCCCTCGGTCCGCGGCTCGGGTTTGATTCGCTTGAGTCCCCGGCTGGGGTCGTAGTCGGCCCACTGTGACGCTGCTCCGTGCGAGTGGTCCGGTCAGGTCACGGGCGTGTCCTAACCCGAGCCGCGTCCGGCGGACCGAGGGAAGAATGCTCAACCATGAGTACGAGCAGAGCAGTGACCTGGGAAGGCTTCTACAACACCAGAGATCTTGGCGGCTTGCCGACCAGGTCGGGCCATGCAACTCGTTACGGCGCTTTCTTCAGGGCGGCTGATCTTCGTTTTGTCACCGACGAGGGCTGGTCCCAGGCGCGACAATCCGGTGGACGAGGTCCGGCCTGCAACGGCAAAGTCCCCGACAGCGCTGGCGGGCTCGGCGCAATTCATTGCCACCACCGCAGGTGCAATCACACCGACCGGCGTCGACCGCATCGAGGTACCCCTCGACGATATCGAGGACATCGAGTTCTGGCAGCACATCAACAGTGAGCAACTCAACGGCAGTCCGCTCTACTACCGTCTTTTCCTCGAACGGAAAGCCGGCCGGTGCGCCGCTGTCATCACTGCGCTCGCCCACTGCAGACCCGGCGGTGTCCTGTTCAACTGTGGCGCAGGCCGAGACCGCACCGGCCTGATCACCCTCCTGCTGTTGGCGCTGGCCGACGTCCGGCCGGAGGCCATCGCAACGGACTACGACCTGTCCACCGAGGCCCTGAAACCCCTGTTCGCCGCGATGGGCACCGAGGACCAAGGACCGATCATCCAGTCCATCCTCACCAACCGCGGCACCACAACTCAAGCCGTCATCCTGAGCACCCTAGAGGGCCTCGACGTCGAGCGATATCTCCTCGCTACCGGTGTCGGCAACACCGACCTCGACGGCATCCGCAGCAGACTCCTGGGACCACGCTCCGACTGATCCACCCTGTCCAAGCCCGGTCGGAGTCGACATCGAATGACCACGCGACCCACAATTCTGCGGCTGAAGGTTCCGAGACGCGACCTATCAGCTGTAATCAGCCGAGGAACACCAGGTCAACCAAGACAGCGACGCCGACTATCGCCTGTTGTCACACGAACCGGGACCGGGCCTCCGTGAACCGCGCCGCGTGTCCGACGATAGGCCCATGTACCCGGAGATCGAGCCCTACGCGTCAGGCCACCTGGACACCGGTGACGGCAACCTCGTGTACTGGGAGGAATGCGGGAACCCCGGCGGCAAGCCCGTGGTGTTCCTGCACGGCGGGCCCGGTGGCGGCTGCTCACCGTCGCACCGCCGGCTGTTCGACCCGTCCGCCTATCGGATCGTCCTGTTCGACCAGCGCGGGTGCGGGCGGTCGCTGCCGCACGCTTCGGTGTCCGGTGATCTTTCGTCGAACACGACCTGGCATCTCGTCGACGACATGGAACGCTTGCGGGAGTCGCTGGGCATCTCGCGGTGGCAGGTGTTCGGCGGATCCTGGGGGTCGACGCTGGCGTTGGCGTACGCCGAGAAGCACCCGGAACGCGTGTCGGAGCTGGTGCTGCGCGGGGTGTTCACGCTGCGTTCGTCCGAAGTGGACTGGTACTACCGGGGTGGCGCGGCGAACGTCTTCCCGGACCTGTGGGAGCAGTTCACGGCGCCGATCGCCGGGCTCGACGGCGATCCCGTCGAGCTGTACGCGAAGCTGCTCGCCGACCCCGATCCCGCGGTGCACGGGCCCGCCGCCGTCGCGTGGAGCACCTGGGAGGGCGCGACGGGGACGCTGCTCCCCCGCCCCGAACTGGTGGCGGATTTCGCCGTGCCGGAGTACGCGCTGGCGTTCGCGCGCATCGAGAACCACTATTTCGTGCACAACGGGTGGCTCGAGGAGGGGCAGCTGATCCGAGACGCCGCCGCGTTGAAGGACATTCCCGGCGTGATCGTGCAAGGAAGGTACGACCTCGCCACGCCCGCGGTTTCCGCGTGGGACCTGCACAAGGCGTGGCCGGAGTCGGAACTGGTGATCGTGCCGGACGCCGGGCACGTGTACGACGAGCCCGGCATCCTGGCCGCGTTGCTGGCGGCGACGGACCGGTTCCGCGCTCAGCCCTAGCGAGGAAGCGGAGCCGGGTGGTACCGCCGGAACGCGGGTGCGGCGGTGCCGCCTTCACCGTGCAGCCAGTCATAGAGGAAGCGGAACTCCGGGTACTTGATCAGTTCCAGACCGCCGTGACCGTCCGGCGGGCGCAGCAGCGCGATGTCCGCCCGGACTCCTTGGCCGCGTCGAGATCGTTGACCACGACACCGACGTGTTCCAGCTTCTTGAGTGTCATGTTCAGGCACCCTTCCGGCGGATGAGCTCCTCGACGGCGGAAGGCAGGGTGGTCTCGAAGTCGATGAGCTTGCCCCAGGTCGGGGTCAGCACGACGCGGACCTTGCCGTCGTAGAGCGACCGCACGTTTTCCTACCATTCGACCCGCTGCTCGGGCGTCATCTCGTAGGTGCCGTTCCACTGGAGGTACTCATCGGGGATGCCGTCGACGTAGTCCAGCTCGACGGTGCCGCGGAGGAGCAGGACCTTCGGTGGGTGCGATTCGGTGTCGATCGTCAGCGCGACGGCGGGGCTGCGGCGCAGCGCCGGCGGCTTCGGGGCGTTCGTCGAGGTGCACATGACGATCTCCGTGCCGTTCCAGTGGATGCCGATCGGGATCGCGCGCGGCGTGCCGTCGAGCGCGGTGTAGGCCAGGCGGGCCAGGTCACGGGCCGGGAGTTCGTGGCTGAGTGGGCGGTTCAGGATCTCGTCGATCGTGTTCTGCCGCATGTCGCTCTCCTCGGGTCGTTGCCTTCGGGGGCTCCCCCTGGGACGCCGCTGCCGGCACACTTCGACACTCCAGAATGTGACACGCGCCACGTCGACTTTAGCGGGCTAAACGCGATCCGGTTGTCGAAAGCGCCCCTGGCCAGGCGTCGCTCTTGTGAAGGCATACGAGAGAGGGACAGTCATGGCGAAGGAATCCGAGGTCCGCTTCGAGGGCTTCCTCCCCACCACACCCGCGGACAGCTGGGCCGCGATCACCACGGGCAGCGGCGGCTGGCTCTGGCCGATCCAGTACGAACCCCGCGACGGCGGCGCCGAGTCCGGCCTCACCCCGGACGGCGGCATGGTCACCGTCTGGAAGCCGTCACAGCGCTTCGTCACCTACGCGGAAGACGAGAGCGGCTGGTTCAACACGCTCGAATACGTCCTCGAACCGAAGGACGGGGGCACGTATCTGCGCTACGAACACACCACCGTCCTCGACGACTGGGACGTCGAATACGACGCGTGCCGGCAGCACACGTCGTTCTACTACCACTCGCTGAGCGAGTACCTGAAGCACTTCAACCGGCGTCAGGCGAAGTACTTCAAGGCCAACGCCCCCGAAGCGTCGAAGGCTCCGAAGGCGTTCGAGGCCGTCCGGGCGGCGATAGGTGCGAAGGCCGTGGGCGACCGGGTGTATCTCGATGTCCCCGGCGTCGAGGGCGTCGTCGACTACCTGACACCGGCCTTCATCGGCGTCCGGACCGAAGACGCGCTGTACCGCTTCTACGGCCGGAACGTCTGGGGCTGGCCTGTCGGCATCGGGCACCACCTGTTCGCCGAAGACGCCGACGCGGACGAGGCCGCGAAGGCGTGGACGGCCTGGCTGAACGACCTGTACGCCTAGCGGGGCAGGTTCTTCACGAGCTCAGCGCCCACGGACTTCGCCACTTCGGCGGACTCCGCGGGCGGGATCGGCGAGTTCGTGAAGAACCCTTTGTCCCATCCTTTGTAGGTGACGATGACGACGTACACACCCCGGGTGACCCGCAGCTCCGCGCCGCTGAAGGCGCTGTCGGTGTCGAGGGAGACGAGAACCGCTTTCTCCCCGATGCCCTGCACCTGCTGCTGACGCTCGGACGGCGCGGCCGACCCGGTGGAAGACTCCGACGCGCGCTTCTCGGCGTCCGGCCCCTCGTAGCGGTACACCATGACCTGGAGGGCGCGGTCGTGGACGTTGTCGCTCTCCGGCGGCAGCCAGGAACAGCCTTGCTGCTTGGTGACTATCTCGCCCGCTTTGAACTCGTTGTCGCGGACGCCCTGGAAGCTGCTGGTGAACGTCTTGTTGAGGGTTTCCGGGGAGAGGGCGCACTCGGCGGGCGGCTGCTGCGAGACCGGTGCCTTGCCGACCGACGAGTAGTACTCGGACGCGAAGATGCCGCCGGGGATGCCCAACCCGAGTAGGACGACGCCGCCCACGACCAGGCCGACGATCAGCCCGGTCTTTTTCTTCTTGGGCGGCGGCCCGTAGCCGGGCGGCGGACCGTACCCGGGCTGGGGCGGGCCGTAACCCGGCTGCTGCCCGTAGCCCGGCTGACCTCCCTGCCCAGGCGGCGGGCCGTAACCCGGCCCCTGGCCGTACCCCTGCGGCGGCTGGTGCACCGATCCTCCCCCTACCGATTCGCGTACGTCCGCATCGCGTTTAGCCCGCTAAAGGCGACACGCGCCCGGACCTGCGTTTCGCGGGCTAAACGCGATCTGCGGCCAGCATGGCACGACGGCCGGAGCCGGGCACCGGGAATGCCGTGGTCCCGTCGCGGGCACCCGGATCGCGATTAGCCCGCTAAACGCAGGTCGGCGTCAGTGGGCGAAGTGGCGCGTGCCGGTCAGGTAAAGGGTGACCCCGGCGGCCTCGGCGGCGGCGATGACCTCGGCGTCGCGGATCGAGCCACCCGGCTGGACGACGGCACGGACGCCGGCCTCCAGTAGGACCTCGAGCCCGTCCGGGAACGGGAAGAAGGCGTCCGACGCGGCGACGGAGCCCTTCGCCCGCTCTCCCGCACGCGACACCGCGAGCCGCGAGGAATCGACCCGGTTCACCTGGCCCATGCCGACGCCGACGGTCGCGCCGTCGTTCGCCAGCAGGATCGCGTTCGACTTCACCGCGCGCAGCGAACGCCACGCGAACTCGAGGTCGGCCAGCGTCCGCTCGTCGGCGGGCGCGCCGGTCGCCAGGGTCCAGTTCGCCGGGTCGTCGCCCTCGGCGGCGATCGTGTCGACGGTCTGCACCAGCATGCCGCCGGAGATCGGCCGGAACTCGATCGGATCCGGCGACGTGATTGCGGGCAGCTTCAGCAGCCGCACGTTCTTCTTGCGCTGCAGGATCTCCAGCGCCTCGGCGTCGAAGTCCGGCGCCAGGACGACCTCGGTGAACACCTCGGAGATCTGCTCGGCGGCCTCGCGGCTCACCGGCCGGTTGGTCGCGATCACCCCGCCGTAGGCCGAAACCGGGTCGCACGCGTGCGCCTTCCGGTGCGCCTCGGCGATGTCCTCGCCGACCGCGATCCCGCACGGGTTGGCGTGCTTGATGATCGCGACGGCCGGGGCCTCGAAGTCGTAGGCGGCACGGCGCGCGGCGTCGGTGTCGACGTAGTTGTTGTACGACATGGCCTTGCCGTGCAGCTGTTCCGCGTGCGCGAGGCCCGGCCGCCAATGCTTGTACAGCGCGGCCTTCTGGTGCGGGTTCTCGCCGTAGCGCAGCACGTCGCCGCGCTCCCACGAAGCGCCGGTGAAGTCCGGGAAACCGGAGTCGTCCGCGGGCGCGTAGACGTTCGCGAACCACGATGCGACTGCGGTGTCGTAGGCCGCGGTGTGCGCGTAGGCCTGCGCGGCGAGCCGCTTGCGGTCGGCCAGCTCGAAACCACCGGCGGCGACGCGCTCCAGCACCCACTCGTAACGGGAGGGGTCGACCACGACGGCGACGCTGTTGTGGTTCTTCGCCGCGGCGCGCACCATCGCCGGGCCGCCGATGTCGATGTTCTCGACACAGTCCTCGGGGCTGGCACCTGACGCGACGGTCTGCGTGAACGGGTACAGGTTGACCACGAGCAGGTCGAACGGCGCGATGTCGAGCTGCTTGAGCTGCTCGACATGCTCCGGACGCTCACGATCGGCGAGCAGGCCCGCGTGCACCCGCGGGTGCAGCGTCTTGACCCGGCCGTCGAGGGACTCCGGGAACCCGGTGACCTCTTCGACCGGCGTCACCGGCACCCCGGCGTTCGCGATGACCTTCGCCGTGCCGCCGGTCGACACGATCTCGACACCCGCCGCGTGCAGCCCGGTGGCGAGTTCGAGCAGGCCGGCCTTGTCGGAGACGCCGATCAGCGCGCGCCGGACGGGACGCTGTCCCTGTGCGGTACTCACGAAAACCTCACCTTTCGTCCCTCGACCGCGCACCCGCTCCGGCCGAGTTTTTCGATCGTTTCCACCAGGAGCCTGCGTTCCACGGCCTTGATCCGCTCGTGCAGGACGTGCTCGTCGTCGTCGGGCTCCACGATCACCGGCTCCTGCGCGATGATCGGCCCGGTGTCGACTCCGGCGTCGACGAAATGGACCGTCGACCCGGTGACCTTGACGGCCATCGCCAGCGCGTCGGCCACGGCGTGCGCGCCGGGGAACGACGGCAGCAACGCCGGATGTGTGTTGATCACGCGGCCGGGGAACCGCGCGAGGAATTCGGCGCCGAGGATCTTCATGAATCCGGCCGAGACGACCAGGTCCGGCTGGTAGGCGGCGACGGCTTCGGTGATCGCCTTGTCCCAGGCCGCGCGGTCCGGGTGATCGGCCATCCGCACGGCGAACGACGGCACGCCCGCGCGTTCGGCCCGGGTGAGCGCCTCGATGCCGGCGCGGTCCGCTCCGACGGCGACCACCTTCGCCGGGAAGTTCGGCTTTTCGACCGCGTCGAGCACGGCTTGCAGCAGCGTGCCGGAACCGGACGCGAGGACGACGAGCTTCACCGGAGTGGGCAGGTCCAACCGACTAGCCAGAACGGGCTCCTTGCCACGGCGGTACGCACTCGGGCGTACGGCGCTTCACCTGGTCGCGACAACCCTAACGGTCGTCTCCGGGGGCGCTTTCGTCGCCGGACCCCTCGGTGGAGTCGGTCACAGCGACGTCCTGCTCGGGCTCGTCTTCCGGCTCCGCGTCCGGCTCGTCTTCAGCAGGAGTCTCGTCGACGTCCTCCGCCGGTTCTTCGGCTTCGGGCTCGGTTTCTTCCTCCGCCGGTTCATCCTCTTCCGGCTCGACGAGGTCTTCCTCGACCTCGGGTTCACCCGGCGGTTCGGGGGCGTCGTGCGCTCCGGCGAAGAACGCGACGAACCCGCCGGGAACGACGATCCAGCAGAAGGCGATCACCGACGCGACCCCGACCGGCACGCTGACCGGATCGAACGGCCCGTCTCCCAGCCTGCCACCGGAAAGGGTCCCGAGGATGACACAGCCGAACGCGACGAACGCGCCCGCGACGGCGACCGCCCGCATCCGCAGCATCGGATCCTCGTCGATCGCGCGGATCCGCCAGCCGACCAGCGCGCCGACCAGCGCGGGCAGGAGCAGCAACGCTGGCCACCAGACCGCGTGGTGCGACGGGACCCCCGCCAGCAGCGGCACCCCGGGCAGCTTGCCTTCCTGGTAGCCGAACATGCCGACGGTCAGCGAACCGACCGAGAACCCCGGCCCGGTGGTGAACGACAGCGCGGCGACGACCGCGTTCGGCAGGTAGGCGACGGAAAGCACGAACAGGCCGAAGCTCGCACCGAATCCCGGCTCGAACAGACTGTCCACAGTGGACCAAGAAAGCGCGGTGGCCGCGGTGAACACCACGGCGCCGCAGGCGATCAACGCGGCGAGCCCGAGCGCGCCCGCCCGCAGGCCTTGGACCGCCACCGGATCGAACCGGTCCCGCACCGCGACAGGCAGCCCGCAGGCCTTGGCGACCCCCGCGATGGCGGCGAGTCCGGCGAGGAGGCCCGGTACGCAGAAAGCGGTCAGCGGGTTCGCGTCGACCGGCGATCCGCCCGCCAGCAGGGCGACGAGCACACCGAACAGGGCGTGGGCGCCGGCGATCACCGTCACCACGGGAATGGCGTCCGCCGGGGTCCGGCCGCCGCTCCGGCGGGCGGCGCGTGCGGCGGCCCTCGCCACGATCCAGCCGACGACGAGCGTCGGCAGCAGCGGCAGCACGCCGAGCGGATGACCACCGAGGTCGAGTTCCACCTGCCACGAGGCGAGCCAGCCGGGGCCGGCGGCGAGCAGGGCGCCGGTGGCGGAGAACCGGGACCGGTCGGCGGCGAACGAAACCACCGCGAGGACGGCCGCGATGGCGGTGAAGGAGAACAACAGGGGCGCGCAGGCCGCCGCGAGCAACACACGAACCCGCTTCGCCCTGGAGACCTCCAGCTCGGGGACGAGGTCGCTCACCGGCTCTTCGCCCGGCGGGCGTTCGTCGCGGGTGAGCAGCTTCATGAACCGCACCATGACATCCGGACTGGGCCGTCCGGGTGAGGCACGCCGCCACCCGTCGGCGCACGTGGCCCAACCCACCCGGTCGGGTAACCCGGAAAAGAAAAACACCCGCTGTGACACGGAGAGTCACAGCGGGTGCTTTTTCGTGCGAGAGGTCAGCTCTGCTGGCCGAAACCGCCGGGCGGCGTGCCCGGGTTCTGACCCGACTCCGACGAGGAGGACGGCGGCTGCTGGAAGAACTGGCCCTGCTGCGGCGCGTACGTCGTAGCCTGCTGGCCCGGCGGCTGTGTGACCGGCGGCTGGAACCCGCCCGGCTGCGAGAACGGACCGGACTGCTCACCCTGCTGACCCTGCTGGCCCGAACCGGGGAACGGCTGGACCTGCGTGGCGGCCGGGCCCTGCTGACCCTGCTGACCGAACGGACCCTGCGGGCCCTGCTGCGGGAACTGCTGACTGTACGGAGCCTGCGGCGCCTGCTGCTGCGGCTTCGCGGCGGGCAGCTTGATGACGTCGTGCTCGAACAGCAGCGCGGCGACCGCGACCAGCATCTGCAGGATGCCGAGGATCAGCACCACGGTGAGGATGCCGGGGACCGAGACATCCTCACGACCGCTCCCGTAGCCGATGACCAGATCCAGCGCTCCGAACGCGCCGAGGACGCTGAACAACGCGGCGAACGGCAGTGTCTTCGGACCGCGCGGCAGCGCGTGCAAGGCCGCGAGCAGACCGCTGACCAGCAGGAAGATCGAGACCTGCCCGGCGGCGTCGGCCTCGTCGGAGAAACCGATGAAGAACTGCACCAGGCCGAGGACGGTCACGGCGAGCGCGAGCAGCAACGCCAGGTTCAGCGGAGTCGCCTGCGACGGCGCCTGCTGCTGAGGAAAGGCTCCCGAGCCGGGGTTGGGGTGTTGCTGGCCGCCACCCTGCTGGGGGTAGCCGGGCCCACCGCTGGGATAGGACATCCGAATGCTCTCCTGTCGTTCGACCGGCACCCCGGGGCGCGCGGGACTCCCGGGACAAACGAGGCGGCTGTGATGCTCGAACGCTAGCGCACACGCGGACACCCCACGCCTCGGGCTCTGAGACGTCTCTACACCCGGTCGGGTTCCGTGCGGAACCCCTCGGCGACGACCGGATCGCGATTAGGGGGCTAAACGCGACGCGGCCGCCGGATCGCGATTAGGGGGCTAAACGCAGGTCCGCCCCGACGTGCGTTCAGCGGGCTAACCGCGATCCGGGCGCAAAGAGGCGGGCCGGGCACCACATCTGCTCGTCGGCCGATGACTACCTNCGAACGCCTCGAGGGCGTCGATGTGCGTCGTGCCGATGACCGGGTCGCCGCCGATGCCGACACCGGTCGAGAAACCGATGTCACGCAGCTCGTACATCATCTGGTAGGTCAGCGTGCCCGACTTCGACACGAGACCGATCGGGCCGGCACCGGTGATGTCGGCCGGGATGATGCCCGCGTTCGACTTGCCGGGGCTGATCACGCCGGGGCAGTTCGGCCCGATGATGCGGGTCTTGTTGCCCGTCGCGACCGCGTGCGCCCAGAAGTAGGCCGAGTCGTGCACCGGGATGCCCTCGGTGATCACCACGGCGAGCGGGATCTCGGCGTCGATCGCCTCGATGACCGCGTCCTTGGCGAACTTCGGCGGCACGAAGATGACCGAAACGTCGGCGCCGGTCTCCTTGATGGCCTCCTCGACCGTGCCGAACACGGTGAGGTCCTTGCCCTCGATGGAGACGGTCTGGCCTGCCTTGCGGGCGTTGACGCCACCCACGATGTTCGTGCCGGACTTCAGCATCTTGGTCGCGTGCTTCATGCCCTCGGAGCCGGTGAGCCCCTGGACGATGACCTTGCTGTTCTCGTTGATGAAGATCGACATCTCACGCACCTGCCGCGGCGAGCTCGGCGGCCTTGTCGGCCGCGTTGTCCATTGTGTCCACCACGGTGACGAGCGGGTGGTTCGCGTCGGCCAGGATCTGACGTCCCTCGACGACGTTGTTGCCGTCCAGCCGCACGACGAGCGGCTTGGTGGCCTCGTCGCCCAGGATCTTCAGCGCTTCGACGATGCCGTTCGCGACCGCGTCGCAAGCGGTGATGCCACCGAAGACGTTGACGAAGACGCTCTTCACGTCGGTGTCGTTGAGGATGACGTCCAGACCGGCCGCCATGACCTCGGCCGAAGCGCCGCCACCGATGTCGAGGAAGTTGGCGGGCTTGACGCCGCCGTGCTTCTCGCCCGCGTACGCCACGACGTCCAGCGTGGACATCACGAGGCCCGCGCCGTTGCCGATGATGCCGACCTCGCCGTCGAGCTTGACGTAGTTGAGGTCCTTGGCCTTGGCCTTCGCCTCGAGCGGGTTCTCCGCGTCCTTGTCGACCAGGGCCTCGTGGCCCGGCTGACGGAACGAGGCGTTCTCGTCGAGGGTGACCTTGCCGTCGAGGGCGATGATCTTGTCCTGCGGGTCACGGACCAGCGGGTTGACCTCGACCAGCGTGGCGTCCTCGGAGACGAAGGTCTCCCAGAGCTTCACGACGACGTCGGCGGCCTCGTCGACGACCTTCTCCGGGAACTTGCCCGCGGTCAGGATCTCGACGGCCTTCGCCTTGTCGACACCGGCGATCGCGTCGACCGGGATCTTCGCGAGCGCTTCGGGACGCTCGACGGCCAGCTGCTCGATCTCCACGCCACCTTCGGCGGAAGCCATCGCGAGGAAGGTGCGGTTCGCACGGTCCAGCAGGAAGGAGAAGTAGTACTCCTCGGAAATGTCCGAGGCTTCGGCCACCAGCACGCGACGCGTGATGTGGCCCTTGATGTCCAGGCCGAGGATCGCCTCGGCCTTCTCGGCGGCCTCATCCGGCGTCTGGGCCAGCTTGACGCCGCCCGCCTTGCCGCGGCCGCCGGTCTTGACCTGCGCCTTGATGACGACCTGGTTGCCGATCTTCTCGGCGGTGGCCTTGGCTTCTTCGGGGGTGTTTGCCACGGCACCCGGCAGAACCGGTACTCCGTGGGCGGCGAAGAGATCCCTCGCCTGGTATTCGTAGAGGTCCACTACTCCAGTCTCCTGACGACACGCCACTGTGGTGGTCCGTTGCCGGACCGCGCTGTCGGACCAGTCGAGGTTAGCGACCTGCGCAGAAGCAGGGGACTCCGCACCTGGTGAAGTCGGTCACCGTACGCGGTCAGACGGTGTTTCCACGGTGTGAGACCGCACACCGGAGACCCAGTTCGCCGCGTCTTCCAGGGTTTCGAAGGAGTTCTCGAACCCGCTCGGCCCGTTACCGACCGCGAAGAGGAGAACGCCGGGGGCAGCTTCGGCGAGTCCTTCCGGTCCGCTCGCGCCGCACAGGATGCCGAGGATGTCCGGATCCTCCTGTTCGACCGTCCTGGCCACTTGGTCGACCGTGTCGAGGCGTCCGACGTAGACGACCTCGACGCCGTCATCACGCAGCAACCGACCGAGAGCGACCGCCGCGCCTTCCTCGACGTCGAACTCGGCCAGCACGACCCGAAGAAGACGGCGCGTCATCCGGCCCGCCGTGAGCCCGCGACGGCCATCCCGGCCGTGACGAGGGTGACGACGGCGCCGCCCAGCGCGAGCCAGAACCCGATCCCGGCCGACGAGCCGTCGTACTCCGAGCCGACCAGCGGAAGTTCCGCCGCGCGCAGGCCGAGCACCAGCGCGGCCCCGGCCAAGGCGGACGCCGCCGCGGCCGGCCGTGAACGCGGGACGAGCGCGTACAGGCCGAGCACGACCGCGAGCGCGCCGAGCAGGCCCCACGACGCCGCGCCGAAGTCCGACCACAGCCCGGGGGCGGCGTAGCCGGGCGCGGTGAACACCGGCGTGCCGAACGCGGCGATCGCCAGTACCGCCGCCGCGACGAGCGGGGTGAGCACGTTCCCGCTCGCCCGCGTTCCGTCCAGGCCGGTGTCCAGTTCCGCGTCGTCGTCG
Organism: Amycolatopsis coloradensis; assembly: GCF_037997115.1. Lineage (NCBI taxonomy): Bacteria > Bacillati > Actinomycetota > Actinomycetes > Pseudonocardiales > Pseudonocardiaceae > Amycolatopsis > Amycolatopsis coloradensis. Next base: position 8,725,451 of record NZ_CP150484.1, read on the forward strand.
GAGACGTCACGCTCCACGACGCCGGTGATCACCGCCGCGAGCGCGGCCACGGCCGCCAGCACGAGCGCGATGAACGTCCACGTGACCCCGGGACCCGCCGAGAAGCCGACCTTGTCCGGCAGCGGTACCGGCAGATCGACTCCGAACAGCGCCGGGTCCACGGCCTTGTCCTCGGTCACGGACAAGGCCGCGCTCAGCACCGCCGCGCCCGCGAGGACGACCCCCGCCCACGTGGCCGCGACGACTCCCCTCGCGAACGCCGAGAGCCGCGGTACGAAGACGAAGAGCGCGGGCACGGCGAGCACGACCGCGGCGCCGAGCAGCAGCCAGCGCGCCGGAGTCTCGGGTACCGGTGTCGGACCGTTGGCCTTCAGTACCGGGGCCAGCGCACCCGCGACCGCGGCCGTGGCGGCGAGCAGCGCCAGCCCGCCGGTGGCCAGCCGCCACCAGAACAGCCCCGGCAGCTTGGCCTCGCCCGCCAGGTCGCCGGTGACGGCCTCGCCCGCTTCCGCGACGTCGAACCGCGTGAAGGCAAGGCCCACGAGCGCCAGGCCCGCGACGGTCACGACCACCGAACCCGGCGCGACCGAAAGCCGGTCCACGACCAGCCCCGCGATCACGGGCGGGACACCGACCGCGAGCGCCGCCAGCCCCGCTCCGGCGAATCCGCCCTTGCCGACCCCGGCCGAGGGCGAACTCACCGCCACGAGCACGGTCAGCGGGAGCAAGGCCGCGAGCAACAGGTACCCGGCCATCGCGACGGTCGGGCCTTCGAAGGCGTTCTTGGCCAGGAGGTAAGCGTTGCCCGAACCGAGCGGCGCGAGCAGCAAGCCGACCCCGCCCGCCACGCCGAGCACGGGGCCGAGCAGCCGCCAGCGGCGCCGTCCGTCGAGTTCACCCGCCAGTTCCGCCTCGTCGCGAGCGGCCCCGGCGGCGAACGCCCCGGCCGCGAGCGTGAGCAGATGACCCGCCACCAGCGGCCACAGCCCCGGCCCCGCCGGAGGCAGCGCGAGCAGCCTGTCGGCGAGGAACAGTTCCGGACGCGCGGCGAGGGACCCGTCGGCGAGCAGCTGCAGATCCAGCAGCAGCCGTCCGGGCGCGAGCGCGGTGAGCCCGAGCACCAGACCCGCCGTGAGCCCCGAGCGGCCGGTGACCACCGCGTAGAGCACGGCCGCCGCGGGCGCCAAGGCCAGCACGACCAGCAGGGGAGCGGCGGTGAAACCAGGCGAACCGCCCTGGATGACGGGCAGCAGCGCGCCGGCGGCCAGCGCGACCGCACCGGCCGACACCAACCCCGCCGACAGCAGGAGCGCTCGCGGGCGGGAGCCCGGTTCGCTCCGGAGAAGTTCGGCGGACGCGGTACCGGGGTCGGCTTGCCCGGCGGAGTCGCCAGGGTGCCGTGAGCGCGAAGTCATCGACGGCGACGCTAGCAAGCCAGGGTCGGCGGGGCCCCGCAGCAGGGCGCCCCAGGTCTCATCGGCGCTCGACCAGGCCGCTGAAGGGGCCGGGTCCGGGTAAACCTGTTTCAACACCGTCGTGCAACCACTTATTTCCCTCGTTTGCCTCCCTTCCGGCCCTCCGGTACCCCCGAACGGCCCTCTGATCTTGTAACGCAAGTCACACGGTGGTGAGTAAACCTCCTCTAACTTTGGGTAATTTTCACTGGACAACGGCCAGATCGCCGTCGCCCGATCGGCCGAGAGCGCCGCCAGATCTTGCTGATCGGGGTGCCGCTTCGTTACTGTCCCGGGGTCCCCATTACAGTCAGATCACGAATGAGAGCACCGAACGAACCACCCCCGAGGTCGTTCACCGGGATCCCCCGCCCGGGCTCTTGATCCGACTCCCCGAACACGGAAGGCCCCGTCTTGGCTTCACACCGCTCCCCCGGCGGCCAAGCTCCTTCCCCGGCGCTCGAGAACGCACTCGATGGTGCGGTCGTTCGCGTCCGGGGCTCGCACCGCCTGTCGCCCCCGTCCTCGGCCCTTCGCGGTCGTGTCGTGGTCGCAGCCGTAGCTGCCGGCGCCTTCGCGGCCGCCGCTGCCGGGCAGACCCTGAAGTCCGTTTCGGAATCCTCCGACGCCGCCGTCACCCCGCTGGCCAGCACCCAGGACGCGAGCGCCTCGTTCGCCCTCGGCGGCGGAGCCGGTGGTGGCGCCCCCGAGCTGCTGCCGACGAGCCAGTCGACGAACGCCTCCGCCGAAGCCCAGAAGCTCTCGGAGAACAACAGCATCACCCAGGCCCGCGTCAAGCGTGAGGCCGAAGCGGCCCGCAAGGCCGAAGAAGAGGCCAAGCGGCCCAAGACCTGCATGCCGACCAAGGGCACCTTCACCTCGGGCTTCGGCGCCCGGTGGGGCACGAGCCACCTCGGCATCGACATCGCGGCCCCGATCGGCACGCCGATCGTCGCGGCCTCCGACGGCACGGTCGTCGAAGCGGGCCCGGCCAGCGGTTTCGGCCTCTGGGTCAAGGTCCAGCTCGCCGACGGCACCATCCACGTCTACGGCCACATGAACTCGTTCTCCGTCCGCGAAGGCCAGAAGGTCAAGTGCGGCGAGGAGATCGCCGAGGTCGGCAACCGTGGTCAGAGCACCGGCCCGCACCTGCACTTCGAGGTGTGGCAGAACGGCACGAAGAAGATCGACCCGCGCCCGTGGCTCGCCGCCCGTGGCGTGAGCGTCGGCTGATCCTGCCGCAGTCCCCTTCACCACACCGGTGACCCCGCCCGCGACAAGGGCGCGCCGGGCAACGACGCTCTGGCGCGCCTTCAAGGCCTCCGCTTCCCCCTTCGAAGACATCGGGAAGCGTCGCAGGCCATCCACCGCGGAGCGCGTGCCCTCTTTCGGGCCCTCAATGCCCTCATGCGACGCCGTCGGCCGGCTTCCGGACGAAGTACCCCACGGCGATCTGCCAGACCGTGCAGAGACCGGCCGGGCGCCGTTCGATCGGCCGCCATCCGGCGAGAAGTCCCCGGAAAAGAGTTCGGCACCCGGCTGGCCGCGGCCCGAACAGCCATCGCCGCGCGTGACCGCATACGACGCACCGTCCGGCCCCGTCCGGTTCGTGTGTCCGCAGTAACGCGCGCCAGGCCGCGACCAGCCTGAGCACTTCCGGCGGTTCCGGACCCCGATCCGTCCCCACCCCTTCTTCAACACCCCGCAAGTACTCGAGTACCCCACTCGAGAGAACCCCAAACAAGACCCCGTCCACACCGCGTGCCCCCTCCTCCTGGTCGGGGCACACCGGCTCATCCAGCCTACCCCAGCGCATCGAACTCGTGTTCGATGGCACAGGTATACGGGAGGGGTCCGACAGTTTTCGTGCGCGGCGAAGAAACCGCAGGTCAGGGCTAGAGTTTGACCATCGGGACGCTACCGATGAGCATCAGCCGGACCTTGCCGGCGGCGCCGAAGTCGATCGTCGCCGTGGCCCGCGGGCCCGCGCCGTCGCAGGCGACGACGGTCCCGAGCCCGTACTTGTCGTGGCTGACCCTGTCGCCGACGTCCAGTTTGAGCGCGACGGTGTCCTTCCAGCCCTTGCCGAACGGGCTGGTGCTCGCCGACCTCGAAGGCGACGAGCCACCGCCGCGGCTCCCCCAGGTCGTCGCGGCACGCGGCGATCCACCCGACGAACCGAAACCGCCGGAGGAAGAGGAAGGCGCGAGCCTGCGCCAATCGACCAGGTCCGCGGGAAGCTCGTCGAGGAACCGCGAGGCCGGGTTCATCTGCGGTTGGCCCCAGGCGGAGCGCACCATCGAACGGGAGACGTACAGCCTCTTCCTCGCCCGCGTGATCGCGACGTAGGCGAGCCGTCGCTCTTCGGCCAGTTCGGTCGGGTCACCGAGCGCGCGCATATGCGGGAAGATCCCGTCTTCCCAGCCCGTTCCGAAGACGACCGGGTACTCGAGGCCCTTCGCGGTGTGCACGGTCATCAGCGTGACCACGCCCGCGTCGTGCCCCTCGCCGCTATCGTCGCCGCCGTCGGGCGACGGGACCGAATCCGCGTCCGCCACCAGCGAGACCCGCTCCAGGAAGGCGGGCAGCGAACCCGGCTCCGGCACACCGGGGTCCGCGGTGTCGATTTCGGGGAGTTCGCCGTCCGGACCGGCGACCTCCGTGGTGAATTCGGTGAACTCCCGCGCGACGGTGACGAGTTCCGTCAGGTTCTCCACCCGCGACGCGTCCTGCGGGTCTTCGGACTCCTCGAGTTCCGTGCGGTAGCCCGTGCGCTCCAGGACCGCTTCGAGGATGTCGGCGACTTCCGCGCCGCTCTCGACGACCTCGCCGAGCTCGTCCATCAACTCGACGAAACCGGTGATCGCCTTGGCGGAGCGCGGGTTCAGCAGCGGCACCTCGCCGTTGACCGCGCCGCGCAACGCCTGCGCGAACGAGATCCGCTCGCGCTCGGCGTACGTCGCGATGACCGCTTCGGCGCGGTCGCCGATGCCTCGTTTGGGGACGTTGAGGATGCGGCGCAGGCTGACCGTGTCCTCCGGGTTCGCCAGCACCCTCAGGTACGCGAGCATGTCGCGGACCTCGCGCCGTTCGTAGAACCGCACCCCGCCGACGACCTTGTACGGCAGGCCCAGGCGGATGAAGATCTCTTCGAAGACACGGGACTGGTTGTTGGTGCGATAGAAGACCGCGACATCGGAATAGTCCGCTTCGCCCTTGTCCGCCAGCGCGTCGATCTCGCCCGCGACGAACGCCGCTTCGTCGTGCTCGTTGTCCGCGACGTAGCCGACGATCTTCTCGCCGTCACCGGAATCGGTCCACAGCCGCTTCGCGCGCCTGTTGGGGTTTCGCGCGATGACCGCGTTCGCCGCGTTCAGGATCGTCTGGGTCGAGCGGTAGTTCTGTTCCAGCAGCACGGTCCGCGCGTTCGGGAAATCGCGTTCGAATTCCTCGATGTTGCGGATCGTCGCGCCGCGGAAGGCGTAGATCGACTGGTCCGCGTCACCCACGACGCAGAGTTCGGCCGGCTCGATCCCGGCCTCGTTCGCCTCGGTGCCCACCAGCTCGCGGACCAGCGTGTACTGCGCGTGGTTCGTGTCCTGGTACTCGTCGACCAGCACGTGCCGGAACCGCCGCCGGTAGTACTCGGCGACGTCCGGATACCGCTGCAGGAGTTCGACCGTCCGCATGATGAGGTCGTCGAAGTCGAACGCGTTGGCCTGGTTCAGCCGCCGCTGGTACTCGACGTAGACCTCGGCGACGCGGCGTTCGAGATCGTTGCCCGCGTCGGCGACCGCCGTCTCCGGATCGATCAGCTCGTTCTTGAGGTTCGAGATGTGCACGGCCAGCGTGCGCGCCGCGTACTTCTTCGGGTCGATGTCGAGATCGCGGGCGACGAGGGTGATGAGCCGCTTCGTGTCGTCCGAGTCGTAGATGGAGAAACTCGACGACATCTCCAGCGTTTTGGCCTCACGGCGCAGGATCCGCACGCACATGGAGTGGAACGTCGACACCCACATGGCGTTCGCGCGGCGGCCGACGAGGTCGCTCACCCGCTCCCGCATCTCCGCGGCCGCCTTGTTGGTGAACGTGATCGCCATGATCTGGCCGGGGTGCACGTCCCGTTCGGCCAGCAGGTACGCGATCCGCCGGGTCAGCACCCGGGTCTTGCCGGAACCCGCGCCCGCGACGACCAGCAGCGGCGAGCCCGCATGGGTCACGGCCTCGCGCTGTGCCGGGTTCAGGTCGTCGAGCAGGTCCGAGTGCCGGGACTTGGCCGGACCGTCCGCTGGGAGATCGAAGAGGGTGTTCATCGCCGGTCCACGCTACAGCGCCGGGCGTAGGCGGTGTTGACGCCTGCCGTCCGACGCGCGAGCGGTGTTCGCGGCGGAGGATCGGATGCCATGGACACCAACGGAATTCCCTCCCGGCTCAGGGCCGCCGACATCGACAGGGAGCGGGTCGCGACCCGCATCCAGGCCGCCGGCGGTGAAGGCCGTCTCACTCTCGAAGAAGTGGAAGACCGGCTGAGCGCTGTGTATTCCGCCAAATACACGGACGATCTCGTCGCGCTCACTTCGGATCTGCCGAAACCCGTGCCGAAGCGGCGCCTGGTCGCCTTCGGGCATCCAGCGCTGCGGATCCATCTCGCGGTCGCCGTCGTGGTTTCGGCGCTGCTGATCGTCCGATGGACAACCTCGGGGGCGCCGTTCTTCTGGCCCGCGATGCCGATGTTCTGGCTGGCCATGAGCGTCCTCGTGCACGCCCGTGTCCGCGGAGCGCGCCGCCGCTTCAAGCCGGAAGACGGCATCGCTGTGGCATAATGACCGGCATGCGGCACCACGCGACGCGATTTTTTTACGGGACCCGGACTCCGGCTCCCGTGATCGCATAGTGCCGCGAATGCCATCACCCGAAGCCCCGGAGTCCACGGACCCCGGGGCTTTACGCTGTTCCGGGGGCCAGCAGGGAATCCGGACCGAAGAAAGGTCCCGATGAGCACCACACAGAAGCCGGACGCCGAAGAACCCACCGCCACCGCCGAAGAGATCGGCGAGCTCCGCAAGGAGATCGACTTCCTCGACGGCGAGATCCTGCGGCTGGTCAAACGCCGCGTCGAAGTCTCCAAGACGATCGGTGCGGCCAGGATGGCCGCGGGCGGCACCAGGATCGTCTACAACCGCGAGATGGACGTGCTCGCGCGCTACCGCGAGCTCGGGCCGGAGGGGCGGCAGCTGGCGATGGCGCTGCTCAACCTCGGGCGGGGCAGGCTGGGACGGTAAGTGGTAGCAAAGGTCCCTCGCTCCCGCGACGCACCCGGATCGCGTTTAGCGGGCTAAACGCGATCCGGCCACGTCACGATCCAGTGCCGTGAGACGGNACCCGGATCGCGTTTAGCGGGCTAAACGCGATCCGGCCACGTCACGATCCAGTGCCGTGAGACGGAACTCAGGGTGTTCCCCGAGCCACGACGGCCCGGGACAGGGCAAACTGGACACATGATTAACCTCATCGCCGTCGTGATCGCGATCGCCGGTGTGCTCGCCGCCCTGGGCCATCTCGGCTATCTCGCCATGCTGAACAACGCGGCGGGTAAGCGCGCGGGCGGCACCCCCATCGCCCAGTACGTCAAGACGCGCTGGCCGATCGCGGCGGGTACCACCGCCGCGTCGCTTTTCGCCTGGCTGCTCACGAGTGGGGGAACGACGCTCGACGTCATCGCCATTTTGCTTGCAGCGGGTAGCGGGATCACCGCCACGAAAGCCTTGCAATCGACCCAGCAGAAGTACCGCAGCGGCAACTGAACGGCTTCACCAGCGCCGATAGCACTCCGTAACGTCACCGAGGCCCGTTCGGCCGCGCCCGACCGAGTGAAACATCTGCAACTTGCAGAGTGGGTGAAGACTTGCGGGTGTCGAACTTTTAGTGTGGTCCTCGTGTGGACCCTTGCGTCTGGGTCGGGCGATGCCCGTATGGCGCGCGGGGGCGATGGCCCCGCGCGCCCCCAGTCGTATGCGCGTGCATTTGCTCACGAGACTGCTTGGGAGTCTGCAAGCGAGGGATCCCGTGAACTCGCTGCTCCGTTCGGCTTAACCGGTGTCACATCGCCGTCAGGGCCGGCCTGCGAGGGGGTCGCTCGGACATGAACGGCTGGGCGGAACACCAGGGACGGAACGGCGCCACGCAAGCGGGCCGCCACCGGGCGGGCGGTACCGAAGGCTGGACTCCCTCCGTGCCTCCGCGGGGGCAGCGCGCAGGCGGGCACGGGCATCACGCGCACCGCGAGTTCGCCCCGCCCTCCACCGGTTCCCTTCCCTTGCCGCCACCGCGGGACAGGAGGGCGCCGAGCCCCGGCTACGCCCCATCGAGCGGCCGTCTGCCGCTCCCCCAGCCCGCTCGCGAGGTCCCCGTAGAACCCCCAGCCCGCCCGGCCCGCGTCGAGGTCTCGTTCACCGAACCCGTCCCGCCTCCCGCCGAGGAACGGCGCGCGAAGACCGCCCAGCGCACGAAGGTGACGCTCACCGCCCCCGCTCCCCGCCGTCCCGAGCCGGTGGAGGTCGACGACAACGAAGACGTCCGTGTCTACTTAGCCCCGCCCGTCGACGGTCTGAGCACCTTCGACCTCGGTACGGTGCCCGCTTCGGTGACGCCGCCCAAGACCTGGCGCAAGGCCGCCTGGTTCGCGGCGGCGGCGTCCGCGCTGGTCGTGGTCGGCCTGCTCTTCGCCGGTTCGTACCTCGTCGGCAAACCCCTCCCGGAACAGCAGAGCCAGGGCGGCTGGCCCGGTTACCGCGGTGGCAGCCCGCTGACCCAGGACGATCTCGCCGGTCATCCGGCCACGCCGCCGCAGGGTGGCGCGGCGGGCAACCCGTCTGAATCCGAGAAGGAGTCTTCCACCAGGGACGACCGCAGTGCCGCGAATTCCGGCACCCCCTCGGACAGCGAAAGCGCCGGGACCGGCTCGTCGCGGCCCGACTCGAGCGGGCCGGCGACGTCCGGGCGGCCCGCGCCGCCGTCGAGCGATCGGCCGCAGAAGCCGCCGGTCGTCCCGGCCAACCGCACCACCACGCCGGCCCCCTGGTACGCGTCGCAGCCGGACGCGCAGGCGATGGGCGACAACACCGAGCTCTTCCTCAACTCGGTCACCACGAACCCCCAAGAGGCGTCCTCGGTGACCTCCGGCGGCCTGCGCGAAGAGGGCGCGGAGGGCCTCCGGGACCGCTACCGCGATGTCGCCTACTTCGAGGTGAAGAAGGTCAGCATCGACCAGCGCCGCGGCGTCACGGTCAACACCGTCGAGGTCACTCACAAAGACGGAACGAAGACCATGGAGCAGCGCACGTTCACCTTCGGCGACGACGACAAGATCGTCGACGACGGCATGTAGGCGACCGCGCACGTGCAAGTGTCCTGTTCCTCTGCACGTGCGGTGCGCCGAGCGGTCATCCCTGGTCCGGGTGGGTGACCTAAGCTGCCGTTCGTCGTATCGCGACGGCATTCCGGCGATGGAGTCTGGCCGTGGACCGTCCGCACAGGGTTACCTGACGACTGCAGGGGTCCGCACCGTTCAGAAGACGGCCGCGCGGACCAGAGGCGTCGGCCGAACGGCCTAGCGCCTGCCCCGGACCAGAGCGAGGAATTCGTGCTTGATCGACAGCGCATACGGCGGGAGGACGCCGTACGTGTCGAGGACGTCATCCCGGAAGAGATCCTGAACGACACCCGCGTCGACCGCGAGTACCTCGAGCAGGTCTTCCGCGAGCCGCAGAAGTTCGTTCCCGCGCGTGCGCGCGAAGAGCGGTCGCCGCGGCCCGAACCCGAGGTGGACGAGCCGGAAAGCCGCGCCATCCGGCGGGCGAAGCTGGCAGGCCTGGTCGCCGCCGGGCTCCTGGTCGCGGGCGCCGTCGTCACCGCGGGCGTGCTCGCGGGCACACAGCCGCAGGGCACCGTGCCGGCTGCCGCCGTACCCGAGGTGATGAGCGGAGCAGCCGCGCTCGGCGGGCTCGCCGTCCCGGACTCCACCGAGCCGCAGCGGAAGCAGGAGACGCCGACGCCGTCGGGCAGCGGCACGAGGCCCCAGCCGTCCTCAGGCACCGGCTCGGGCTCGCTCCCGCCGCAGGGCTCGTCGTCCAGCACCAGCTCGCAGCCTGCCGCCAAGCCCGCCGCGGTCAGCACGACCGAGGACAAGATCGACGCGGTCCGGAAGTTCTACCAGACCGTCGACGCCGATCCGTACGGCGCGATGTCGCTGATCACGCCGGTGCTGGCCGATTCCGAAGCGGGCAAGCTGATCGAGGCGTGGAGCGCCATGGACGCCATCCAGATCCAGGACGTCCGGGAACAGGCCGACGGCACCATCCTCGCCGTCGTGACCATGCGCAACCCGGACGGCGGCCTGCTGCGGGTCACGCAGGTGCTGGAATTCGCCGACGAGACCTCCGGCCTGATCACCGACGCGCGCCTGCTGTCCGCGCAGCACATGTGACGGACACCGCGCGTGTAACAGCCCTCCACCCAGGGCGATCAGTGTGTGCCGCGTGTGTGTGCGCAGAGTGAGCGCCTAGCCTTGTCACGAGTCGGTCTCGGAAAAGCCGGCACACAGACCACTACATGTGCATACGCTCCAACGCTGTGGCGTGCTGAAGGCCGCACCGCGTACGCGGACGATTCCGCGTCGTGAAGACGGAGCCCAAAGGGAGGTCGCGTGAGCGACGAGGGTCGCCTGGTCGCCGGTCGATATCGCATCGCCGGGCGGATCGGCACGGGCGCGATGGGGGCCGTGTGGCAAGCGCACGACGAGGTACTCGGCCGCACGGTGGCGATCAAGCAGTTGCTTCTGCAACCCGGGCTTGAGGCTCACGACGCCGAAGACGCCCGTCAGCGCACGATGCGCGAGGGACGTATCGCCGCCAGACTGCACCACCCGAACGCCATCTCGGTGTTCGACGTCGTCACCGACGACAACGGCCAGCCGTGCCTGATCATGGAGTACTTGAACTCCACCAGCCTCGCCCAGGTGCTGCAGGAGGAGCGCACGCTGCCGCCGACGGAGGTCGCGCGGATCGGCGCGCAGGTCGCGGCGGCGCTGACCGAAGCGCACGCGGTCGGCATCGTGCACCGGGACATCAAGCCCGGCAACATCCTGCTGGCGCCCAACGGCACGGTGAAGATCACCGACTTCGGCATCTCGCGGGCCAAGGACGACGTGACGGTCACGAAGACCGGGATGATCGCCGGGACCCCCGCCTATCTGGCGCCCGAGGTGGCCATCGGCGGCGACCCCGGCCCGGAGTCGGACGTCTTTTCGCTCGGCTCGACGCTCTACGCGGCCTGCGAAGGCCAGCCGCCGTTCGGCCTCAGCGAGAACACGCTGAGCCTGCTGCACGCGGTCGCGGCCGGGCAGATCATCCCGCCGCGCCAGTCCGGCCCGCTCGCCAGCGTGCTGGCCGTGCTGCTGCACCCGGAGGTGCGGCACCGCCCCACCGCCGAAGAGTGCGAAGAGCTCCTCGCCGCCGTCGCGCGGGGTGAAACGCCGCTGGGCGGCCCCGCGGACGACACCGTGCTCGCCGCCCCGATCGCGGGCGCGCTCGCCGGCGGTGGCGTGACCCAGGCGCTCGACAGCGAGGCCGCCGGTCACTCGGGCTCGCTCCTCGACGACCAGGACGCGGCCGGGTCGTACTACGACGACGAGGACGACTACCACCAGCCGCCCGCGTCGGGCTACCCGGAAGACGACTACGACGGGTACGACAACTACGACGAGACGGCGTTGCTGGCCGAACGCGGCCACCCCGGCGGCGGCCCCGCGCCCACGCGCGCCGTCCCGATCCCCGCGGGCGACTACGACGACGATCCCTACGACGACGATTACGACAACCCGCCCCCGCCGCCGCCCACCCGCGCGCAGACCAGCCCGGTGGACGAGGACGACGACGAAAAGCCGGGCGCGTGGAAGAAGCCCGCGATCATCGGCGGTGTCGTGGTGGTGGCGCTGGCCGCGCTGGGGTTCTGGCTGCTGAGCCCGAACAACCCGGAAGCACCCGCGCAGGTGGGGAACTCGTCCTCGACGAAGCCGTCCCCGTCTGCGACGTCGTCGGCTCCGGAGACCACGGAAACGCCGACGGAAACGCAATCGGCGGAGCCGCCGAAGGAGACACCGACTTCGTCGAAGAAGACGTCGAGCAAGGCGACGCAGACTCAGGAACCGGATCCGACGACACCGTCGAAGACGCCCACTAAGACTCCGACGAAGACACCGACTCCGACCACACCGACAACTCAGTCGAACACGGAGACACCGACTTCGACCCCGGCTGGCACTTGATCCGAGGCTGCAATTGAGTTCTGAAGGTTCCATCGTCGGCGGCCGATACCGCCTGGACCAGCCCATCGGGCGCGGCCGGGCGGGCATCGTGTGGCTGGCGTTCGACACACGCCTGCTGCGCACGGTCGCGATGAAGCGCATGTACCTGCCCGTCGGCCTGCCGCCGGACCGGGCGGAGCAGGCCAAGGCCGTCGTCGTCCAAGAAGGCAAGGACGCGGCCAAGTTCGAGCACGCCACCGCCATCAAGGTGTACGACGTGCTGCCCGACGGGCCGGACGTGTGGCTGGTGATGGAGTACATCCCGTCCCGCGGGATGGCGACCTTCCTCGCCGAGCACGGCAGGTTGACCGCGGAACAGGCCGCCGGGCTGGGCATCGTGCTCGGCCGCGCGCTGGCCGCGATGCACGAGGCCGGGGTGGTGCACCGGACCGTCGAGCCGGGCACGGTCCTGCTGGCCGACGACGGCGGAGTGAAGCTCACCGACATCGGCATCACCGGCGGCGGCCCGAGCCCCGCGTACCGGGCGCCCGAGGTGGCGCGCGGTGAACCGGCGACTTCGGCGTCCGACGTGTTCTCGCTGGGCGCGACGCTGTACACGGCCGTCGAGGGGGTGCCGCCGTTCGGTGAAGACGGCGAGTCCTCGGAACGGCCGCCGCAGACCGCCGGGCCGCTGGCCGGCGCGCTGCGCAAGATGCTGCGGGCGGAGCCGGACGCGCGGCCGACTATGGCCGACACGGTGCGCTCGCTGGGCGCGATCACCGAAGGGCGGCAGACGGCGTTCATCCCGCCGACCGCGCCCGCCATGCCGACGGTCCCGGCCTCGATGCCGGTGCCCATGCAGCAGCAGGCGCCGCAGTTTCCCCAGCACCAGCCGCAGCAGTATCAGCCGCCGCAGCCGCAGTACGCGCCGCCGGCGCAGCAGTACGCGCCCGCCGCGCCGGTGGCGGCGAAGTCGGCGGACACCCGGAAATGGCTGATCGTCGCGGGCGCCGTGGTGGCGGCGATCCTCATCGGTGTGCTGTTCGCGGAGCTGTTCCTGATCTGAGCTAGAGCCGCTCGAGGACCAGCGTCGCCAACTCGACAGGACGGCTGAGATACGGGCTGTGGCCGGCCCGCCAGGTCACCGTCGTGTCGCACCGGGCGGCGAAGTGGACGACCATTTCCGGGACGAGCGCCCGGTCTTCGGTGCAGGTGATGTAGGTGGTCGGGGTGTCCTTCCACGCCGAGCCTTCCGGTGACTCGTCGAAGATCGTGACGGGCTCCGGGCGCAGCAACGCCATGGCGCGCTCGGCGATGGCGTCCGTGCAGTCGGCGTACATCGCCTCGCGGACGGTGGCGAGGTCGAGGTGGGTCAGGCCCGTGTCGTCGATGGTCAAGGGCACCTGGCCGGGTTCGCGGCCGGTTTCCTCCTTGATCCGCTCGATCCAGTACTGGGCGGTTTCACCCGGCTCGCTGACGATCGCGGCCAGATAGACCAGGTGCGCGGCCCCCTGGAGGCCGCTGGCGGTGAGCCCGCCGAAGGAGTGCGCGAGCACCACCGGTGGCTCGGCCGACCGGTCGACGAACTCCTGGACGGTCCGGGTGGTTCGGCGATCGGACGCCCGCCCAGGTCGGGGACGGTGACCACGGCGCCTTCCCGGCGCAGACGTTCGGCGAGGTCGTCGAAATGGGCGGGCTGGTGCCAAGAGCCGTGCAGGACGATCAGGGGGCGCACCGGGGTCCTTTCGCTGGCGGGTTCCCTGCCAGGTTGTCGACCGCCAGTGCGGCTGTTCAAGCTCAGCCGGTTTTCGTGCCTACTCGGCCAGTCCCGCTTACCTGTCCGGCCCCTTCGCGGATCGCGAGGAGGAACCGTCGCACCGCGGGGTGTTCCCTGGCGTGCGCGGCCACGGCGGCGTGGATGGACCGCACCGGATCCGGCCGCCGGACCTTGCGGATGGCGACGCCGGGATGCGGGGCGCCGAGGCCGAGCTCCGGGATCAGCGCGACACCGAGCCCGGCGGCCACGAACCCTTGTGCCGTTTGGTAATCCTCGGATTCGACGACGTGGTTCGGGGCGAATCCGGCCGCGCCGCAGGCGTCGAGGAGGATGTCGCGGCAGGCGCCGGGGAGACCGTCGACGCCGACCCACGGATCCTCGGCGAGTTCGCCGAGATCGAGGACGCGTTTGCGGGCGAGCCGGTGGTTCTTCGGCAGGATCGCGCGGTACGGATCGTCGAGCAGGTGGACGTACTCGACCCCCTTGATCCGGGGAGTGCTGCTGGGGAGCACGATCATCGCGACGTCGGCCTTGCCTGACTCGATCTCGGGCATCGAATCGTCGGGCTCGACCAGTTTCAGGTCGAGGCGGACACCGGGGAAGTCCCGGCGCAGCGCGGCGACGGCCAAGGGCACCAGCGAGGCGCCCGCCGTGGCGAAGTAGCGGATCGCGAGCCTGCCGGTGCGGCCTTCCTTGAGTTCGGTGAGCGCGGCTTCGGCCTTGGCGAGCTGGGTGCTCAGCGTTTCCGCGTGTTCGGACAGCAGCGAGCCGGCGGGTGTCGGCCGCACGCCGCGGCCGACACGCTCGAGCAGTTCGACCCCCGCTTCCCTTTCCAGGGTGGACAATTGCTGGCTGATCGCGGAAGGTGTGTAGCCGAGATTCCGGGCGGCGGCGGTGATCGAACCACTGCTGATCACGGCTCGGAGGACCTGCATGCGGCGGACGTCCAGCATGCCTCGATCTTACAGTTCTTCTTAAGGCTGCCTGCAGTTATTTTCGCTTGTCCTTACGCGTCGGCGCGGCGAAGCTGGGCCAGGCACTTAAGGAGGACTGGGGTGGGCGAGACGAAGACCCTGCTGCGGATCGGCGCGCTGGCGCTCATGTGGGGATCGAGTTTCTTCTGGATCAAACTGGGGCTCGGCGCGTTCTCGCCGGTGCAGCTGGTGCTGGCGCGGGTGGCGCTCGGCGCGGCGGTGCTGATCGGACTCTGCTACCTCGGCCGGGACCGGCTGCCGTCGGGACGGCGGATCTGGGGGCACCTGGCCGTCGCGGCGTTCTTCCACAACGCGCTGCCGTTCCTGCTGTTCGCGTGGGGTGAGCTGACCGTCGACTCCGGGATCACCGGGGTGCTGAACTCGACGACACCCCTGTGGGTGTTGCTGGCCGCGCCGATGATGGGCGCGCGGACGAAGATGACCGCGGTGCGGGTCACCGGGCTCGTCGTCGGGCTCGCCGGGATCCTGCTGATCTTCGCGCCGTGGGAGGCCTCCGGCCTGCTCAGCTGGGGCGCGCTGGCGTGCCTCGCGGCGGCCGCGAGCTACGGGTTCGCGTTCGTCTACGAGGGCAAGTACCTCACCGGTACCGGTGACTCGCCGCTGTCGCTGGCCGGCGGGCAGATGCTGCTGGCGACCGGGTTCCTGCTGCTCGCGATGCCGATGGGCGGTTTCGAACCGGTGCACCTGAGCACCGGCGCGGTCGTCGCGGTGGTGATCCTGGGGATCGGGTCGACCGGGATCGCGTTCGCGCTGAACTACCAGCTCCTCGCGAGCGAGGGCGCCGTCGCGGCGTCGATCGTCGGCTACCTGTTGCCGGTGGTGTCGGTGCTGCTGGGGGCGGTGTTCCTGGCCGAGCCGCTGAACCTGCGGGTGATCGCCGGAATGGTCGTCGTGCTGGGCGGGGTCGCGCTGACCCGGCTCCGCCCGAGGGAGCAAGGGACCTTTGCTACCACTCCGCAGGTCGAGCGCCCACTCGCCGCCGCCGGGGAGGCCGCGCCGTGACCGCGACGACGACGTTGTGGCGGCCGACGGGCCCGGCCGAGCTCGACCTCGTCCGCGAGTCGGGCTGGCGCGAGTGGCCGCCGCGGCTGCCGGAGCAGCCGATCTTCTACCCGGTGCTGAACGAGGACTACGCGATCAAGATCGCCCGCGACTGGAACGTGCGGTACGACGGCGCCGGGTTCGTGACGCGGTTCGAGGTCGAGACCGCGTTCGTCGAGCGGTACCCCGTCCAGCAGGCGGGCGGGAAGACGATCCTGGAGCTCTGGGTCCCGGCCGAGGATCTCGCCGAGTTCAACGCGCACATCGTCGGAAAGATCGAAGTGACCCACGAATTCAGCTGACCTGCGTTTAGCGGGCTAATCGCGATGCGGTGGGGCTGGGGGCTCGCCGGATCGCGATTAGCCCGCTAAACGCAGGTCAGGGCGTCAGAGGGTCGCGAGGATGAGCAGACCCGCGAGAACGATCTCGACCCAGAAGTAGAGCCAGCTCGGATAGAACCGCTCCGGCCGCTCCGCGAACCGCGCGACCAGCCGTCCGAAGGCCATCCCGGAGAGCGCGACGGCCACCGCGATCGCGGCGCCCCGCTGTATCCCGCCGACGTCGAAAGCCGCGAACCCGAGCAGCACCGCGACAGCCACCCCGAAGCCGCCGTAAACCGCGCGCACTTCGGTCCGCGCCGTCGCCGACTCCAGGGAGATGCCGAACGGCCGGATCAGCCGTTTCGGCGCGACGAGCCCGAGCAGCCCCATGCCCAGGAAGAACACGGCCACCAGGCCGATGAGAACAGGCGCCACCTAGACGAGACGCCGGTCGGAAGCCCAGCGCGAAAGCTCGTACCGGTTCGAAAGCTGCGTCTTCCGCAGCACGCTCGACACATGCGTCTCGACGGTCTTCACCGAGATGAACAGCTCCGACGCGATCTCCTTGTACGCGTACCCGCGCGCGAGCAGCCGCAGCACGTCGCGTTCCCGCGGGGTCAGCAGGTCGAGGTCCGGGTCGCTGATCGGCGCGGAACCCGGCCGGTCGGCGAACGCGTCGAGCACGAACCCGGCCAGCCGCGGCGAGAACACCGCGTCCCCGTCCGAGACCCGCACGACGGCGCGCACGAGTTCCTTCGACGAGATCGTCTTCGTGACGTAGCCCCGCGCCCCCGCGCGGATCACGGCGATCACGTCCTCCGCGGCGTCGGAGACCGACAGCGCGAGGAACACGACGTCCGGCAGTTCCGGCCGGACCCGGCGCAGCACCTCGGCGCCGCCGCCGTCCGGCATGTGCACGTCGAGCAGCACGACCTGGGGTTTGGTCCGGGCGATGCCCGCGACCGCCTCGGCGACCGAGCCCGCCTCGCCGACCACGCGGACGTCGTCGGTGATCGAGTCCAGTTCGGTGCGCACACCCGCACGGAAGAGCGCATGGTCGTCGACGAGGAAGACCTTGACCGGCTCCCGCGTCTGCTGGTTCTCCGTCACGATGCTCCCTCGCTCGCCCTGTCCCGTGAGCATAGCGACCTCACGCCGCACCCTTCCCCGCCTTGACCGGCATCTCCAGCTGGACCTCGGTTCCTTCACCCGGTGCGGTACGCAGCTTGCACTTGCCCCCGTGCCGTTCCATCCGCCCCCGGATGGAATCGGCGAGACCGTGCCGATCGCTCGGCACGACGTCGGGATCGAACCCCTTGCCCCTGTCCCGCACGAAGACCGTCACCGCTGTCGGCTCGACCTCGGCGTACACGCTGACTTCGTCGACGCCCGCGTGCTTGGCGGCGTTGACGATCGCTTCGCGTGCCGCCTGGACCAGCGCGGTCAGCGGCTCGTTCAGGGTCGCCTCCCCCACGACGACCTGCTGCACCGAGATCGCGAACGCGTCCTCGACCTCGCCGCACGCGGCCGCGAGCACTTCGGACAGCTGACCGCTGATGGCCTCTTCCTCGGTCTTCTTGCTCTTGCCGTACCCCGACGGCCCGTACAGCCAGCCGCGCAGCTCGCGTTCCTGGCCGCGCGCGAGCCTGGCGACCTCGCGCGGTGATTCCGCCTGTTTCTGGATCAGCGCGAGAGTCTGGAGGACCGAGTCGTGCAGATGCGCGGCGATCTCGGCGCGTTCGTCGGTGCGGATGCGAGCCATACGCTCGTCGGACAGGTCACGGACCAGGCGCAGCCAGAACGGGACGGTCAGCACGGCCACCCCGAACAGCGTCGCGATCACGGCGACCAGCGCGAACTTGACCTGGTCGATGCTGCCGCTCTCCAGGACGACGACGCCGATGCCGGTCATCACCAGCGCGACACCGGCGACCACGCGGATCGCGGCCGACCAGCCCCCGCCGCCGAGGAACGCCGTGGCGACCCCGCCCTTGGCACTGACGCGCCAACGCCGTCGCTGCGACTCGTCGGCCTCCCGCCAAACGACGGCCGCACCTATCATCGCCAATGCCAGCGGGATGGCGACCCAGCCGCTGATCAGGCCGGTCAGCGTGCCGCTGGCGACGGCGAGGCCGACACCCAGCGCCATGAGCCCGAAGGCCTGTTGCTTCTCCTTCGGCGCGGATTTCTCCGGCTCGACCTCGCCGGATTGCTGCTGGACGAACACCCAGAGCAGGCCGTACGCGAGCAGGCCGGCGCCGTTCAGGGCGGCCAGCAACGCGAACGCGGTCCGGACCCAGAGCACCTTGACGCCGAGGTGGTCAGCGAGGCCGCCGGCGACACCCGCGATGGCGCGGCCGGAGCGGCGGCGGTACATCTTGGGCGGCTCGAACGGTGCCGGGGACAGGCTGCCGACGACGGGCACCGGCGGACGCTCGATGATCGTCGGCTTCACCTGTTCGGCAAGGTCGTTGGGGGCGGATTCCTGCACGTTCTCCATGGTCACACGGAGTGGGGTACTGATCCATCGGGGAAACCCCTGACTCTTCCCGCTGGGGAAACCTCAGGGACGTTCCCGGATGTGGCGGAGGCCGCCGGGGCGCATTCTTTGTGGCATGAGTGGGAGTGAGACACAGGTTCCGAAGCGCGGCCCCGCGGCCGGCTTCGAGGAGACCGTCAAGGATTTCTGGCGGAGCAGGCCGGTCCGCCCGGCACACGGCCGCAAGTTCGCCGGTGTGGCCGCCGGCATCGGCTACCGGTACGGCATCGACCCGACCGTGGTCCGTGTCGCGCTGGTCGCGGCGACCGTGTTCGGCGGCTTCGGCGTCTTCGTCTATCTGCTGGGCTGGCTGTTCCTGCCGCAGGAGGGCGACCCCGTTTCCGCGTTCGAGAGCCTGATCGGCCGAGGGCGGGCGTCGAGCTCGCCGGCGTTCGCGGTGCTGCTTCTGCTCCTGCTTTTCCCCGGTCTCACCTGGACCTTGAGCGGCGGCTGGATGACCGACGGCACCGGCTTGATCGGTTTCGCGCTGATGGCCGTCGCGCTGTACCTGCTGCACCGCAACCGCGGACAGTTCAACCGGCCGACGATGCCCGCTCCGGCTTATCCGACGGCCGCGTTCTCGATGGCGTCGGCGTCGGCGGCCTCCACCTCGACGGCGACCGAGGGCGGCTGGGACCCGCTCGCGGCCGACCCGTCGGCTTGGGATCTGCCGAACGCATCGCCCTCTGGTGGGCTGCCGCCGCAGACTCCACCTCCGCCTCCCGCGCCGCCTGCGCCTCGCGGCCGGAAATCGAAGATCGGCGCCACGACCTTCGGGATCGCCGTGCTGGTCGCCGGGGTCGGCACCGTCCTGGGTCTGGACGGCGAAGCGTGGTTCACCCCGCAGCACATCGTCGGGCTCACCCTGGGTGTGGTCGGCATCGGGCTGGTGGCCGGCTCGTTCGTCCGGGGCGGCCGCGGGCTGATCGGGCTGGCGGTGCCGCTGGCGATCGTCGGGATGGCGCTGACCACGGTGCCGTTCGAGAACTTCTCCGTGAAGGGCGGCGTCGGGGACCTCACGGCGACGCCGAGCCAGGTGTCCGAGGTGCTGCCGGAGTATCACCGCTCGGCGGGGAACATCGACGTCGACCTGACCAAGCTGCCGGCGGGCGCTTCGGTGACCACGAAGGTCTCCAACGGGGCGGGCAACTCGACGGTGCTCGTGCCGGCGGGTGCCGAAGTGAAGGTCTCCTGCGAGACGGGAGCGGGCGAGGTCGACTGCCTCGGCCAGTCCCGCTCGGGAGTCGGCGAGGACGCCGTCGACTTCACCGCGCCGGGCGACAACGGACAGAAGATCACTCTGAAGGTCAAGAACGGTGTCGGGAACGTGGAGGTGCGCCGTGGCTGAGTACGACTACGACAGCACGCAGGCACAGTCGTCGCAGCCCGCGAAGCGCGGGGTGGACGTCTTCACCCTGATCATCGGCATCGCGACGTTGCTGGTGTCGGGTTACGTCCTCTCGGACGGCTCCTCGTGGCTCCCGCGGTTCGACTTCCGGTGGGTCATGGCGGGTGGGGCGATCTTCGTCGGCGTCCTGCTGCTCGCCGCTTCGCTGCGCAAGAGCCGCCGCTAGCGGCGTCGCTCACGCTCCACCCCACTCCGAAGGCCCCGGCCCCTCGCCGGGGCCTTCGCCTTGCTCCCACCCCGGCGCCCCGGATCGCGATTAGGGGGCTAAACGCAGGTCCGGGCGGGGCTGGTCACTCCCACTCGATGGTGCCCGGCGGCTTGGACGTGACGTCCAGGACCACCCGGTTCACCTCGGCGACCTCGTTGGTGATGCGGGTCGAGATCCGCTCCAGCACCTCGTAGGGCAGCCGCGTCCAGTCCGCTGTCATCGCGTCCTCGGACGACACCGGCCGCAGCACGATCGGGTGCCCGTAGGTCCGCCCGTCGCCCTGGACGCCGACGCTGCGGACGTCGGCCAGCAGCACCACCGGGCACTGCCAGATCTCGCCGTCCAGCCCGGCCGCGGTGAGCTCCTCGCGCGCGATGGCGTCCGCCGCGCGCAGTGTCTCGAGCCGCTCGGCGTCGACGGCGCCGATGATCCGGATGCCGAGCCCCGGGCCGGGGAACGGCTGCCGCTGCACGATCGTCTCCGGCAGCCCGAGCTCCAGCCCGACGCGCCGCACCTCGTCCTTGAACAGCAGGCGCAGCGGCTCGACGAGCTCGAACTGCAGATCGTCGGGCAGCCCGCCGACGTTGTGGTGGCTCTTGATGTTCGCCGCGCCCTCACCGCCGCCGGACTCNTCGGGCAGCCCGCCGACGTTGTGGTGGCTCTTGATGTTCGCCGCGCCCTCACCGCCGCCGGACTCGACGACGTCCGGGTACAGCGTGCCCTGGACCAGGAACTTGTAGTCGCCCTTGGCCTTGAGGTCGCGCTCGGCCTGCTCGAACACGCGGATGAACTCGCGCCCGATGATCTTGCGCTTCTCCTCGGGGTCGGTGACCCCGGCCAGCGCGTCGAGGAACCGGTCCCGCGCGTCGACGGTCACCAGGTTGACCCCGGTCGCCGCGACGAAATCACGCTCGACCTGGGTGCGCTCGCCGGACCGCAGCAGGCCGTGGTCGACGAACACGCAGGTCAGCCGGTCACCGATGGCCCGCTGGACCAGTGCGGCGGCCACGGCGGAGTCGACGCCGCCCGAGAGCCCGCAGATCGCCCGGCCGTCGCCGACCTGCTCGGCGATGCGCTTGACCTGGTCGTCGACGATGGACGACGTCGTCCACTGCGGCTTGATGCCCGCGATGTCGTGCAGGAAGCGGCGGAGCACCTCTTGGCCGTGCGGCGAGTGGTGCACCTCGGGGTGGTACTGGACGCCGGCGAAGCGGCGCTCGACGTCTTCGAACCCGGCGACGGCGGCGCCGTCACTCGAAGCGGTCACGGTGGCGCCCTCGGGAGCCTTGGTGACGCTGTCGTTGTGGCTCATCCAGGCGGGCTGGTTGCTCGGGAGACCGGCGTGCAGGACACCGCCCTCACCGGCGACGCGGACCTCGGTGCGGCCGAACTCGCGGATCCCGGTCGGCTCGACCGTGCCGCCGAGGGCCTGCGCGAGCACCTGGTGGCCATAGCAGATGCCGAGGATCGGCACGCCCGCGTCGACCAGCCCGGGGGCGAGGGCGGGGGCGTTCTCCGCGTACACGCTGGAAGGACCGCCGGAAAGGATGATCGCGGCGGGGTCCTTGGCGAGGATGTCCTCGGCGGTGGCGGTGTGCGGGACGACCTCGGAGTAGACCTGCGCCTCACGCACGCGCCGCGCGATCAGTTGCGCGTACTGCGCCCCGAAGTCCACGACGAGTACCGGACCGGTGGGACTGGGCACCTGAAACCTCCAGATCAGAGCAGTACGCTTCCCCACCATCGTCCCAGGTGGGCCGGGTCACCTCGCCGCCAACCCCCTCACGATTCAGGACAGCGGATGACCGCGAGGCGTCCTAACGTTCGGGACATGGACATCGACTGGAGCAAGGAACTCTCCGAACAGCTCGACTGGCACTGGACACAGCATCTCCGGCCCCGGCTGGACACCCTCGCCGACGACGAATACCTCTGGGAACCCGTCGAGGACTGCTGGTCGATCCGGCCGGGCGAGAACGGCGCTTTCACGATCGACTGGGCGTATCCGGAGCCGTCTCCGCCGCCGGTGACGACGATCGCGTGGCGCCTCGCCCACATCATCATCGGCGTCTTCGCGATGCGGAGCGCGTCGCATTTCGGCGGCCCGCCCGTCGACTACCAGACCTTCCCCTACGCGGGCTCCGCCAAAGAAGCGCTGGAGCAGCTCGACGACGCCTACGCGCGCTGGCGTGACGGCGTCCGCGGCCTCACCGCCGTAGACCTCGCGCGCCCCTGCGGCGAGGCTGAAGGCCCGTACGCGGAGTACCCACTCGCGACCCTCGTCCTGCACATCAACCGGGAGGCCATCCACCACGGCGCCGAGGTCCTGCTGCTCCGCGACCTCTATCGGTCCCGTCCCCGAACAGATCGCGTTTAGCGGGCTAAACGCGACGCGCCCATACTGGGGCAAGCCGAGGAAAGGACCCGTCTTGCGAGCGACTCTCATCTACGGCGCCGGCGACGTACGCGTCGAGACCGTCCCGGACCCGAAGCTGAGCGAACCGACCGACGCCCTCCTCCGCGTCGTCCGCTCCTGCATCTGCGGCAGCGACCTCTGGCCGTACGGCAGCATGCCCGCGCGCGACCGCGGCGTCCGGATCGGGCACGAGTTCCTCGGAGTCGTCGAGGCCGTCGGCTCCGACGTCACCACGCTCAAGCCTGGAGACCTGGCCGTCGCGCCCTTCGTCTACTCCGACAACACGTGCCAGTTCTGCCGCGAAGGCCTCCACACCTCCTGCCTGCACGGTGGCAACTGGGGCGCGAAGGGCGTCGACGCCGGCCAGGGCGAGGCCGTCCGCGTCCCGCAGGCCGACGGCACGCTGGTGAAACTGCCGCACACCGAGGACGACGACCTGCTCGCCTCGTTCCTCACGCTCTCCGACGTGTTCGCGACCGGCCACCACGCGGCGGTCAAAGCGGGCGTGAACGAGCGCACCACAGTCACTGTCATCGGTGACGGCGCCGTCGGTCTCTCCGCGGTTCTCGCGGCGAAGCGCCTCGGCGCCGAGCGCATCATCCTGATGGGCCGCCACCGGACCCGCACGGACCTCGGCCGTGAGTTCGGCGCGACAGACGTCGTAGCCGAGCGCGGCGACGAAGGCATCGAGAAGGTCCGAGAGCTGACGAACGGCGAAGGCACGCACACAGTCCTCGAATGCGTCGGCACGAAGCCCGCCTTCGAGATGGGTGTCGGCGCGGTCCGCCCCGGCGGCACGGTCAGCCGCGTCGGCGTGCCGCAGTACGCCGAGGGCCCGATCGGTCCGTCACTCTTCCGTCGCAACATCACCGTCACCGGTGGCGTCGCCCCCGCCCGCCACTACATCCCCGAACTGCTCGAAGACGTCGTCGAGGGCAAGTACCAGCCGGGCAAGGTCTTCGACCGGACCATCGGGCTCGAAGAGGTCCCCGGCGGTTACCGCGCGATGGCGGACCGCGAAGCGCTCAAGGTGCTCGTCAAACCCTGACTGGAATACCTTGTCCCCATGGACATGATCACCCCGGAGCCGCGCCCCGCCTGGATCGCCGGACGCCCCGAGCAGGGCGCTTCGACGATCACCGTGCATCACCCCTACGACGGCAGCGAAGTCGCCACCGTCGCGGTGCCCGGACCGGAGCAGGTCGAACGAGCGGTGAGCGCTGCGGCGAGCGTCGCGAAGGAGTTCCGGCGTTCCTCGGCACACAGCCGTGCCGCGGCGCTCGACCACGTTTCGCGGGTCATCGCCGGCCGGGCCGAGGAGATCGCCGAGGTCATCACCGCCGAGAACGGCAAGCCGCTCAAGTGGGCCGACGCGGAGGTCCGGCGCGCGGTGTCGGTGTTCCGGATCGCGGCCGAAGAGGCCCGCCGGTTCAGCGGCGACCTGCAGCGCCTGGACACCGACCCCGCGGGCGAGGGCAGGCTGGCACTGACCCGGCGTATCCCGCGCGGCCCGGTGCTGGGCATCGCGCCGTTCAACTTCCCCCTGAACCTGGTGGCGCACAAGGTGGCGCCGTCGCTCGCGGTCGGCGCGCCGATCATCGTCAAACCCGCGCCGCGCACGCCGTTGTCCGCGCTGATCCTCGGCGAGATCCTGGCCGAGACGGACCTGCCGGAAGGCGCGTTCTCGGTGCTGCCGCTCGGCAACGAGGAGACTTCGGCGCTGGTCGCGGATCCTCGGCTCCCGGTCGTGTCGTTCACCGGTTCGGGTCCGGTCGGCTGGTCGATCGCGGATGCCGCGCCGCGCAAGCACGTCGTGCTCGAACTCGGCGGCAACGCGGCCGCCGTCGTGCTCCGCGACTGGCCGGATCCGGAAGGTGCCGCGGAGCGCATCGCGACCTTCGGCAACTACCAGGCCGGGCAGTCCTGCATCGCCGTGCAGCGGGTCATCGTGGAACGCGAAGTCGCCGAGGAGTTCGTGCCCGCGTTGGTGGAAGCCGTGCGGGCACAGCGAACCGGTGACCCGTACGACAAGAACACCGACGTGGGCCCGGTCGTCGACGAGGCCGCCGCGGAGCGGATCGTCGCCTGGATCGACGAAGCCGTCGCCGCCGGCGCGAAGGTCCTCACCGGCGGCAAGCGGGACGGCGCGACGGTGGAGCCGACCGTGCTCACCGACGTGCCACCGTCCACAAAGGCCTGGGCGGAGGAGATCTTCGGGCCGGTACTCGCAGTGTCCCTTGTGGACGGTGTCGACGAGGCTTTCGCGTCGGTCAACGAATCCGCCTACGGCTTGCAGGCCGGAGTGTTCACCCGCGACGTGCATCTCGCCTTCTACGCGTCGACGGAACTCGAAGTCGGCGGCGTGATCATCGGCGACGTCCCGAGCTACCGCGCGGACCAGATGCCCTACGGCGGCGTCAAGGGATCGGGCGTCGGCAGGGAAGGCGTCCTGGCCGCGATGCACGACCTCACCGAGGAACGGGTCACCGTCTTCACCGGCATCGACCTCTAGTCCGGGGTGACGGCCTGCGCGAACCCGAACACCTTGTCCGGGTCGTAGGTCTTCGCCACCTGCTTGAGGCGGGTGACGTTGCCGCCGTAGTAGGCCGTCATCCAGTCGGGCAGGGCGGGGTCGATGTAGTTGACGTAGCCCCCGTCCAGCCCGAGCCCTGTCACCACCTCCGCGACGGAATCCGTTGCCGCGGAACGGTTACGCGCGTCCGCCTGACTGTAGATCTGGACGCTGCCGAGCGCTTTCCGGTGCCAGAACGCCGTGGCGTCAGGGGCGATGTCGGCGACGGCGCCGCCGAGGCCGTCGACCAGCAGGTCCATTCCGCGCCTGCCCTTGAGGATCGACGTCACTTTCGCGGGATCCGCCGGTTGGCCGAGAATCCGCGACGAGGCCACAAAGGACTGACGATTCTCGCTGCCGGAGAAGTACTTCATGGCACCGAGATAGTCGAGCTGCTTGACCGAACGCGTCGCACCGGCGAATCCGTTCAGCAGCTTGCCCAAGGAAGCGGAATCGCCCACGTAGCAACCGGAAATCCGCGCACCGACCGAAGTCCCGCCGGACAGCACGACGTTCGCCCACAACTCCGGCGGGGCTTCGGGTAGCCAGCGCTGCCACTCGGCGACGACATCGTCCGCGCTGCCCGCCGGGAAATGCAAGGAGAACACCGAAACGGCCGACGGCGCGGGATCCGTGCGGAAGGTGAACGAGGTGACGACACCGAAGTTGCCACCGCCCCCACCGCGCAACGCCCAGAACAGCTCCGGCTCGGAATCCGCCGACACCCTCCGGAGTTCCCCGTCCGCCGTGACCACGCGCGCGGACACCAGATGGTCACAGGTGAGACCGTATTTCCTGGCCAGGACACCGATTCCGCCGCCGAGCGTCAGCCCGGCGATCCCGACACTCGGACAGGAACCCGCGGGCAGGCAACGGCCCGCCGCGCCCAGCGTCGCGTAGACGTCCTTCAGCTTCGCGCCCGCACCGATCACGACCTGATCACCTTGGACGTCCACTGAGGACATTCCGCCGAGGTCGATCATCAAGCCACCGTCGGGAACCGAATAGCCGGCGTAACTGTGCCCACCACCGCGCGCGGCGATGGGAACCCGCCTCGCGGCAGCGGAAACAGCCACCTGTACGTCTTCGGGCTTGGCGCAGTTCGCGATCGCGGCGGGCCTGAGTCCGTCGAAGGCCGGATTGAATACGCGTTTGGCGCTGTCGTAGCCGGAATCCCCTGGCAGGAGCAGGGAAACCTTGCTCCGCAACGCCGCCCAGTCCGGCGAACCGGACGGCGGCGTGACACCGGCGCTCGGCGGCAACGACGTTCCCGGGGCGGAGCTGGGCGCCTGGCCGGAAGGCACGGCGGAGCACGCCGTCGCGGCCACCCCGGCCGCTGTCGCACCGGCGAGTTTGAGGAAGTTCCTTCGCCCCAGCTTCATGCCCGTTAGACGCCCATGGGGCGGGCAGGTTGCGGCCTTACGCCCGAAGGTGTGCGCTCACCGGCACGACCAGCGGCGTACCGGACACCGGATCGGCCATGACCTTCGCCGTCAGACCGAAGATCTCCTCGAGCAGCGGCTCGGTGAGCACCTCGGCGGGTGGGCCCTGCGCGACGATCCTGCCGTCGCGCATCGCCACCAGCTTGTCGGCGTACCTGGCGGCGAGGTTCAGGTCGTGCAGCACCATCACCACGGTGGTCCCGCGTTCGTCGTGCAGCCGGTACACCAGGTCCAGCACGTCGATCTGGTGTGCCAGGTCGAGATACGTGATCGGCTCGTCGAGCAGGAGCAGGCCGGTCTCCTGCGCCAGCGTCATCGAGATCCACGCCCGCTGCCGCTGCCCGCCGGAGAGCTGGTCGACGACCCGGCCGGCGTGCTCCTCCATCCCGGTCAGCCGCAGCGCCCGCTCGATCGCCTCGTCGTCGGAGGAAGACCACTGCCGGTACCAGCTCTGATGCGGATGCCGCCCCCGCCGGACCAGATCCGAGACGGTCAGCCCTTCGGGTGCGGACGGCGTCTGCGGCAACAGGCCGATGATCTTGGCGACCTCGCGGGTCGGCAGCTTGTCGATGCGCTCACCGTCGAGCAGCACCGCGCCCTGCCGTGGCTTGAGCAACCGCGCCAGCGCACGCAGCAGGGTCGACTTTCCGCAGCCGTTGGGGCCGATGATCGCGGTGACGGTCCCGTCGAGGACGTCGAGGTCCAGCCCGGTCACGACGGGCGTTTCGCCGTAGCCGAGTTCCAATTCCCGGGCACGCAGTCTGGCGTTCACGCGCGCTCCTCCTTACGGCTGCGGATGAACAGGAAGATCAGGTACGGCGCACCG
Source organism: Amycolatopsis coloradensis (assembly GCF_037997115.1). NCBI lineage: Bacteria > Bacillati > Actinomycetota > Actinomycetes > Pseudonocardiales > Pseudonocardiaceae > Amycolatopsis > Amycolatopsis coloradensis. Next base: position 8,752,752 of record NZ_CP150484.1, read on the forward strand.
AGGATCGCCGTGAGCACGCCGACCGGGAGCCCGGACAGGCCGGGCGTCACCCGCACCACGAAATCCGCGCCGACGGTCAGCAACGCGCCGAGGACCATCGAGCCGAACAGCGGCGGCTGCGCGGAGCGGACCAGCCTCAAGGCGATCTGCGGGGTGGCCAGCGCGACGAAGGTGATCGGGCCCGCGGCCGCGGTGGCGACGGCGGCCAAGGCCGCGCCGAGCAGCAGCAGGGTCCCCCGGGCGGCGTCCACCCGGATACCGAGACCGCGCGCGGTGTCGTCGCCGAACTGGAGGCCGCCGATGGTGTGCCCGGCGACCAGCGTGACCGGCGCGAGGACGGCCAACGCGAGCAGGACCGGGGCGACCGACTCCCAGCCGACGTCGGCGAGGCTGCCCACGATCCACGTCGTGGCCCGCGCGGCGTTGTCGACGTCTCCGATGGTCAGCAGCCAGTACACGAGGTTGTAGCCGACGGCCGAAAGCGCGATACCGATCAGCACGAGCCGGTAGCCGTCGATCCCGCGCCGCCAGGAAAGCGCGTACAGCAGGATTCCCGCGATCACGCCGCCCGCCAGTCCGGCGAGGGGGACGCCCAGCGTGCTCGCCAGGCCGCTGACCTGGCCGCCGGTGCCGCCCGCGACGATCACGCCGACCGCGCCGACGCCCGCGCCCCAGGTGATGCCGAGGATGTCCGGGCTGGCCAGCGGGTTCCTGGCGATGGTCTGGAACAGCGCGCCGGACAGCCCGAGGGCCGCGCCGACCCCGATCGCGGTCAAGGTACGCGGCATCCGCAGGTCGAAGATGATCCCGCGTTCCCGCGCGGTGCCGCCGCCGAACAACGTCTTCAGGACGTCGCCGAGGCCGATGTGGGAGGTGCCGATACCGATGTTCAGCGCCGCGACCAGCACCAGTGCGACCGCCGCGAGGGTCACGACGGCGAGCGTCCTCGGCCGGACGGTCCAGGCCGCCGGGCCGAGCGAGATCACCTTGGGAGCCGTCATATCCGTGCCAGGCCCTTCTTGCGGACGAGGTGGACGAACACCGGCACGCCGAGCACCGCCAGCATGATGCCGACCTCCAGGTTGTCCGAGGCGACGACGCGGCCGAGCAGGTCCGCCGCCAGCAGCAGGATCGCGCCGAGCACGGCCGAGAACGGCACCAGCCACCGGTAGTCGGGTCCGCTGATCGCCCGCGCGAAATGCGGGACCAGCAGGCCCAGGAACGCGATCGGGCCGCAGGCGGCGACGGCGGCGCCGGTCAGCAGCGTGATCGCGACGACCCCGAGCAGCCGCGTCCGGCCGACGCGCCGTCCGAGCGCGACGGCGACGTCGTCACCGAGCGCGAGCGTGTTCATCCCCGGGGTGTTGATGACCGCGAGGAGCAGGCCGGCGGCCACGAACGGGGCGATCTGGCCGATCATCGCGGGATCCCGGCCCGCGATCGAACCGACGTGCCAGAACCGGTAGGTCTCCATCCCGCAGTCGTCGCCGAGCACGATCGCGGAGATGACGCCGTTGAGCAGGGCGCTCACCGCGGCTCCGGCCAGCGCGAGCGTCACCGGCGTGGCGCCGCGGCCGCCGACCGCGCCGAGCAGGAACACCACGGCACTCGCGACGAGGGCACCGGCGAAGCCGAACCAGATGAACGCGTACAGGTCGTCGATGCCGAGCACGACGACGGCGAGCACCACCGCGAACGCCGCGCCCTGCGTGACGCCGAGCAGGCCGGGGTCCGCGAGCGGGTTGCGGGTGTGGCCCTGCATGAGCGCCCCGGCCGCGCCGAGCGCGAGCCCCGCGAGGACACCGAGCAGCGTGCGCGGCACCCGCAACGAACGGACGATCAGGTGATCCGGCACACCGGTGGGATGGAAGATCGCGTCCCACACCACACCCAACGGAATCGAGCGCGCACCGAGGGCGATGCTCGCGACGCAGATCACAGCCAGAAGGGTGGCGAGCAGAGCGCCTACTGTCGCCTTTCCAACACGAACTTCCACTGTGGACATCCGCCATCCTATGCTCCGGTTAGGAAAGCCTAACCGCACAGAAAGAGTGGCCCATGACCCCACCCCGGCGCGCAGTCCTCGCCCTCGCCGTGACAGCCTGCCTGGCACTCTCCGCATGCGGTGGCGCTGAACAGGAATCCGCTTCCACCGGCACCGGCCAAAGTGGATTCCCGCGAACCGTCGAACACGTGATGGGGTCCGCCCAGATCGAGAAGCAGCCCGCCACCGTCGCGGCACTCGACTCCAGCTACGTCGATGCCACGCTGGCACTCGAGACGAAACTGGTGGCGTACACCAAATACCGCAACTACGACAAGCTGCCGGACTACCTGGGCGACGACCGCAAGTACGCCGAGGGCGCCAAGGAGATCGGCGCGCTCGAGAGCCCGGACATCGAGCAGCTGTACGACATCAAGCCGGATTTGATCGTGTCCGCGAAGGTGCGCCACGAGAAGTTCTACGCGGAGTTCAGCAAGGTCGCACCCACGGTGTTCAGCCAGACCACCGGTGCCACCTGGAAGGACAACATCCGGATGCTCGGCAAGGCGCTGGGCAAGGAAGCGTTGGCAGAGCAGAAGATCAAGTCCTACGAGGAGCGGGCCCGCAAGGTCGGCGACGCGATCAAGGCGAAGCTCGGCAAGCCCGCGGCCGTCTCCGTGGTCCGCTTCATCGAGGGGGAGCCGACGGTGCGGCTCTACAGCAGCGCGTCGTTCCCCGGGACCGTGATGGCCGACGCCGGGCTCCAGCGCCCCGCGGGTCAGCCGGACAACAAGACGAAGATCTCCAACGACCTGAGCCAGGAGGAGATCGGGAAGCTCGACGCCGAAGCCATCTTCATCGCCAGCTACACCGATGAGACCAAGCAGGCCGAAAACCCCATGACGAAATTCCAGTCGAACCCGCTTTGGGGAACCCTCAAGGGAAAGAAGATCGACGTCAACGACACCACCTGGTTCACGTCGGTGAGCCTGCAGGGCGCGCAAGCCATGCTCGACGACCTCGCCAAGCAGTTCGGCGTGGACTCGTTCCGGAGCTGACCCTGTCCTCTTTGGACGGTGCCATCACAGCCAGCGCGGGAGCGTCGGCACGTCACCGTCCAAAGAGGATCCGTCGCTGCGGCCGGTGACCCAGGCCAACACCTCGCCACGGGTCCCGGTCAACGTCGTCAGTTGCCCTTCGCTCATCCGCCACTCGTGGCGGTAACCGTTGTCTTCGGCGGCGACCAGGAGTACGGCTGGCAGTTCGCCGCCGTACATCCCGATGGCGTTGCCGACGACGGTGTCGAACTCGTCACCGAGCAGATCGGCGACACGGGCGAAGTCGTAGCCGAGATCGAGATCGGCGAGATGGATCGAGGTCTCGGAGAGCCGGAGCCAGAGCACGAACTCCGCCGGGATGTCACGTCCCTGCCTGGCTCGCACCCGGACCCCCCACGCGTCGTCCGGCAGGCTCTCCGCGACCTCGACCAAGCGCGCGGCGGAGCCGATGACGTCCTCGGCGATCTCCTCGACGGACCGATACGCGCCCTGCTCGATGTCGTGGTCCCTGGCCGCCTCGCCGGCGTACATCGGCGTCTCGACGCCAGATTTCGCCCAGGTGAGCAGGTTGACCAGGCCGTCGGCGTTCCGCGCGAGGTGGGACAGCAGATGCGCCCGCGTCCAGCCGGGCAGCGCGCTGGGGCCGCGCACGGCCTCCTCGTCCATCCCGCGCACGACGCGCTCCCATTCGCCGTGCAGGGCACGGACGCGGTTCAGCAGCGCGTGCGCGCGTTCAGAGGCTGTCACACCCCCAAGTTACCGCCGAAGCGCCGCGGGCGCGTCTGCCGGAACGGCCGGGTTCTTCGGCGCGATCGGTTCGAGCCGCGCGTACGGCGAATCCTGCGGCGGCCTGCTGTCCCGCTCACCCTTGTTGGGCCAGAACGAGAAGGCCCGCTCGGCCTGCGCGGTGATGGTCAGCGAGGGGTTCACGCCGAGGTTCGCCGTGATCGCCGAGCCATCCACAATGGACAATCCAGGGTAGTTGAACACCCGGTGGTACGGGTCGATCACGCCGTTGTCGGGCGCCGTGCCGATCGGGGCGCCACCGATGAAATGCGCCGTGAGCGGGATGTCGAAGATCTCGCCCCAGGTGCCACCCGCCATGCCGCCGATGCGCTCGGCGGTGCGGAGGTTGGCCTCGTGCCCGGCGGGGATGAAGCTCGGGTTCGGCTCGCCGTGGCCCTGTTTGGACGTGTACTTGCGGCGGCCGAAGAGCCCGCGTTTGGTGTACGTGGTGATGGAATTGTCGAGACTCTGCATCACCAGCAGGATCACCGTGCGCTCGCTCCAGCGGTAGCCGTTGAGCAGCTTCACCGTCTGGACCGGGTGCTTGAGCATGAAGTTCACGGCCTGGCGCCAGCGCGGGACCGCCGAATCGCCTTCGGTGGCGATGGTCTGGAGCAGGCTCATCGCGTTGCTGCCCTTGCCGTAGCGGACGGGCTCGATATGCGTGTTCTCGTCGGGGTGGATCGACGACGTGATCGCGACACCGCGGCTGAAGTTCCGCCCCTCGTCGACCGAGGTCCGGGCGGCGCCGATGATGGCCTCGGAGTTCGTGCGGGTCAGTTCGCCGAGGCGCGGCGAGAGCTTCGGCAGCTTGGCGGTGTCGCGCATGCTGTGGAGCAGGTTCTGCGTGCCCCAGGTGCCGGCGGCGAGCACCACCTGCGCGGCGGTGAGCTTGTGCCGGAACCTGCGCGAGGTGGTCCCGGTCTTCTTGATGCTCACCTCGTACCCACCTGCGTTTAGCGGGCTAATCGCGCTCACGGTGGTGAGGGGGATGACCTTCGCGCCGTCCTTCTCCGCGAGGTACAGGTAGTTCTTGACCAGCGTGTTCTTGGCGCCGACGCGGCAGCCGGTCATGCAGGAGCCGCATTCGGTGCAGCCTGTGCGCGCCGGGCCCGCGCCGCCGAAGTACGGATCCTCGGCGCGCTCCCCCGGCTTGCCGAAGTACACGCCGACGGGCGTCGGATGGTACGAGTCCGGCACGCCCATGTCCTCGGCGACGCCCTTCATGACCACGTCCGACGGCGTGACGCTGGGGTTGGTGACGACGCCCAGCATGCGGCTGGCCTGGTCGTAGTGCGGGCCGAGCTCGGACTCCCAGTCGGTGATGTGAGACCACTGCGGGTCGACGTAGAACGGCTTCAACGGGCGGTACAGCGTGTTCGCGTAGACCAGCGAGCCGCCACCGACGCCCGCGCCGGCGAGCACCATGACGTCCTTGAGCATGTGGATGCGCTGGATGCCGAAGCAACCGACCTGAGGCGCCCAGACGTAGCGGCGAAGGTCCCAGGACGTCTTCGCGAACTCGTCGTCGGCGAAGCGGCGGCCCGCCTCGATGACGGCGACGCGGTAGCCCTTCTCGGTCAGGCGGAGGGCGGCGACACTGCCGCCGAACCCGGAGCCGACGACGATCACGTCGTAGTCGAAGTCGTCTTCAGTGGTGGTGTTACTCGCAGTCACACCCTCGACTGTAACCCCGGCCACCCCTTCTGACCAGAGGTAAGTTACTGGCCGGTTACCTTCCAGCCGAATGCACGAACGCGGCTGGGGCATCATCGACCGGTGGATACGGAGGCACTGCTGACGATCGACCTGACGCGTGACGAGCGCACGGTACTGCGCTGTGGCCTGGCGGAATGGGGTGGACCGGCCGCGTGCACCGACGACCTCGCCGTCGCGATGGGCTTCAAGGACGTGCCCGACCTCTTCGAACAAGCGCGAAGGTTGCGCGGGGCGCTGGCCGACGAAGAACCACTAAGCGCCTCGGACTGGCGCAGGGGCCTCGTGGCCACCGAAATCGTGTTCGCCAGCGACGTCTTCGGCTCCGGGATGGACTGGTCGATCACGACGGGCTTCGCGGACGACGAAACCCTCCCGATCCTGCGGGACCTACAGCGGAAGATCGCCCGGGCTCTCGGCTCGTCCCACTACCGCCCCCGGCCGCCGGAGCGCCTTTAGCAGGCTAAACGCGACACAGGAGGGACGTATGGGGCTGATGGGACTCCAGAACACGAAGACGGCCCGGATCGCGTTTAGCGGGCTAAACGCGGTGCGGGCCTTGCTGGATTCCGGCCAGCCGATCGGGCTGCTCATGGTGGCCGTGTNGCCGACGCCGTGATTGGATCGCGTTTAGCGGGCTAAACGCGATCCGGGCCGGGAGCGAGCGTCAGCGGCGGACGGTCAGGCCGACCCGCTGGAACTCCTTCAGGTCCGAGTAGCCCGTCTTCGCCATCGCGCGGCGAAGCGCGCCGAAGAGGTTCACGACGCCCTCGGCGTCCGAGGACGGCCCGAAGAGCAGCGTCTTCAGGTCGACGGCGTAGTCCGGCCCCAGCGCCACGCGCGAACGCGGCAGCGACGGGTGCGCGGCGGCCGACGTCCAGTAGAGCCCCTGCCCCGGCGCCTCGGAGGCGGCGGCCAGCGGCGCGCCCAGCATGACCGCGTCGGCACCGCAGGCGATGGCCTTGGCGATGTCGCCGGACGTGCTCATCCCACCGTCGGCGAGCACGTGGACGTACCGGCCGCCGGTCTCGTCGAGGTAGTCACGGCGAGCGGCCGCGGCGTCGACGATCGCGGTCGCCATCGGCGTCCCGATCCCCAGCACGCTGTCGGTGCTCGTCACGCCGCGGCTGGCCCCGTGCCCGACTATGACGCCGGCCGCGCCGGTGCGCATCAGGTGCATCGCGGTGCGGTAGTCGCTGACGCCGCCCGCGATCACCGGGACGTCGAGCCGTCCGATGAAGTCCTTCAGGTCCAGCGGCTCGGCGTCCCGCTGGACGTGCTCGGCGGAGATGATCGTGCCCTGCACGACGAGGATCTCGACGCCCGCGGCGAGGAGGTCCGGCGTCAGCTCCGCGGCGTGCTGCGGGCTGACCCGCGCCGCCACGGTGACCCCGGACTCGCGAACGGTCTTGATCGCCTCGGTCAGCAGATCCAGCCGGATCGGGGCGGAGTGCAGTTCCTGCAGCTCGCGCACGATCGCGGTCGGGTCCTCGGTGTCCTCGGCGGCCCGGACGAGGCGGAAGATCGCGTCCTCGACGTTCGGGTGCCGCGCCCACAGCCCTTCGGCGTTGAGGACGCCCAGCCCGCCGAGTTCGCCGACGGCCACCGCGGTTCCCGGCGACACGATCGCGTCGGTGGGGTGGGTGACCAGCGGCAGCTCGAACCGGTACGCGTCGATCTGCCAGGCGGTGGACACGACCGAAGACGACCGGGTGCGCCGCGACGGCACGATCTCCACGTCATCGAGGTCATACGCCCGCCGCGCGGTGCGGCCCATGCCGATCTCGACCAGATCCCGCACGTCAAGTCCCTTCTCACCGACGACCGTTACACCCCATTGTCGCTAGGCCGCGTGGGTTACCTGCGCACGGGGCACCCGAACCGGGCCGGAAGTCACACCAGCCCCATACGCCCCACCGGTTTCGCGTTTAGCCCGCTAAAGGCGCTCCGGGGCTCGTGGGGTCAGAAGGAGACCTTCTCCACGGAGTCGGTCCGAAGGACGGATTCCTGCGCGAAGGCCTTCTTGTAGTCGGTCCGGATCTCTTCGATCTCGCGGTTCGCGTCGCGGTCGCCGAACGGGTACACGACGACGATCACCTTAGACTTCTCTCGCGAGATCACGCCGTCCGAACCGCGCCACTGGCCGCGTCCGGTCAGCTCGGTGAACCCGTCCGGGAACCTCGGCGTGACGACCTTGTCGGTGAACGCGGCGAACTCGGCGTCGGTCAGCTCCCCGCCGCCCGGCTTCGTCGTCCCGAAGTACAGCTCGGTGCGCTTCCACAGCTCACCCGGTGACGCCTGGAAGGCGACGGCCTCGGGCGTGGAAGGCGCGGCGGAAGCGGTGGGGACGGCGGAAGCGGCCACCCCGCCGCCGAGCCCGAGGGCCGCGGCGGCGAAGACGGCCAGAGCGGTCCGACGCGACGTGAAAGACATCGGTTCCTCCCGGGAGACTTGATCAGCGAGCCAAGTCTCCCGGGAACGGAACCGGATGGGTAAGTGTCCTAAGGGGCGGACTAACGGGTGGTGTAGTTCGGCGCCTCGACGGTCATCGTGATGTCGTGCGGGTGGCTCTCCTTGAGCCCGGCCGCGGTGATCCGCACCAGCTGCGCCTCCTGCAGCTCGGGGATCGTCGACGCGCCCGCGTAGCCCATGCCCGACCGCAGCCCGCCCACCAGCTGGTGGACGACGTTCGCCAGCGGCCCGCGGAACGGGATCCGCCCCTCGATGCCCTCGGGGACCAGCTTGTCCTCGCTCAGCACGTCGTCCTGGGCGTAGCGGTCCTTCGAGTAGGACTTCGCCTGGCCGCGCGACTGCATGGCGCCCAGCGAGCCCATCCCGCGGTAGGTCTTGAACTGCTTGCCGTTGACCAGGATCAGGTCGCCGGGCGATTCGGCGGTGCCCGCGAGCAGGCTGCCGAGCATCACCGTGGACGCGCCGGACGCGATCGCCTTCGCGATGTCACCCGAGTACTGGATGCCGCCGTCGCCGATCACCGGGATCCCGGCCGGACGCGCCGCCTGGTCGGCCTCGTAGATCGCGGAGATCTGCGGCACGCCGACCCCGGCGACGATGCGGGTGGTGCAGATCGAGCCGGGGCCGACACCGACCTTGATCCCGTCCGCGCCTGCCTCCACCAGCGCCTGCGCGCCGGCCCGGGTCGCGACGTTGCCGCCGACGATGTCGACGGTGTCGCCCAGTTCCTTCTTCAACAGCGCGACGGTCTCGACGACGGCGCGGGAGTGCCCGTGCGCGGTGTCCACCATCAGCACGTCGACCCCGGCGTCGGCCAGCGCCATCGCGCGCTTGTGCCCGTCCGGGCCGACCCCGACGGCGGCACCGACGATCAGGCGGCCGTTGGTGTCCTTGGAGGCGTTCGGATACTGCTCGGTCTTGACGAAGTCCTTGACCGTGATCAGCCCGCGCAGCTTGCCCGCGCCGTCGACGATCGGCAGCTTCTCGATCTTGTGGCGGCGCAGCAGCCCGAGCGCGGCCTCCGCGGTGACGCCGACCTGCGCGGTGACCAGCGGCGGCTTCGTCATCACCTCGTGCACCGCGCGGGTGTGGTCGACTTCGAACCGCATGTCGCGGTTGGTGATGATGCCCACCAGCGACCCGGCGGCGTCCGTGACCGGCACACCGGAGATCCGGAACCGCGCGCACAGGGCGTCGACCTCGGCGAGGGTGTCCTCGGGCGAGCACGTGACCGGGTCGGTCACCATGCCCGCTTCGGAGCGCTTCACGACCTCGACGGCGGCCGCCTGGTCGTCGATCGGCAGGTTGCGCTGCAGCACGCCCATCCCGCCCTGGCGGGCCATCGCGATGGCCATCCGGCCCTCGGTGACGGTGTCCATGGCGGCGGAGACCAGCGGGATGTTCAGGGTGACGTTGCGGGAGAGCCGGGTGCGGGTGCTGACCGCACTGGGCACCACGTCGGACTCGGCCGGCAGCAGCAGCACGTCGTCGAAGGTCAGCCCGAGCATGGCGAACTTGCTCGGGACGGGGGCGGTGACGCTGTCGCTGGTCATAGCAGGCGAAGGGCCTTCCTAGCGGTGGCTAATGGGGGCCGCCGTGGCTGTTGGCATCACGGCGAGGGCCTGCCCCTCATGATATCCGGGCCGGGCGGCCGCCCGGCCCGGGTGGGCGCCCGGTAGCGTGCAGGCGTGCCGCAAGATGCGTTGCCCCCAGACCCGTTCGCGGATGACCCGGACGACCCGGCCCGCGCGTTCATCGACGACGCCGACCGGCTCGACGAGCCGATCAGCGACGAAGAACGCACCGAGTTGCTGGCCGACCTCTCCGATCTCGCCGTCTACCAGGCGCTCCTAGAGCCGCGCGGGGTGCGCGGGATCGTGGTCGACTGCGGTGAATGCGACGAGCCCCACTACCACGACTGGCATCTGCTGCGCGCCAGTCTCGAGCAGCTGCTCGCCGACGGCCGCATGCGGCCGCACGAGCCCGCGTTCGACCCCAACCCCGGTGACTACGTGAGCTGGGACTACTGCCGCGGGTTCGCGGACGGTGTCACCGCCAACGAAAGCGCCTACTGATCGCGTTTAGCCCGCTAAAGGCGAAGGGCCTGGTGAGAGAGATCTCACCAGGCCCTTCGGCGTTTTCGGGGTGCTACGTCGTCTCGCCCGCGGCGGGAGCCTGTGCTCCGGCGCCCGGCGTCGGCTCATTCCGCGAGCCACCGGGGTCGTTGCCCGAGGCCGGCGGCGTCGTGGACGTCGTGGGCGGCGGCGGCTCGCTGGTCGTGGTCGGCGGAGTCGGCGAGGGAGTCGTGGTGCCCGGCAGGCTCGTGCCGGGGTTGCCGCCTCCGGGCAGCGACGTCGGCGGAGCGGTCGGCTGTGGAGTGGGCTGCGGTGTGGTCGCGACCGGGGTCTGCGACGGCTGCTGCTGATCCGGCGGCAAGGGCTGCTGGCCGGGGTTCTGCAGCTGAGCACTCAACTGGCGGTGCTGTTCGAGCAGCTGATCGCGGTTCTCTTCGTCGGTCACCTGGCTCAGCGCGGCCTGGGCCTCGTCGAGCGCCTTGCGGGCGTCGTCGAGGCGCCCGCCGGCGAGCGCGAGGTTGGCCTTCTCGAGATCGAGTTTGGCCGCCGCGGCGGCCTCGACCGACCGGGCGTGGTCGGCGTAAAGCACCTTGGTCAGGCCCCAGAGCGTGTCACCAGGCTGCGCGTCCTTCGCGGCGAGACCGGTACCGGCGAAGGCGATGGCCAGGACGGCCGCGGCGGCGGCCACCGGGACCAGCAGCCGGCGTCTTCCCCCGTGTTTGCGGGCGAGCGCGGCTGTCTTCACGGTGACGACGGCGGTGTCGACGTCGACGAGTTCCGCGAGCGGCTCGCTGTCGATGTCACGCCGCCAGGCCAGCAGCAGCGCGTTGAGTTCTTGATCGCCGAGGTCGTCGGCCATCTTCGGATCCGAGCCACCGAGTGCGTCGAGCAGCGCGTCGTCGGCCTGGACGGCCGACAGATCAGCTGCGAACTCGGCTTCCGAGGGCGTCAGCCCTCTTTCGAAAGCCGTCAGTTCACGATCGGTCCCAGGGGAGAACCGATGGTCGCGATCGGTCACTCAGATCACCTCCTCAGCGGCCAGAACCTTACGTAGGCGCGCGAGGGCGCGATGCTGGGCCACCCGGACGGCGCCGGGGGTGGACCCCACGGCCTCGGCCGTCTCTTCGGCGGACAATCCCACGACCACCCGCAGGACCACGATCTCACGCTGTTTGTCGGGAAGGACGCGCAGCAGCTGCGACATGCGCTCGTTCAGCTCGCCTTGAAGGGCACGCTGCTCGGGACCGACGCCGCCCTCGATTTCATCGGGGACTTCGGCGACCGGCTCGGCGCGGTTGCGGGCCGCGGCGCGATGCGCGTCGGCCACCTTGTGCTGGGCGATCCCGTAGACGAAGGCCAGGAACGGGCGGCCCTGATCACGGTACGAAGGCAATGCCGTGAGCACCGCGAGACACACCTCCTGAGCAACGTCGTCTGCGGAAGCGAACGAACGCTCCTGCCTGCCAACCCGAGCGCGGCAGTACCGCACTACCAAAGGACGGATGGCCGCCAGCAACCGCTCGACCGCTTGAGGATCACCCTCAACAGCAGCGGCGACCGGCTCATCCAGTCCGTCCCCCACATTGGCCATCGCAGACAACAGTCCCAGTGTTACGTATAGGCGTGCAAAGAGTCCGGTGTGTGACTTCGGAATCCACTACCGGTGACAACTACCGTACCGCTCGGGCTCGCCGCCTTTGTTGACGGCCGCCATCGGCGCGCCGCCCTGCCGGCGAGCACGCTGAACCCGGATCTTCCTGGTCCTTTTCGCTCGTAGTCGAACTTTCAACGAGCCGGGACACAGTGGAGTACGACGGTCCACCCGGAGGCGGACTCGCTCGGGCAAGGGTGCCCGAGCGGTGAACATAAATGCGCGAAGCGTGACAGGGAACACAGGTACGGGCCAGGGGGTACGCCCCCGGCCCGCTCGTCACCCGTTGTGCGATCTCGCCGTTGAAATCAAGAAAGCGTTGTCAGGAAACAAGTCCACGGCGGAATCCGTGGGCGACCGCCTGAGCGCGGTCTCGCACGCCGAGCTTGCGGAACAAGCGGCGCGCGTGGGTCTTCACGGTGTCTTCGGACAGATACAGCTCGCGGCCGATCTGCCCGTTGCTCTTGCCCTGGCTCATCCCGCGAAGCACCTGAAGCTCTCGCTCGGTGAGCTGGACGCCCGGGTCGGACGGCTGACGCGGCGCCGGCACCGAGGTGCTGGCGAGCGTGTGCGCCAGTGCGGCGACCAGCTCGGGACGCGAGGCGTCCCAGCGCAGGTAGCCGCGGGCGCCGCCGGCGATGGCGGCGGCGATGCTGCCCGCGTCGTCCGGGGCGCCGAACACGATCACGTTCGCTTGGGGGTTCGCCGAGACGAGCCGCCGGGTGGCTTCGACGCCGGTCGGGACGGCGCGCTGGGTACCGACCAGCACGACGTCGACCGGCTGACGGGAGTACCGGGCCAGCAGCTCGTCACCGTGCGCTACGCAGTCGATGCGACTGACCCCTGGGACCGCGGACATCACTCGAGTGAGCCCTTCGCGGACACTGCGTCGGTCGTCGCAGATCAAGACCGTCGTCACGGGGTTTCCTTCCTGCAGCCGGGTGACATTCCACTTCCCCTATCGGACGCTTTAGCCCGAACCTTGACACGATCCGGTGGCTTTTTTTGAAAGTTCTTAGCCCGGTTGCCGGAATGGGCCCTCCAACAGGCTAGACGCCATCAGAGGGGTACCCACGGAGATTCCCGGGCGAGCCACCTCCCGCAAGGATCCGCATGCCGTAACACTGCGTGCAACACTTCCGCGCCTCTGAATCGATACTCATCGGCGTGTCCTGCCCCAAAGTCCGCCTCGACCAGGCATGCGACCCACAGAAGTGAATTGAATTCGTATTTTTCGGCGGTTTCGCGCGCGCTCTCGACCAGCGCTTTCGCGCGCTCCCGCTCAGCGGAACCGGCATTCGCGATCGTCACGCCGAGTACAAGCTGTGATTTGACGACGTGTCGGCACGCACCCCTGGCAAGCGCGGTTTTCCACGCCATTTCCGCAGGTGCGATCGCCGCCGCGGAAATGTTACTCGCCAGTTCGATTTCCGCGCCGACCCAGCCCGCCCTCGTCCGGGTCCGCCAGTTGCCGGTGTGCACGTCCGCACGGGTGAGCAGCCTCCGGGCGGCGGCCAGCCTGCCGCGCCCCAGGTTGTCCGCCGCGAGGCCGAGGAGTGCGTCCGCCCGCGCGCCCTCGGCGTCCAGACCGTCGGGGTCGGGTTCGCCTCGCGGCTCCGTGATCACCCGTGCGAGCGCCTCGCCGTCGAGGACGAGGGCCGCCGCGTGCCCGCCCAGCTGCCGCCGGTGCGACGCCAGCGTGCTCGCGGCCAGCGACGCGACCACCGGATCCTTGCCCGTGCGCAAACCGTTCAGCAGCGTGGCCGCCGCCGCGTACCGACCGCGGGCGCCGAGCCCGATCGCGGCGAGCAACCGTCCGCGAGGCGACGCGGGCACCGCGAAGAAGCTCGGCGGCGGCACGCCGTCACCGAACGCGGCGGACCGCAAGGACGATTCCATGCGTCCTTTCTATCGCCTCGCACCGACAAGAACGTGCTCTATCCGGTCGGCGGCGGTCGTCAGTTCGCCGAGCAGTTCGATCTTGTCCGGGAGGGTGGCGGGATCCCAGCCGGGTCCGCACGCGAAGAGCCTGTTGCGCTGACGGCCGCGGGAGATCCTGGCGAACAGGCGAGGGTCCGCGGTCGCACGCCGTCCCGACCACAGCACCACGGCGGCCGGGACGCTGCGGCGCACGGTCACGGCGAGCACTTCGGCGGGCAGGGACGCCCCGAACAGCTGGGCGCCGATCCGGCGTCCCGCCAGCGCCGCGGCGAGCGCGTACATGGGCAGGTTGTCGCGCTCGTCCGGGACGCAGGTCAGCAGGACCGGGCGCTGGTTACGCGGTTCGCGCAGCACCGGCGTGGCGCGGACGAGCGCGGCGTACACGCATTCGGCGAGCAGGTATTCGACCTCCGCGCCGGCGCTGACACCGCGCCAGCGCGCGCCGAGCGCGGTCAGGACCGGCGACACGACACCGGTCCAGGCCGGCAGGACGCCGAGTTCGCGGATCGTGTCGGCGAGCATGCGCTGGACCGCGGCGAAATCCATCGCGAGCGCGGCGGTGCTCAAACGCCTGGCGAGACGGGAAGGAACGTCATGATCGTCGGCGGGCGGCGCGGTGGCCCGCTCCTCCACTTGGACCACGACGGCTTCCGGCGGCTCCGTCGCAGTCCGGGGCATCTGCTCCAGCGCGTACTTCGCCGCTTCAGCCGTCGAGGCGCCACGAAGCAATGCGCGCTGCATCAGTTCGAGGCGGCCGATGTCGGAGCTGCCGTAGCGACGGTGACGGCCGTTGGTGTGGCGGCTCGGTCCTACGCCGTATCTGCGGTCCCAGGTGCGCAGGGTGGACGGCGCGACCCCGAGCCGGCGAGCGACCGAGGCCACCGGCAGGGTGGGTTCTTCACTGCTGATCCGAGATCCCACTCGACCCAATATCCAGGCAGGCAGGGACCGGGGCAACCGGAACGGAAAGTACCGCTCACACATCCGGGGGATGCCTAACGGCTGAATCGTCTTGAATCTCTTGAACAAGTATTGGCGCGCTTCTAACGTTACCGCCGTTGCACCGAATGGAGTATCCGCAGCGCAGCAGAGCAGGTAAACGCTTCGACCGGATGACGGAGGCGGTCAGGATGGCGGACACACGCAGGCTCCCGGGGCCCAACGCGGATGTATGGGACTGGCAGCTCGAAGGGTCGTGCCGAGGCATGGACAGCGCGTCCTTCTTTCACCCTGACGGCGAGCGCGGGCCGGCCAGAGCCCGCCGCGAGGCGAGGGCCAAAGCCGTGTGCCTGGCCTGCCCGGTACTGGCCATGTGCCGGAACCACGCGCTCGCCGTGCACGAGCCGTACGGCATCTGGGGCGGACTGTCGGAATCGGAACGCGAGCACATCATCAAGGCGGACAAGCGCACACTGAGCATGTCGAACGGCTGAACCGGCCGAGTCGGCGACGCGGAAGGGCGGCATCCGGGTGGGGTGCCGCCCTTCCGCGTCTCCGGCCCCGGATCGCGATTAGGGGGCTAAACGCAGGTCGGTGCGGCCCTGGGCACCCGCGCCACCCAGATCGCGTTTAGCCCGCGAAAGGCAGGTCGGCCTCGGACGCCGCTTCCCGCCCGCCGGATCGCGTTTAGCCCGCGAAACGCAGGTCCGCGGCGCGGCACCGCAGAGCGCGCCGGACCGCGATTAGGGGGCTAAACGCAGGTCGGCGGTGGGCACGAAAACGGGGCGGCACTCCGGATGGAGTACCGCCCCGCTTCAGGGGGTGGAACTAGTGCGCGTGGCCGTGACCGGCCGCGGCGGGCTCCTCCTCGACCGGCTTCTCGACGATGGAGCTCTCCGTCGTGAGCACGAGCCGGGCGATGGAAGCGGCGTTCGCCACCGCGGACCGGGTCACCTTGACCGGGTCGACGATGCCGGCGGCCAGCAGGTCGGTGAGCTCACCGGTGGCGGCGTTGAAGCCGTGCCCCCAGCTCTGCTCCTGGACCTTGTTCACGATGACCGCGCCCTCGTGGCCCGCGTTGGTCGCGATCCAGAACAGCGGGGCGGACAGCGCGTCGCGGACGATGCGCACACCGGTCGCTTCGTCGCCCTCGAGGCCGAGGCCGCCGTCGAGCTCCTTGACCGCGTGCACCAGCGCCGAGCCACCGCCGGGCAGGATGCCCTCTTCGACGGCCGCCTTGGTCGAAGCCACGGCGTCCTCGATGCGGTGCTTGCGCTCGTTCAGCTCGGTCTCGGTGGCCGCGCCGACCTTGATCACCGCGACACCGCCGCCGAGCTTCGCCAGCCGCTCCTGCAGCTTCTCGCGGTCCCAGTCGGAGTCGGTGTTCTCGATCTCCTTGCGGATCTGCGCGACGCGGGCCGCGATGTCGTCCTTGGTGCCGGCACCGTCGACGAGCGTGGTGTCGTCCTTGGTGACGACGATCCGGCGGGCGTTGCCCAGCTGGGCAAGCGTGGTCTCGGACAGCTTGTGCCCGATCTCGGCCGAGATGACCTCGCCGCCGGTGACGACCGCGAGGTCGTCCAGGAACGCCTTGCGGCGGTCGCCGAAGAACGGCGCCTTGACCGCGACGGCGGTGATCGTCTTGCGCAGCGAGTTCACGACGAGGGTCGACAGCGCTTCACCGTCGACGTCCTCGGCGATGATCAGCAGCGGCTTCTTGGCCTCGACGACCTTCTCCAGCACCGGGAGCAGGTCGGCCAGCGCCGAGATCTTCTCGCGGACCAGCAGGATGTAGGCGTCCTCGAGGATCGCCTTCTGCTCCTCCGGGTTGGTCGCGAAGTGCGCCGACAGGAAACCCTTGTCGAACTGCACACCCTCGGTGATCACGAGCTCGGTCGCCAGCGTGGACGACTCCTCGATCGTGATGACACCGTCTTCGCCGACCCGTTCGACGGCCTCGCCGAGCAGGGCGCCGATGGCCGCGTCACGCGAGGTGACGGTGCCGACCTGGGCGATGTTGTCGCGACCCTTGACCGGGGTCGCCTTCTCCTTGAGGACCGCGATGACCTTCTCCGCGGCGGCCTCGATGCCGCGGCCGACTGCGGTCGGGTTGGCACCGGCGGCGACGTTGCGCAGGCCGACCTTCACCAGCGACTGCGCGAGCACGGTCGCGGTCGTGGTGCCGTCACCGGCGACGTCGTTGGTCTTGGTGGCGACGCTCTTGGCGAGCTGGGCGCCGAGGTTCTCGAACGCGTCGTCGAGCTCGATCTCACGAGCGACGGTGACGCCGTCGAGGGTGATGGTCGGGCCACCGAACTTCTTGTCGAGCACGACGTGGCGACCGCGCGGGCCGAGGGTGACCTTGACCGCGTCGGCGAGCTTGTTCACCCCGCGCTCGAGCGCGCGACGAGCGTCCTCGTCGAAACTGATCTGCTTGGGCATGGCCTGTTCCGCTTACCTTCCAGTTCTAAAGCTCGGAAAACACGAACGCCCCGTTCCCCGGCAATGCGGGGCCCGGGGCGTCATGCGCTGAGAGCGGACGTCAGTTGATGACGGCCAGCACGTCGCGAGCGGAAAGGATCAAGTAGTCCTCACCGTTGTACTTCACTTCGGTGCCGCCGTACTTGGAGTAGATGACGACGTCGCCGACGGAAACGTCGAGCGGGACGCGGTTGCCCTTGTCGTCGATGCGGCCCGGGCCCACGGCCAGAACCTTGCCCTCCTGGGGCTTCTCCTTGGCGGTGTCGGGGATGACGAGGCCGGAAGCGGTCGTCTCCTCGGCCTCACTCGTCTGGACAACGATCTTGTCCTCGAGCGGCTTGATGTTCACGCTCACCGGGTTGACCTCCACGGTCGTCGAAAGCGTTGGCAGGATGAGTTACGGCTCCTACCACCCCCGCCGTCGCGGGTGCCGGGGCGTGTTCGGGCCGTGCAATTAGCACTCTAGCCATGTGAGTGCCAGCTTCGCAAGGAGGGTCCGCTCACCCCGTGAAAACTCGGCCTCCGAGCCCGTGACCGGCCGTTTTGTTGAGCCCGGTACCACCGGATCGCGATTAGGGGGCTAAACGCAAGTCCGCGAGGTCGGTCACCAGGGCGTCGGGGTCGAGGGCGGCGAGGGCCTTGCGCTTCGACGGCGTCTTCGCCAGAGCGATCGAAGCGACGCCCGCGGAGCGAGCGGCCAGGATGTCCGCGGCCGAGTCGCCGACCATGACGCACTGCCCCGGCGACGTGGCCAGGGCCTTCACCGCGGCGTCGAGGAGCGCCGGCCCTGGCTTCAGCAGCGCGGGATCGCTCGTCGTCCGCGCGCTGATCCCGCGGATGTGCACGGCGAGTTCGTGCAGCCCCAGGAAGGACCTGATCGCGTCGACGGAGTTGTTGCTGACGATCGTCACCGTGAACCCCTGCGCGCGCCATTCGCGGAGCACTTCCGCGATACCGGGAGCCGGCGAGATCAGGGCGACGGCCTCCCCTTCGAAGCGGTTGAGCTGCCGCTCGACGACGTGCGCGGCGTTCGGTCCGCACGAGGCGGCGTACCGGAGCACGTCGAACGGATCAGCCGAGGCGATCACCTCGGGCTCGATGAGGCGTTTGAGCCTGTCCGCCACCTCGCTCGCCGGAAGCCTGGCGAACACGTCGCACACCGGACCGTCGAAGTCGAGGAAGACGTGGTCCTTCTCCTGCAGAAGCTCCTTCACCCCAGTCATGCCCCCACCTTGCCACCGACCTGCGTTTAGCCCCCTAATCGCGATCTGGAGGGACCTTACGGACGAAGCCGGTTTCTGGTTAGGTTCCGACCATTGGGGTCGGTCCTGTTCAGCAGACCTAGTCACTGGGGGTATACGCCCATGCCGCGTCCCTTCCGTCCCGTAACCCTCGAGCCGCTCCGACGCCGGTCCAAACGGACCGCCGGGCTCGCCGTCCTCGCCCTCGCAGCAGGCCTCCTCGCCGCTGTCCCCGCCGAAGCCGCCCCTGCGGACCAGCAGCGTCAGCGGGACTTCGCGGCCGCCGCGCGGGAGTTCGGCGTCCCGGAGAACGTCCTGCTCGGCGTCTCCTTCCTGGAGTCGCGCTGGGATTTCAACGCCGGCACCCCGAGCACGTCCGCGGGGTACGGCCCGATGCACCTGACCGACCTCCGCGAGGCGGGCACGGGCACGCATCACGACGAAGGCGAGGAGGACCCGCGCGGCGACGACGCCCGCCCGGCGAAGCTCCCGGCGACTCCGGCGCCGGCGCCTCCCCCGCCCGGCATGCAGACCATCGACGAGGCGGCCGCGCTCATCGGCCAGGACGTCGCGACGCTGCGCACGAACACCACGCAGAACATCCGCGGTGGCGCCGCTCTGCTGGCGAAGTACCAGCGCGAGACCGGCGACTGGAGGGCCGCCGTCGCGCGCTACAGCGGCGCGAAGGACGCGGAGGGAGCGCAGGTCTTCGCCGACGAAGTCTTCGACACCATCTCCAAGGGCGTCAGCCGCAGGACCGACGACGGCCAGAACGTCACCCTCGCCGCGTCACCGGTGAGCCCGGCGCGCGCCCAGGCCGAAGCCCCGAAGATCGAGTGCCCGAAGAAGGTCTCGTGCCTTTCCGTGCCGGCGCCGTACCAGGAGTTGCCGGACAACGACTACGGCAACCACGACAAAGCGGACCGGCCGAAGAGCCAGAAGGTCGAATACATCATCATCCACGACACCGAGGGCTACTGGGACACGGCGATGGACCTTGTCACCGACCCGACGTACGTGAGCTGGCACTACACGATCCGCTCGTCCGACGGCCAGATCGCGCAGCACGTGCCGACCAAGGACGTCGCCTGGCACGCGGGCAACTGGTACGTCAACGCGAAGTCCGTCGGCATCGAGCACGAGGGCTTCGCCGCGAAGGGAACTTGGTACACGGAGGCGATGTACCGTACCTCCGCGAAGCTCGTCGCCTACCTCGCGCGGAAGTACGACATCCCGCTCGACCGCGCGCATATCCTCGGCCACGACAACGTCCCCGGCACGATCCCCTCGACCATCAGGGGCATGCACTGGGATCCGGGCCCGTACTGGGACTGGGCGCACTACTTCGAGCTCATGGGCGCGCCGCTTTCCGGCTTCGGCCGTCCCGGCTCACCGCTGGTGACCATCACCCCGGACTTCGCCACGAATCAGCCCGCGTTCACCGGCTGCGAGACGGCCGGAAAGCCTTGCCCGGCAAGGGGTTCCGGTTCGGTCGTGCTGCGCAGCGAGCCGAGCGACTCGGCGCCGCTGCTCAAGGACGTCGGCCTGCGCCCGGACGGTTCGGCGAGCACGATGGCCGTTTCCGACATCGGCAGCCGGGCGGAGACCGGCCAGCGGTACGTGGTCGCCGAGCGGCGTGACGGCTGGACGGCTATCTGGTACCTCGGCCAGAAGGGCTGGTTCCGCGACCAGCACACGACGAGTCCGGCGTTCGGCCTGGTCGTCACGCCGAAGCCCGGCCTGGCGACCGTGCCGGTGTTCGGGCGGGCGTATCCCGAAGCCGAGGCCTATCCGGCGAACGTGCCGGTGCAGCAGGTCGTCCCGCTGCCGTACACGTTCTCGGCGGGACAGCGGTACTCGCTCGGCAACGTCCTCGGTTCCGAGTACTACTCGGCGACGACGTTCGACCCGGCGAACCACGTGGTCGTCAAGGGCAAGACGAAGTACGTGCAGATCCAGTTCGGACACCGCATCGCCTTCGTGAAGGCGGACGACGTCCGGATCGTGCCCGCGCTCTGAAACCGTCCCCGGGGTCAGGAGTCCAGCGCGACCTTGACCCCGGGGGCGTGCTCGGTGTTCCGCCGCGTCTTCGACCAGCCGTTGCGGCCGCGCACCAGCCGGAACAGCGCCCGCCACGACGTGATGTAGAACGTGTAGATGTACAGCGCGTAGGCGAAGCCCATCCCCAGTCCACGCAGGACATTGCGGCTCTTCAGGCATTTGAACTGGTAGATCGGGCCCCACACGATGAACGGCAGCAGCCCGAACGAGCCGTAGATGGCGAACAGGATCCACGCGCCGTCGTCGGCGAACCAGGTCCACACCTGCGCCGGATCGCCCGCGGTGCTGAAGAGCAGCAGGATGAACGGGATCGGGTACAGCAGCGAGCCGAGCAGCTGCATCCACGGCTGCGCGAGGTAGTACATCATCTCCGCCGCGCCCAGCGTGCTCACATGCGGCGAATCCCAGATCCGCCGGAGATACCGCGAACACTGCATCGTGCCCTGGCCCCAGCGCGTGCGCTGCACCAGGAATCGCCGGAGGCTGTACAGACCTTCTTGCTTCACATGGGAATCCGGGGTGTAGCCGGTCCGCCAGCCCGCGGTCAGCAGGTGCACGCCGAGTTCGAAATCCTCCAGCAGCGAACCGCGCCATGGCTGTTCGTCCGGTCCGGCGATCGAGTCCAATGCGGACAGCCGCGTGAACTGACCGTTGCCGCCCATGGAGATCGTGCCGGTGAACCCGCGCGAGGTCTGGATGGCCGCGATGGCCGTGCGGAACTCGAGATCCTGCATCTGGGCCAGCTTCAGCCCGAAAGCGCGCGAAAACCAGTTCTTCCCCGGCGGGCGGGTGTCGGCGTTGCCCATCCAGACGTCCAGTTGCACGGCGCCGATCGTTTCGTCGCCGAAGAGATGGTCCGCGGCGCACACCTCGAGACAGTTCGCCGCCGGCCGCCCGTCCGCGTCGACGACCACGACCACCACGTCGTTCCGGCTCGCGTCCGGTCCCATCCAGTCGTTGAGCGCCTGATAGGCCGCGTTGAGCGCGTCCCCCTTGCCCGTCCGCGCCTCCGGACGACGCCGGGGAACGAGGTGCAGGTACGGGTCGTAGCCGCCGTTGCGGCGCCAGATCGACCTCACCACCCGCGCCGTGCGGTCCTCGGAGTCGTCGTCGACGACCCAGACGTGCGCGTGCCGGAACGTCGACCGCAGGTACCGCACGGTTTCCCGGATGACGGTCTGTTCGTCCCGGCACGGAACGAAGAAGTGCCAGGTGAAGTCGGCGGCGTCACCGACGGGAGCGGGTTTGCGCCGCAGGTACGGCACGACGATCACGACCACGTACACGATGAACGCCACGCTCATGGTGAGCGCGAAGGCCTGCGTGATCGCGAGAAGGATCTTGATCGAGCCGCCGCCCATCAGGCGGCCCCTCGTTCGGCACGCGGCTTGCGGGTGCCCAGCCAGACGAACAGCACGAGGGCGACCGCGCCGCCGAGGACACTGACCATCGAACCGAGCAGGGTGTGACCCCAGTAATAGCCTTCGTCGATACCCATCACGTTCACGAGCCCGACAATGGCCAAAACCCTCATCTGATTGACAAGAATGACGACGATCGCGGAAATGGCCAACGAAACGAAGAGCCTCTTCGCATTTCCAGGACGGAAATACAACATGACGGCGGTCACCAGCAACAGAGGCAGCAACATGAATGCCGACGAGCATTCCGGAGTCATTCTTAACCCGAGTGGAGTATCGCCCGACAACCCAAAGTAGACAGTCTCGCGTTCACCGGCGACGAAGACACCCGATGTGGTGATGACCCTCAGTATCAGACCGGAGAGCTGGACTTCGAAAACCCGGTACAGACGTTCGGCCAGCACCAGGCCGACCGCGACGGCGAGCACCGCCAGCACCGCCATACGCAGCGGGAACCGGCTGGAACTCGGCAAGGGAGCGCTCGCAACGGCCACGGTGACCCTCTCAGGAAAGACGCAGCAGACGACGGGATCCGGCGCAGCGGACAGGAACTCGCCGACGAGAGTAAGTCAGCGGGAACCGGCCCTTTCGACCGGGGTTCGCAATTCCAACGTGATCATGGGCCCTTTCGGCACGATCGTGGAGAAACTGACTAGGCCGAAAGGGTGAATCCTTCGGCGACCTGCGGGAAATTTCCGCAAGACCACCTGATCCGGTGATCCTCGCAGTTTTTTGTTCAATTTAAGAAACACTCGGCGATAGACGACCCGCGAGCCGAGTCAGGCCAGCTGAGGATTCGTCCGCAACGGTTGTGCCCTCGCGCCGACCGCAGATGAGAGAACCCCCACGAATCAATTCGGAGGACCAGTTGAAGAACACGCACCTCTTGCGACGAGGCGGACTGCTCGCCGCTGTGGTGGCGAGTGTGGCCATCGCCGGTGCGGCGCCCGCCTCGGCGGCCCCCGGTGACGGCTCCGCGTATGGCGTCAAGGTCGATGTGAAACTCCTCGGCCTCGACGCGGTGAAGGCCGGGCCGCTCGCCGAAGCGAAGACCTCCGGGCCGACCACCAACAGCCTCGCGAAGGCCAACCTCACCGGTGTGCTGACCGCGGGCGCTATCAACACCGAAGCCAAGCGCGACGACAACTCCGGTGCCGTGACCGCCAAGGCCAGCACCGCCGATGTCGGCTTGCCGCTGCTGAAGAGCGCACTCGGTAGTGTCGGCGTCAAGGTCGTCGAAGCCACCTGCACCGCGACCCAGAAGGGTGTGCAGGGTGCGACGAACCTGGTCGGTGCGAACCTCGGCAGCGCGGGCGCCGTCGACTCGACGCCGGCACCGAACACACAGGTCAAGGTCGGTCTCGGCGACGCCAACGTCGCGACGATCATCCTCAACGAGCAGATCAAGAACGGTGACGGCAGCCTCACGGTCAACGCCATCCACGTGAAGCTGCTGGGACAGGCGCTCAACCCGCTCGGTTCCGGCGACGTGATCGTCTCGTCGGCCACCTGTGGTCCGGCCGGTCTGCCCGTGCCGCTCGCTTCGGGCGCCGGACTGTGGATCGGTCTCGGCCTGCTCGGTGCCGTCGCCATCCCGGTCGGTATCCGCGTCGTCCGCAACCGGCGTCCGGCGACCACCGCCTGACCTGGGTGAAGTGAGGTCGAAATGTACAAGTTGCCTGGCGCCGGAGTCGGCGTCGCCGGTGGCGGGGTGGGTGCCCTCGCCGCCACCGGGGCCGATGTCGGCTGGTGGCTGGCCGTCGGGGTGATCCTGCTGGTTCTCGGAACCATCGCGGTCATCGCGGGCTATCGCCGCACGAAACGGCTCGGCGAGATGGGGAGCTGACGCTTCCCCGGACGGAACGGCCGCCGGCGTGGGCCCCTCGCACGCCGGCGGCCTTCACCCGCGCTTTGCGGGACACTCGAAATGTGGATGAGGAGCGCGAACGCGTGGATGTGATGTTGCTGGCCGGAACACGGCCGGAGGCGGTCAAGCTCGCGCCGCTGGCATTGGCGCTGGCGGAGCACCCGCACCTACGGCCCTTCGTCGTCCACAGCGGACAGCATCAGGGCATGGTGGAACAGGCGCTGATCCCGTTCGGACTGCCGGTCGACGCCTGGCTCGACACCCCGCCCCGGACCACCGGCACGCAGGCGGAACTCGTTTCCGGGCTGCTGCCCGCGCTCGACGATGTGCTGCGACGCGTCGCACCGGCCGCGGTCGTCGTCCAGGGTGACACCACGACGGGGCTGGCCGGCGCGCTCGCCGCGTTCTGGCAGGGCATCCCGGTCGTGCATCTGGAGGCGGGCCTGCGGACGCACGACCTCGCCGCACCGTTCCCCGAAGAGGGGACGCGGCAGATGATCTCGCGTATCGCCGCCTTGCATCTCGCGCCGACGCCGGCCGCCGCGGCCGCGCTGCGCACGGAAGGTGTTCCGCGCCAGCGGATCGCCGTCACCGGCAACACCGTCGTCGACGCCGTGATCGCGATCGCCGAGCGGGATCTCCCGGCGAGGGACACCGCGCTCGCCTTGCTGGAGATGGAAATCGCCGAGGCCGGCGAACGCCTCGTCCTCGTGACGTCGCATCGGCGCGAGTCCTGGGGCGAGCCGCTGAGCCGCACGCTCGCGGCCATCGAACTGATCGTCGCGGAACACAGCGACGTCCAGGTGCTGTTCCCGGTGCATCCCAATCCGGCCGTGCGGGATCAGGTGAAGACCGCGCTCGGCGGAACCCCGAGGGTGACGATCACCGAGCCGCTCGAGTATCCCGATCTCGTGCGCGCATTGCGGCTCGCCGAGCTCGTCCTGACCGATTCCGGTGGTATCCAAGAGGAAGCACCGACTTTCGGCACGCCCGTCCTCGTGCTCCGCGACGTCACCGAACGGCGCGAAGCCGTCGAGGCCGGCTGCGCCTGGCTGGTCGGGACGGACACCGGCCTCATCGCGGACACCGCGGCGAAGGTCCTCCGTGGCGACCTCTATCCGACACATGCCGGAAACCCTTACGGCGACGGCAATGCCGCCGCGTTGTCGGTGGCCGCGCTGGAGGAACTGCTCGACCTCGCCCCGGCGCCGCGCACCGCCGCCGAATCGCGCTAGATCGAGACGATCTGCACCGGCAGCGCCGGATTCGCGGAGAAATCGAGCGATGCCCGCGGCCGTCCGGCGGCGACCACGTGCGCGCCGAGCGCGGCGATCATCGCACCGTTGTCGGTGCACAGCCGCGGCCGCGGAACCCGCAGGGTGATCCCGGCTTCGGCGCAGCGCTCGGCGGCGAGTTCGGACAGTCGCGAATTCGCCGCCACGCCGCCGGAGATCACCAGCGTGTCCACGCCGTGTTCCTTGGCGGCGCGGATGGCCTTCATGGTGAGCACGTCGGCGACGGCCTCCTGGAACGACGCAGCGACGTCGTCGACAGGAATGTCCTCACCGCGGCGTTCGGCGCCTTCGACCCAGCGGGCGACGGCGGTCTTCAGGCCAGAGAAGGAGAAGTCGAACTTGGCGTCGCGCGGCCCGGTCATTCCCCGGGGGAACGCGATGGCGGCGCCGTCGCCGTTCTTGGCGGCCTTGTCGATGGGCGGGCCGCCGGGGTACGGCAGGCCGAGCACGCGGGCGACCTTGTCGTAGGCCTCGCCCGCCGCGTCGTCCACAGTGGACCCGAGTTCGATGATCTCGGAAGCGATGTCGTCCACCAGCAGCAATTGCGTGTGCCCGCCCGAAACGAGCAGGGCGAGACAGCGGTCAGGCAGCGGGCCGTGCTGGAGCGTGTCGACGGCGATGTGCCCGGCCAGGTGATTGACGCCGTAGAGCGGGATGTCGAGCGCGGCGGCGTAGGCCTTGGCCGCGGCGACGCCGACCAGGAGCGCGCCGGCAAGCCCGGGTCCCGCGGTGACCGCGATCGCGTCCACATCGGACAGTTGGAGCCCGGCTTTTTCGAAGGCCCGCTCGACCGTCGGGACCATCGCCTCCAGGTGCGCGCGGCTGGCGACCTCGGGCACGACGCCACCGAAGCGGGCGTGCTGGTCGACGCTGGAGGCGACCTCGTCGGCGAGGAGTTCGACCGTGTTGTCGTCGTGCAGGCGGACGAGGCCGACACCGGTCTCGTCGCACGAACTCTCGATGCCCATGATGATGCGCGGCATCAGCCCGCCACCTCGTCTCGGACCTGGGCCCGCGGGCGGGCCATCGTGTAGGCGTCGGCGCCGGAGGGCTGGTAGTAGCGCTTCCGGAGGCCGACGCGTTCGAAACCGTGCCGCTCGTAGAGCGTGATCGCCGCGTCGTTGTCGGTGCGGACTTCGAGGAAGACCGGCGCGGCGAGTTCGTCCGCGCGGTCGAGGAGCGCCTTCAGCAGCGTGGTGCCGATGCCCTTGCGCTGGTGGCCGGGGTCGACGCCGATCGTGTGGATGCTCGCCTCGTAGTCGCCGCGGCGGCCGACGACGGCGAGCCCGGCGTAACCGATGACCTCGTCGCTTTCGTCCGGACGGGCGACCAGGTAGTAGCCGCCGCCGTCGAGTTCGGCGTGAAAGGCGTAGGCGCTCCACGGCGAATCGCCGGGGAAGAGGATCTTCTCTATCTCGACACAGCGGGGAATGTCCTTGCGGCGTAAGGGTTCCAGCCTCACGGCGTGGTCACCTTCTTGCGCGCGGCCGGTTCGACGGCGTCCGGGCGGCGGAGATACAGCGGGGTAAGTGGGCTTGGCTTCTTGTTGAAGTCCTCGCGTGCGGCCTTGACCAGCCCGACGGGTGACGGGAAGCGCGGCTCGATCGGCTGGACGCCGAGGGTGTCCGCGTAGAGGAGCGCGCCGTCACCCGCCGCGACCTTGATGGTGGTCTCGAGGCCGGCGGGCCGCTCGACGTGGGGGCCGTCGGTGCGGGAGCCGTCGGCGGCGTACGCGGCCCAGTAGACCTCGCGGCGCCTCGCGTCGGTGAGGACGAGGAAGGGCGCTTCGCCGGGGGCGACGTCGGCGGCGATCGCGTCGAGGCTGCACACCGGGTACGCGGGGATGCCGAGGGCGTGGGCGAGCGACGCGGCGGTGGCCATGCCGGCGCGAAGGCCGGTGAAGGGGCCGGGGCCGACGCCGCAGACGATGGCGTCGAGGTCGCGAAGCGTGACGCCTGCGGCCTTGACGGCTTCGAGGGCGTGGGGCGTGATCAGCTCGCCGTGCGCACGCGGGTCGACCGTGACGCGGTCGCCGCGCGACTCGAGGACGTCGCCGTCCAGGGCGACGAGGCCCGCGGTGACCGCCGGGGTCGAGGTGTCGATGGCCAGTACCAGCACGGTTACCCAGCCTACGACCAGCGCCCCGCGTCGCGTTTAGCGGGCTGAACGCGATCGGGTGGCGTGGCCGCTCCCCCCGCGGCCGGATCGCGTTTAGCCCGCTAAACGCGATCCGNGATCGGGTGGCGTGGCCGCTCCCCCCGCGGCCGGATCGCGTTTAGCCCGCTAAACGCGATCCGGCTGGGGCCTGCCCTCCGGTCTCCGGACCACGCCGCCGGATCGCGATTAGGGGGCTAAAGTCGCTCCCGCTCTCCGCCCGCAGATCGCGTTTAGCCCGCTAAACGCGATCTGGTGGAACTTGGCGCCTCAGACCCGCAGATCGCGATTAGGGGGCTAAACGCGATCCGGCCGCGGGGTGTGAAGCTGGTCGCAGGGGTGCGGGTGGGCAGCGCGGTACGGTCCTGCGAGGGCCACGTGCCCGGCCGGCGGAATCGAGCAGGAGGTCACACGGTGCCCGATCGGTTGTTCCCCACGCTGGCGAGCGGCGCGGCCAAGGAGGCGCTGCGCTTCGGCGACATCTCCCTCACCTACGACGACGTCGCGGCCATCGCCGGCACACTCGCCCGCGACCTGCCGAGCGACCGCGTCGCCGTCTGGGCGACGCCGTCGGTGCACACCAGCGTCGCCGTCGTCGCCGCCCTGCTCGCCGGCGTCCCCGCCATCCCGCTCAACCCGAAGATCGGCGAGCGCGAACTCGCGCACATCCTCACCGACAGCGAGCCCGTCCTCGTACTCGCCGAACCGGGCGTCGGCCTGCCCGCGGGGCTCAGCGGCCTGCCGCGCCGCGACGTCGTCCTCGAAGGCACGCCTGTCGATCTCCCCGCCGAACCGGACGCCGAAGCCCCGGCACTGATCGTCTACACCTCCGGCACCACCGGCCCGCCCAAGGGCGTCGTCCTCCCCCGGCGCGCCATCTCGACGACTCTCGACGCGCTCGAAGACGCCTGGGAATGGACCGCCGACGACGTCCTGGTCCACGGCCTGCCGCTGTTCCACGTGCACGGCCTGATCCTCGGCATCCTGGGGCCGCTCCGGCGCGGCGGCTCGGTCCGGCATCTCGGTCGCTTCTCCACCGAAGGCGTCGCACGCGAACTCGCCTCCGGGGCGACGATGCTGTTCGGCGTCCCGACCATGTACCACCGCATCGCGGGCGAAGTCGGTGAAGATCCGTCGCTCGCCGAAGCCCTCGGCGGCGCCCGGCTGCTCGTCTCCGGATCGGCCGCGCTGCCCGTCCACGATCACCAGCGCATCACCGCGGCGACCGGCCGGCGCGTGATCGAGCGCTACGGGATGACCGAGACCCTCATGAACACCAGCATTCGCGCCGACGGCGAGCACGTGCCTGGCACAGTCGGTGTCCCGCTGCGCGGCGTCGATCTCCGGCTGGTCGACGAAGCGGGCAAGCCCGTCGAGGAGATCGAGACCGTCGGCGAGATCCAGGTCCGTGGGCAGAACCTGTTCACCGAGTATCTCAACCGCCCCGACGCCACCGAAGCCGCCTTCGACGACGGCTGGTTCCGGACCGGCGACATGGCGACCCGCGACGGGGCCGGATACGTGAAGATCGTCGGCCGGAAGGCGACGGATCTGATCAAGAGCGGCGGCTACAAGATCGGTGCGGGTGAGATCGAGAACGCGCTCATGGAGCATCCCGGCGTCGCGGAGGTGGCGGTGACCGGCGAGCCCGACGACGACCTCGGCGAGCGCATCGTGGCCTGGGTGGTGCCCGAAGGAGAACGCCCGGCGGAGTCGGAACTCGCCGACCACGTCTCGCGCCTGTTGTCGCCGCACAAACGGCCTCGGGTGGTCCGCTATCTGGAAGCGTTGCCGCGCAACGACATGGGCAAGGTCATGAAGCGAGCGCTCGGATGAGCAGGCTCTCGGCGCGGTCCGTCATCAAGGGAATCGCGAACGATTTCGAGGATCTGGACGTCCCGCGTTCCGAGGAGCCGGACGACGGGCCGATCGGCTGGCCGGGTTACCGCTCGGCACGCGAGACCGCCGAAGAGCGGACTGGAGAAGACGAGTCCGTGGTCTGCGGGACCGCCAGGATCGGCGCCGTCGAAGCGGTCGTGATCGCCTTCGAGTTCGGCTTCCTGGGCGGGTCGATCGGCCTGCGGACCGGTGACCGCGTCGAAGCGGCGTTCGCGCGGGCGGTCGAATCCCGGTTGCCCGTGGTGTCACTGATCGCGACCGGCGGCAGCCGCATGCAGCACGGGATGCGGGCCCTTTCGCAGTTGCAGCGCATCGCGCGGGCGGCGGCCGGAGCCCGGTCGGTGCCGCAGATCTCGGTGCTGCGCGATCCGACCACGGGCGGCGGCTGGGCGACCCTCGGCGCGAGCGCCGACGTCGTTCTCGCGCTACCCGAGGCACAGGTCGGTTTCGCCGGTTCCCGCGTGCGGCCCGTCGGCGCACCCGCGGAGGCGTACACGGCCGAAGCGAAGTTCGCGTGGGGCCAAGTCGATCAGATCGTGGTGCCTGCCGACCTTCCCGCCGCACTGGAACGGTGGCTGCGCCTCCTGACTTCGCCGACGCCGGAAGCCGCGAAGCCGCCTGGCGCGCTCGGGGTGACGGACTTACCCGACAGCGGATGGGACGCGGTCCAAGCCGCACGCTCCGCCGAGCGGCCGAGGGCAGCGGAGTACCTCGACGCGTACTTCGACTGGCGTGAGGAGGTCTCGGGCGACAGGTGCGGCGGAGTCGACTCCGGTGTCTTATGCGGCTTCGGCTGGCGAGGCGGCCGAGCGATCGCATACGCCGCGCAGTGCGGAACGCCGACGTCGCCCGCGGGTTTTCGGACGGCGGCGCGTCTGGTGCGGCTCGCGTCGAGGCTCGGAATCCCGGTCCTCACCCTCGTCGACACCCCGGGCGCGGCGAACGACGAGGCGGCCGAGCGGGCCGGGGCCGGCGCGGCGATCGCGGAGTTGTTCGAGGCGGTCGCGAGCGCGGCCGTGCCGATCACGACCCTGGTGATCGGGGAAGGTGGGTCCGGAGGCGCGCTCGCGTTCGCGGCGCCGGGGTCGACGTGGGTGACGCCCGGCGCGTACTTCTCGGTGACCTCGCCGGAAGCGGCCGCGGCGATCCTCAAGCTGCCCGCCGACGAAGCCCCCGCCCTCGCGGACCGACTGCGGCTACGCCCCCAAGACCTTGTCGACCTGGGGATCGCGCGCTCCGTCGTCGGCCCGGCGGATCGCGTTTAGCCCGCGAAACGCAAGTCAGACGGCACAGATCGCGATTAGGGGGCTAAACGCAGGTGGGCCCGCAGATCGCGATTAGCCCGCTAAACGCAGGTCTGGCGTGCGGGACGTCCAGGTGCCGTGCGGCTCCAGGGTGACCAAGCGGACATCGTCCTCACGGCGCTCAAGCCGCACGACGAGGTAGTCGTCCGACAGGCGTTCAGCGGACCCTTCGCCCCATTCGACGACCAGCGCGGATCGCTCCAATTCGGTGTCGAGGTCCAAGTCTTCCAGCTGCGAGAGATCCCCGCCGAGCCGGTACGCGTCCACGTGTACCAGCGCGACCCCGGAAGCCCCCGCCGGATGCACCCTGGCCAGCACGAACGTCGGCGAGCTGACCCGCCCGCCGACCCCGAGACCTTCCGCGATCCCGCGGGTCAGCGTCGTCTTGCCCGCCCCGAGCGGCCCGGCGAGCAGCACCAGATCGCCCGCGCGCAGCGAACGTCCGAGCTCGCGCCCGAAATCCATCGTCGACTCGGGAGTCGGGAAAGCGAAATTCATCAGCGTTGCCACCACCAGGTCCGCCGTTCGGAAGTCTCACCATCGGTGCCCGTGCATCGTTGCACCAA
This sequence comes from Amycolatopsis coloradensis, assembly GCF_037997115.1. NCBI lineage: Bacteria > Bacillati > Actinomycetota > Actinomycetes > Pseudonocardiales > Pseudonocardiaceae > Amycolatopsis > Amycolatopsis coloradensis. Next base: position 8,783,663 of record NZ_CP150484.1, read on the forward strand.
GTCGATCAGGTGGCTGTTCACCAGTTCGGGTTGTTCCAGCTGCACCATGTGCCCCGCGCCGCGGACGCGCACCAGCTCGGCGTCCGGTAGCTCCGCCGCGATCCGCTCGGCGTGCGCGATCGGCGTGAACCGGTCGGAATCCCCGCCGACGACCAGCACGTGCGCGTGCTTCAACCCGGCGAGCGCGGCGTACCGATTGTGGCTGCCGAGCGTGTCGACGAAGTTCACGAGCCCGCGCACGGGTGTCACTTCGAGCATTTCCAGCATGAAGTCGACGAGTCGCGGCGACACGTCACGGCTGCCGAAAGCGAGCCTGCGTACGGCCTGCCGGGTCAGCTGCCCGCCTGCCGCGCGCACGAACTCGACGAGCCCCGGCTGCCAGCCGGCCAGTCCGCCGACGCCTCGCGTGAGCGGGTTGTACTTAGAGAGCAGTGATCTCGGCAGTCCCCGCGCACCGACTTCACCCGCCGCGGTCGCGATGAACGCGACTCCGCAGACACGGTCGTCGAACAGCTCGGGATGCTCCGAAGCGAGCTCCATGATCACCATGCCGCCCATCGAATGCCCCATGAGCACGATGGGCCCCTCCGGCACCACCGAGCGCAGGACCATGTCGAGGTCGCGCGCCAGCTGCTCGATGGTGCTGGTCTCGGCGGTCGCGGCGCCGGATTGCCCGTGCCCGCGATGGTCGAAGTACACCTGTCGCACGCGCGGCAGCTTCAGCGAAGCGAGGTCTCGCCGCTGGAAGTGCCAGCAGCGCTTCGACAACGCGAAACCGTGCACGCCGACGACGGTCAGCTCCGGTTCTCCTCCATCGGCCGGATCGATCTCCTCGACCGCGAGCGGCGTGCCGTCCTCCGCCGCCACTGTCGATGTCCGGTCCGGTGCGAGATCCCCCAACGGCTCGTCCACGAACGGATCCTCACTCTGCCGCCGCTGCTGAGCGGCGACGGCGATCGCGGCGGCGGTGCCGGTGGCCACCGCCCCGACACCGCCGACGATGGCCAGCAGTCTTCGTGAAGGTGTCACGAGCCTGCCTCCAGATACGTCCGGTGGATACGCGGGCGGTACATCGAAGTCACGATCTCGTAGTCGATCGTCCCCAGCTTGTCGGCCCATTCCCGGGCCGTCGGCTCGCCGGAAGCGCCTGCGCCGAAGAGGATCACTTCGCTGCCGATGGACGGCTCGTCGTCTCCGCAGTCGACGATCAGCTGGTCCATGCAGACGCGGCCGACGACCGGCCGTCGCTTCCCGGCGAGCAGGACGTCCATCCGCCCGGACAGCGACCGCGGCACGCCGTCGGCGTATCCGACGGGGACGAGCGCGAGGGTGGTGTCGCGTTCGGCCGTCCAGCTGTGGCCGTACGAGACCGATTCGCCGGCCGGGATCCGCTTCGTGAGCACGACGGACGACTTGAAGGTCATCGTCGGGCGCAGATCGTCGCCGGTCGGCACCGGGTTCAGCCCGTAGATCGCGATCCCGGGTCGGACGAGGTCGAAGTGCAGGTCGGGCCTGGTCAGCACGGCGGCGGAGTTCGCGATATGCCGCATCGGGTCCAGGCCGGCGGCGCGGGCGATGTCGTAGGCCTCGTCGAATCGCTTCGCCTGCGCGTCGATGGAGGGGTGGCCGGGCTCGTCGGCGCAGGCGAGGTGCGACCAGATCGCGACGACCTCGATGAGCGGCTTCGCGGCCGCCGCGGCCTTGACCAACGCCGGCCACTCCGCAGGCGGGCAGCCGTTTCGGGAGAGCCCGGTGTCGATCTTGAGGTGAACCCGGCAGATCGCGTTTAGGGGGCTAAAGTCGCGTGCCCGGCGCGCGCCGTCGGCCACGCGGGCCAGCTCGTCGAGGGAGCTGACGGCGACGTCGATGTCTTCGGCGACCGCGGGCGCGAAGTCGGCTTCGGGAGTGTCGAGCCAGCTGAAGAGGCGAACACCGATCCCCGCCCGGCGCAGCGCGAGCGCCTCGCCGAGAGAGCAGGTGCCCAGCCAGGTGGCCCCACCCTCGACGGCGGCACGGGCGACCTCGAGGGCTCCGTGCCCGTAGCCGTCCGCCTTGACCACGGCCATGGTCTGGGCCGAGGGAGCGCGGGACGCGAGCAGGGCGACGTTGTGCCGGATGGCGGACAGGTCGATGACGACCTCGGCACGCGGGAAACTGGCGGTCATAACGACCACCAGTTTCCCACGAACCGGCTCAGGACAAGCGCGCCCCGTCGGTGGCGGAGAACACGTGCAGCTCGTCGGGACGGATCCGCAGGTGCAGGGTGTCACCCATGGCCGGCGGCTTGCGCGGGTCGACACGGGTGACGACGTTCGACTTCGTGCCTTCGGCGTCGGTCTCGGCCAGCTTGCCGTACACGTACGCGTCCGAGCCGAGCTCCTCGACGAGGTCGACCTTGACCGGCACGGTGCCGTCCTCGCTGGTGGTCACCTCGAGCGACTCCGGACGGAAGCCGAGGGTGACCGTGTCGCCGTCGGCCTTGGCGAGGATCTCGCGCGTCAGCGGCACCCGCGCGCCACCCAGCTCGGCACCGTCTTCGGTGAGCTTCGCGGTGACGAGGTTCATCGCGGGCGAGCCGATGAACCCGGCGACGAAAGCGTTTGCGGGCCGGTCGTACAGGGCGCGCGGGGTGTCGCACTGCTGCAGAAGACCGTCCGAAAGGACCGCGACCCGGTCACCCATCGTCATGGCCTCGACCTGGTCGTGCGTGACGTACACGGTGGTGACGCCGAGGCGGCGCTGCAGCGCGGCGATCTGCGTACGGGTGGAGACACGCAGCTTGGCGTCGAGGTTCGACAGCGGCTCGTCCATGAGGAAGACCTGCGGCTCACGAACGATGGCGCGGCCCATCGCGACACGCTGGCGCTGACCACCGGAGAGCGCCTTCGGCTTGCGGTCGAGGTACTGCTCGATGTCGAGCAGCTTGGCCGCGTCGAGCACCTTCTGCTTGATCTCCGACGCCGGACGGCCAGCGATCTTCAGCGCGAAGCCCATGTTCTGGCCCACGGTCATATGCGGGTACAGCGCGTAGTTCTGGAACACCATCGCGATGTCGCGGGCACGCGGCGGCAGCTGCGTGACGTCGCGGTCGCCGATCCACACGGCGCCTTCGTCGATGTCCTCGAGGCCGGCGAGCATCCGCAGGCTGGTGGACTTGCCACAGCCGGAAGGCCCGACCAGCACGAGGAACTCGCCGTCGGCGATCTCGAGGTCGAGTGCGTCCACGGCGGGCCGCTCGGAGCCCGCGTAGCGCCGGGTCGCCTTGTCGTAGGTGATCGTGGCCATCGGTTCAGTCCTCTTTCGGTTTCGCGGAAATGCCGTGCCCGAGTTCGCGGGCTTCGAGATGCCGTTGCCGGATCCGGTGCCCTTCGGCGCTGTCCGTTTCGGTCGGCTCGAGTGGGGTGTAGCCGTGCTGTTCCTGCCAGCGGGGAGGTTCCGTGCTGGAAGCGAGGGCCCAGGCCGCCTGCCGCGCGGCACCGACCGCGACGTACTCGGCGACTTCGGGGATGACGACGGGCACGCCGAAGACGATCGGCGCGACCGCGCGGACGGCGGCCGACTGCGCGCCGCCACCGATCAAGAGCACGCGGCGGACTTCCAGCCCCTGCTCGCGCAGGGCGTCGAGACCGGCGGCGAGGCCGCACAGCATGCCTTCGACGGCGGCGCGGGCGAGGTTCTCGGGCGTCATGTTGGCGCGGGTCAGGCCGAAGAGCGTGCCGTTGGCGTCCGGAAGGTTCGGCGTCCGCTCACCGTCGAGGTACGGCAGGAAGGTGAGGCCGCCGGAACCGGGCCCGGCCGTGAGCGCCAGCTTGTCGAACTCCGCGAGTTCGACACCGAGCATCGCGGACGTCGCCGTGAGCACGCGGGCCGCGTTGAGGGTGCAGGCCAGCGGGAGGAAGCAGCCGGTGGCGTCGGCGAATCCGGCGACGATTCCGGACGGGTCGGCGCTCGCCGTCTCCGAGACGCCGAAGACGGTGCCGCTGGTACCGAGCGAGACCACGACGTCGCCGGGGGCGAGTTCGAGGCCGAGGGCGGCGGCCATGTTGTCACCGGTTCCGGCCGAGACCAGGATCCCGTCCGGGGTGTGGCCCGCGGCTTCGGCGGGGCCGATGACCCTGGGCAGCTCGGGAGTGCGGCCGCCGAAAGCGTGCGCGAGGAGGTCTTGGCGGTATTCGCCGGTGGCGGGCGAGAAGTAACCGGTGCCGGAAGCGTCGCCGCGATCGGTGACCGGCTCGGCGCCGGAGCCCAGCAACCGCCAGGTCAGCCAGTCGTGCGGGAGCAGAACGCGGGCGACGCGATCGGCCAGCGCCGGCTCGTTCTCCGCCATCCAGCGCAGCTTCGTGACGGTGAAGCTGGCGACCGGCACCGAACCGACGGACTTCGCCCAGCTCTCCGGACCGAGCTCGCCGCTGAGGTCTTCGGCCGCCTTCGCGGACCGGGTGTCGTTCCACAGCAATGCGGGCCGGACGACTTCGCCCGCCTCGTCGACGGTGACCATGCCGTGCTGCTGACCGCCGATGCCGATGGCGCCGACGCCGTCGAGCAGGCCGTCCGTGGCCTCGCGGAACGCGTCCCACCACGCGGCGGGAGCGACCTCCGTGCCGTCGGGGTGCGAAGCGCGGCCGGTACGGACGATCTCGCCCGTGTTCGCGTCGCAGACGACGACCTTCGTCGACTGGGTCGACGAGTCGATTCCGGCGACCAGGTCAGAACTCATATTCCGGCCCTTCCGGTGCGCACTCGACCTGCTCTATGGCGGTTCCCGCGGTCAGCGCCGCCTCGATCTCCTCGGTCGGCGCCTCTTCGTCGGTGATCAGGAGGTCGTAGTCACCGATGTCGCCGTACGCGTAGGTGGCGGTGCGGCCGAACTTGGAGTTGTCGACGACCAGGACGTTGCGGTCGGCGGTGCGCAGCGCGGCTTTCTTGAGCTCGGCGTAGTCCTGGACCGGGTGGAACAGGCGGCCGACCGCGACCGCGGCGACCGAGACGAACGCGATGTCGGCGTGCGTGCGGTCGAGGAACGCGACGACGTCCGGGCCGGCGCACGAGTCGAACTCGTGGTGGTAGCGGCCGCCCGCCAGGACGACCTCGACGCTCTTGGCCGGGCCGAGGATGCGGGCGGCTTCGAGCGAGTTGGTGATGACGGTGAGGTCTTCGACCTGGCCGAGGCGGCGGACGAGCGGGAAGAGCGTCGTCGAGTCGTCGACGAAGACCGTCTGACCGGAGTGGACGTGCGCCGCGGCGGCTTCGCCCAGCGCGTCCTTCGTGGCCTGGTTGAAGGTGTCGCGGAAGCGGGCGGCGGACTCCATGGTCGTCGCGGGGTAGGCCTCGACCTTGCCGCGGAGTTTGCGGAGGAGGCGGCGCTCGGCGAGGTCGTCGAGGTCGCGGTGCATCGTCATCAGGCTGACGCCGAAGCGGGCGGTGAGGTCGTCGATGCGGACCTCGCCGGTGGCGATGACGTGGTCGAGGATCTCTTGGCGTCGTTGCTCGACTGCGGCGTCCGATGGCCTGGTCTTAGACATGGGCGACACCGTTCACGACCCGGACCATCGCGGTCTCGGCGGGGTGGGTGTCGACGCTCACACCTGCTTCTTACCAGATTATTCGGCCGGAGTTAACACGTAACTCGATAACTCTCGCATTTCTTGCCACCTTCCCCCTGACCCACGGACCTGCGTTTAGCCCCCTGATCGTGCTCTGCGGGCANCCTGGCGAGGAAGCGGGCAAGGCGCTCACGGAGGCGCTCCCCGCCCGCAGAGCACGATCAGGGGGCTAAACGCAGGTCGGGGCTCTGGTCAGGAGGTCGGCGGGCGGACCGACCGGATGGCGTCCGGGACCGCCGCGAGGATGCCGGAAGCCGAGGTGGGGGCGCCGTCGGCGGCGAGGGAACCGGCGAGGGAATGGACGTGCGCGGCAGCGCCGGCCGCCAGCCACGGGTCGAGCCCCGAAGCGAGCAACGCGCCGACCAGACCGGACAGCACGTCTCCCGAACCGGCCGTCGCGAGCCACGACCCCCGCGGCGTGTTCACCAGCGCGCGCCCGTCCGGCGCCGCGACCACCGTGCAGTGCCCCTTCAAGAGCACGACGGCGTCGTACTTCCGCGCGGCCGACCGCGCCGCCGCGACCCGGTCCGCCCCCGGCGGCGAACCCATCAGCCGCTCGAACTCCCCCGCGTGCGGAGTCAGCACGAGCGGCGTGTCCGGATCACGCGCGTCGAGCACGTCGGGCGAACGCGCGATGATCGTCGTCGCGTCGGCGTCCGCGCACACCGGCACGCCGCGGCCGAGCACGAACCGCAGCACGTCCCGCCCCTCGTTCCCCGTGCCGATACCCGGCCCGACAACCCACGCCTGGACCCGGCCCGCGTCGGTCACCGAACCCGTCGCGATGATCTCGGGCCACTGCCCGCGCACCACGTCCGCGGCATGGCCGGCGTACCGCACCAGCCCGGAAGTCGCCCGCACCGCCGCACCGGCCGCGAGCACGGCCGCCCCCGGATACGTCGCCGATCCGGCGGCCACCCCGACCACGCCCTGGCTGTACTTGTCGTCGTCCGGACCGGGCATCGGCCACGCGGCGGCGACGTCCGCCGTATCGAGTCGCTGCAGATCGGGATCGGTTAGCCGTAGTCCGATGTCCACCAGCGAGACCTCGCCGCAGGAAGCGGGTGCGAGGGCGTGCACCGGCTTGAGCGCGCCGAAGGTGACGGTCCGATCCGCCACGACCGCCGGACCGTCGACGGCGCCCGTGTCCGGATCCACCCCGCTCGGCAGATCGACCGCGAGCACCGGCGAGCTCACGTGCTCCAGCAACGCCGCGGCATCCGGCCGCAGCGGCCCGCGCGCCGAGATACCGACGATCCCGTCGACGACGAGGTCGGCCCGCCGGATCCACTGTGGACCGTCCTCAAGGGACACGACCTTGCCGCCGGATCGCTTCAGAGCGGCCAAACCCGGGCCGTGCGCGCGTTCGGGCTTCAGCAGGATCGCCGATACGGCCACATTGCGGCGGCGCAGGAACGCGCCCGCCCACAAGGCGTCACCGCCGTTGTTGCCCGACCCGACGAGCAGCGTCACGCGCCGCCCGGACACCGAACCTGTGTGCTCGGCCAGCATGTCGGCGGCGTGCACCCCGAGACCGAAAGCCGCGCGCCGCATGAGCTCGCCGTCCGGAGTGACGGCGAGCAACCGGTCCTCCGCCGCGCGAATCCGTTCCGTGGTCCAGATTCCCTGCACGACGCCTCCGGTCTATTACTCGACGGTGACCGACTTCGCCAGGTTACGCGGCTTGTCGACGTCGTACCCGCGCGTGCGGGCGATCTCGGCGGCCAGCACCTGCAGCGGCACCGTGGAGACCAGCGGCTGCAGCAGCGTCGGCACGGCCGGGATCTCGATCAGTTCGTCGGCGAACGGGCGGACGGTCTCGTCTCCCTCCTCCGCGATCACGATCGTGCGGGCGCCGCGAGCCTGGATCTCGCTGATGTTCGACACCAGCTTCGAGTGCAGCACCGCCCGTCCCTTGGGCGAGGGCATCACCACGACGACGGGCAGGCCTTCTTCGATCAGCGCGATCGGGCCGTGCTTGAGCTCGCCCGCGGCGAAGCCCTCGGCGTGCATGTATGCCAGTTCCTTGAGCTTCAGCGCGCCTTCGAGGGCGACCGGGAAACCGACGTGACGGCCGAGGAACAGCACGGCCTTCGAGTCGGCGATCCGACGGCCGAGATCGCGGACCTGGTCCACAGTGGACAGGACCTTCTGTACCGCGGCGGGCATGGCCTCGAGTTCGGCGAACTCACGGGCGACCTCGTCCGGGTACTTGGTGCCGCGGGCCTGCGCGAGCGCCAGGCCGACCAGGTAGTTGGCCGCGATCTGCGCGAGGAAGGCCTTCGTCGACGCGACACCGATCTCCGGACCGGCGTGCGTGTAGAGGACGGCGTCGGACTCACGCGGGATCTGCGCGCCGTTGGTGTTGCAGACGGCCAGGACGCGGGCCTTCTGCTCGCGCGCGTGGCGGACGGCTTCGAGGGTGTCCGCGGTCTCTCCCGACTGGGAGACGGCGACGACCAGCGTCGCGCGATCCAGCACCGGGTCGCGGTAGCGGAACTCGCTGGCCAGCTCGACCTCGACCGGCAGGCGGCACCAGTGCTCGATGGCGTATTTGGCGACGAGGCCAGAGTGGTACGCGGAACCACAGGCGACGACGAAGACCTTGTCGACGTCACGCAGGTCCTGGTCGGAGATGCGCTGCTCGTCGAGGATGATCCGGCCGCCGTCGAAGTGGCCGCGCAGCGTGTTCGCCAGTGCCTCCGGCTGCTCCTCGATCTCCTTGAGCATGAAGTACTCGTGGCCGCCCTTTTCCGCGGCCGAGAGGTCCCAGTCGACGGTGAACGGCTTGGCCTGGGCGGCGTCGCCGTGGAAGTCGGCGACCTCGTAACCGTCGCGGGTGATCACGACGAGCTGATCCTGACCGAGCTCGACCGCCTCACGGGTGTGCTCGATGAACGCGGCGACGTCGGAGGCGACGAAGTGCTCGCCCTCGCCGACACCGACGACCAGCGGCGACGAACGACGGGCGGCGACGATGGTGTCCGGCTGGTCGGCGATGCTCACGACCAGGGTGAACGCGCCTTCGAGCCGACGGCAGACCGCGGCGACGCTGGCCGGGAAGTCACCCTTGGTGTCGCCCTCGGTGTAGGCGCGGGCGATCAGGTGCGCGGCGGTCTCGGAGTCGGTGTCACTCGCCATCTCGATGCCTTCGGCCTCGAGATCGGCGCGCAGGGCGGCGAAGTTCTCGATGATGCCGTTGTGCACGACGGCGACGCGCTGGGAGGCGTCGCGGTGCGGGTGCGAGTTGCGGTCGACCGGGGCGCCGTGGGTGGCCCAGCGGGTGTGACCCATCCCGGCGGTACCGGTGAAGGCGTCCCTGCCGACGGTGTCGAGCTGGGTCTCCAGGTTGGCCAGGCGGCCCGCTTTGCGCTCGACGTTCAGCGCGCCGACGCCATCGAGGACGGCGACGCCCGCCGAGTCATAGCCGCGGTACTCCATCCGGCGAAGCCCGCCGATGACGACGTCCAGAGCCGGGCGGTGTCCGACGTATCCCACGATTCCACACACGGCCACCAGCCTAACGACGGAAATTCGGCCCCTTCGCCCGGGCGCCCGCACCTGCGTTCAGCGGGCTAAACGCGACGCTTAGGCACGCTAAGCAGCGCAGTTAGCCCGCGAAAGGCGAACGCCGGGGCGGCGCGCGGGCCGGACGGGAGCGCGGGCAGTAAGGTCACGAGCATGGCCAGCAAGCCCAAGCAGCTGCTCGCGGAGCTGTCCCACCCAGGTCCGCACGAGGTTCTGCGCGGCAACCTCGCCCTGGTCGGACTGCCCGGCGTCGTGTTCACCCCCCGTTCGGGACTCGGTCTGCCCGCGATCGCGTTCGGGCACGGCTGGTTGCAGCCGACCGGAAGCTACCGGCACCTGCTCCGGCACCTCGCGAGCTGGGGCATCATCGCGGCGGCCCCGGCCACCCAGCGCGGCCCGCTGCCTTCGCACCGGCTGCTGGCAGGCGATCTGCTCACGACGCTCGACCTGATCACGACCGTCCGCCTCGGACCGGACGGCATCAGCGTCGACCCGGCGAAACTCGGCCTGGCCGGGCATTCGACCGGCGGCGGTTCGGCGGTGCTGGCCGCCGCGCAGGCCGCCGAGAACGACGAGCGACCCGAGATCCGCGCGGTCGCGACCATCACCCCCGCGCAGACGCTGCCGCCGGCGACGGTGTCGGCACGGTCGGTGACCGCGCCCGGCCTGCACCTCGCGGCGGGCGAAGACCTGGTCGCGCCGCCCGTCGGACATGCCGAGGCGATCGCGGACGCGTGGGGCGGGCCGGTGCAGCTCCGGAAGCTCGGGAAGTCGTCGCACCTCGGTGTCACCGAGGGCAGGCACTGGAGCCAGCTGCTGCTGCACGGGAAGCCGCACCGCGGGACCCAGCAGCTGACGCGGGCGCTGTTCACCGCGTTCTTCCTCACCCACCTGACGGGGACGACGAAGTACCAGCCTCTGCTGGACGCCGACGTCAAACGCGCCCCCATCGAGCTCCAGGACGAACCCGCCGCCTGACCCGCCCGGATCGCGTTTAGCGGGCTAAACGCGATCCGGGGGTGAAGCCGGTCAGTCGACCATCCACGAGTTGTTCGAGAAGTCGTCGTCGTCGAATCCCTTGTCGTCACGGGCGTGACGACCGCGGCGACGCGCGGGCGTGCCAGGCGCTTCGGGCGCCGCGGCGCTGGGAGCGGGCGTCGGCGCCGCAGGCGGAACGTCCACCGTCGCCGGCATTCCGGGCACCCCCGGCGCGACCGGGAGCGGCGGAGGAGGAGGCGCTACCGGCCGCGACGCGTCAGGACGGGCACCGAACTCGGCGAACCGGGCGTCCGGCTTGTCGTCGTCCTCGATGTCGAAGCCGATCGTGTGACTGCGGTCGGCGGTCGTCTTGCCGGTCAGCCAGCCGCCCGCCTCCTTGCTCCGCTTCCCCAGCTCCTGCATGTGCGCGGCGTACTTGTCGTGGACGGCGGCGTCCTTCTGCATGGTCTCCACCGCCTGGGCCTTGGCGTCGGCGAGATGCCGCTCCCGCAGCCCGCGCTGCTCCAACTGCTCCGTGATGGCGGCGTCCTGCCTGGACATGGCGGCCGCCAGCCGGTCAACAGCGCTCATCGGTCCTCCCTCGTTCCCCGGCTACCGATCATCGCTCGTAACTGATCGAACGGTCGCCACCCTCGTCGTCGAGCGAGCCGCTGATCCGGCCGCCCGCGCCACTGGTCTCGAAAATGCCGCCTTCGACGCGGTACTGGCTCGACCCGCGCTGCGTGTCACCCCCGCCACCACCGGCCGCGCCGCCCATGGCGCCCATGCCACCCATCATGCCGCCCATTCCGGCGGGCGAGCTCGCGGCACCGGCGTTCGCGGGCGCCGGGTCCATCCCACCCGGAGCCATCCCGAGACCGCCCTCGGCCCCGGCCGGCTGCGCGCCACCTCCGGACTGCATGCCCGCTTCCAGCGAACCGGCTTCGTTCAGCGACCCCGACGAACCACCTTCGAGAGGGCTGCCGATCGCGCCTTCGAAGCTGCCACCGCCTCCCGCGGTCGGCACGGTGCCATCGCCACTGACACCCGACGCGCCGCCCGCGGTGGCTTCGGCCCCCGCGGACACCGAAGCGGTCCCTTCGGCGCCGACACCGACCTCGACTCCGCCCGGAGCGCTGAAGCCACTACCGCCGCCGCCACCGGGCGCCATCCCGCCGTCAGCGGGGGCGGGCATGGGACGAACGTCTTCGACCTTGCCGGGCTGAGGGTTGCCGGGGTTCCGGTCGTCGAGACCGTTCTTGATGTCGTCGGTCTCGAGGACGTCGCCGGTCTTGAGTTCCTTCTTCTCACCCTTTTCGTCGAGGGTGTAGGTGGTCGGCTCGCCCTTGCCGTCGTCGACGGTCACCACGGTCGGACCGTTCGGTCCCTGCGGCTGCTCGGCGGTGATCTTGAGGTTGCCGTCCTGGATGTGGATCTTGCCGTCCGGGCCGGGCCGGTAGACGCCGTCGGGGCCGGGCTCACCCTCCTTGACCGTGCCCTTCGGCCCGAACTCGCCGTCCTTACCCTCTTCGCCGGGCTTGCCGTCCTTGCCCTCTTCGCCCTTCGGGTCGTCGAAGTCGAGCTTGTAGTCCTTCTCGTTGCCCTTGCCGTCGTCGACCTTGATGTCCATTTTGCCGTCTTTATCCGGCTCGGTCATCTCGATCTTGTTGTCGCCCTTTTGGACGGTCATGGTGTCCTGACCGTCGATGCCGTCCTTGATCGCCTCACCCGTCGCCGGGTCGATCGGGTACGGCTTGCCGGTCTCGGGGTCCAGCTCGAGCGGCTTGCCGGTGACCGGGTTCATGCCCTCGGCGGGCTTGTCCTCCGGCTTCGGCGTTTCGGGAACCGACGCGGCGGGCGGCGTGCTGGCGCCACCGCCACTCCCGCTTCCGCCGCCAGTACCGCTTCCACCGCCAGTACCGCCGCCGGTGTTCCCGCCGCCGTTGTCGTTGCCCTTGCCCTTGCCGTCGTCGGCGGGCGGCTTCTCGGATCCGGGCGCGGGGAACGGGTTCGTGTAGTCCTCCATGAACCGCGACAGCTCGTGATACTGCGTGTTGATCGTCTCGGTCGCGTTCTTGCAGAGCTTCTTGAAGTTCTCGAAACGCTCACCGAACTCGGTGGCGAACGAGCCCTTCAGCCACTGCTTCGCGGCCCCGATCGCGTAGTCCTTGTTCTCGTCGTTCAGATCGCAATCGTCGTGACGCAGCCGTTCGGCGAGGTTGTTGCCCGGGCACGCGGAGTCGAGCCAGTACGCGACGTCCATGAGCTTTTCTTTGGAATCGACCTTGCCGTTGGCGATCTCGACGACCTGCTTCGCGATGTACAGCGGCGCCGTGGCGACCTTGTCGACTCGGAGCTTCAGCGTTTCGTCGACCTTCAGCTTGAGCGCGCTGTAGATCTTGTCGATGGTCGACGGCACCAGTTTGATGGCGCCGTCCATCTGCGCGATGAGTTCCTTCGCGTCGGGCTGGATTCGCTGCTCGTACTTGACCTTCGCGGCTGTTGCGCCCTCGCCCTTCCAGTCGTGGAAGAGCGTGGTCAGCGCCGCCGTCGCGTCCTTCTGGGTCTGCTCGACGGCCTTCTTCGCGTCGCCGAGATCTTCGACCTCGTCGAACATCTTCTGGAAATTGATCTCACGGTTCTCGTGGAACCGGTCCCAGATGTCGGTCTTGTAGCTGATCTCGTACGACTTCTCCGGCATCTTGTTCCAGACCTGCTCAGCCCAGTCGGAAAAGAAGTCCAGCGCCGGCTTTCCGAGGTCGAGCACCTGGTCGGACTTGGTGGTGGAGCCACCCGCGGCCGGCCGGGACATGGAGTCGAGATCCTTGTCGGCCTGTTTCGTGGCGGCCGCCTGCTTTTTGTCCCCGGCGGCGTTCGAGTCGCGTTCGGCGACGGCCTTCTTGTAAGCCTCTTCCCTGTTGACGAAGGGGTTCAGCAAAGCGTCTTTGGTGCCCTGCGTGATGTAGGGGTCGTTCAGGATTTCCCGTACCTGGGCGGGCGTCGGTTCACTCATTACTGGGCTCCCGCCTTGTTGGCAGCCGCGGCGTTCGCCTGGTCGGATGAGGTGTAGCGGGTCGACGCGGTGCTGACTCCACCGGCGAGCTGGGTGAGCTGGCCCGCATACCCCTTCATCGCGTCGGAAATGGCGAGGATCCCGGTGGCGTAGCCCTTTTGGTAGTCCTTGTGGACCCGGCCGAAGTCCGCGGGCTGAACCTGCGTCGGCCCCACCTTCCCCGCCTCGGACGTCGTGTTCTCAGCTGCGCGCTCCAACGACGTCGACGCCGTGAGCATCGCCTCTGAATCGGCTTTGTAGCCCCCGTCCGGCATGACCGGTGCCCCCTTCGTCCCGCTGTATCCGCCTCGTTGTCCTACCTACGACGCACGCCGGCGGCATCAGGTGCCATCGCATATGCACACAGAATGTACCCACCGGTCATCCGGGCCGCAGGGACATTCACACCTTTGCTAACTCAAACGATTTCGGCGCAAGAAGCCTGGTAGACCGCGTTTCCGGGGTTTCGCACCCGCCTCGACCGCCTCGGCGAGCACGGTGGCCGCGCCGCGGATGTCGACCAGGCGATCCAGCTCGTCGAGGTCGATGTCGATGCCGAACTCCACCTCGACCGTCGCCAGGAGCCGGACGCGGCGCCGGGAGTCGACGCCCATCTCGGCGAAGGGTGTGTTCTCGTCGATGGTGTCCGGATCGACGTCGAAGGTCTCGCAGACGAGGGCCTTGATCTCGTCGACGTACTCGCTCCCGTCAGCTGCCATGGAGGGATTCTGTCCCATCCGCGGTCCAGTACCGCGTTCTGGCCGCGGAACGCGCGACCTTGCCGCTGGAGGTCCTCGGCAGTCCGCCGGGTTTGACCAGGAAGAAAGCACGAAGCCGCACGTCGTGCCGCTCGGCGACGGCACGGGTGGCGGCCCGCGCGATCTCGGCTTCGTCGAAGTCCGGGGCCTTCCGAGCGCGCTCGGCGACCACGACGACACCCTCCCCTTCATCACCGTCGACCGAGAACGCGGCGACTCGTTCGGGCGCGAGAAGAGGATGCGCGGCGGCGACCGTCTCCTCGATGTCGTGGGGGCTGTGATTGCGGCCGTCGATGATGATCAGGTCCTTGATCCGGCCGGTCACCGACAGCCTGCCGTCGCGGATCATGCCCAGGTCGCCGGTGCGGAGCCAGCCGCCTTCCCCGTCGAGTTCGGCGCCGAACACCTCGGCGGTCAACTCCGGACGGCGCCAATACCCGGCGGCCACGTTGGGCCCCTTGACCCAGATCTCGCCCATGTCGACTTTAGCGGGCAAAACGCGATCCGGCGGGGGCACGACGCGGACCCGCTGCCCCCTGGGCCAGCCGATCTCGACGATTTCGCGGCCGTCCACCTCGGTCACCACCGGGCCGCCGGAATCGCCGCTGGCGACGTAGACCGTGGCTTCGGCCAGACCGTAGGACGGCCGGAACGCGCCCCTCGGAAAGCCATGGGGTTCATAAGCGGCGAGGAACTCCCGGACGGTCGCCGCCCGGACCGGTTCACTGCCGCTGAGCGCGATCGACACCGTCGAGAGGTCGTACTCGGCGCGTTTCGGCTCGGGCACGGCCTCGGTCACCAGGTCGTACGCGAAGTTCGGGGCCGCGGTGAGCGTGTTCGGATACGACGACATCAGCAGCAGCCAGCGCTCCGGGCGCCGGATGAACTCCAGCGGCGCGATGAACACCGTCCGGCCGCCGCAGTGCATCGTCCCCGCGAGCAACTGCGCCAGCCCCATGTCGTGAAAGAACGGGATCCAGCCGACGCACGTGGTGCGCTCGTCGACGTCGTAGGCGTCGCAGATCTGCCAGCAGGCGGCCGACAACGCCCGATGCGTGATGATCACGCCGGCGGGTGATCGCGTCGTGCCGGAGGTGTACTGCAGGTAGGCGGGGTCTTCGGGGGAGACCGGCGACGGCGGCGTCTGGTCGGCCGGGTCCAGTGGCAAGGTGTCGACGGCGATGATCTCGCGGGGCGCCGGAACCGCCTCGGCCCTGGCGAACTCGGTCAACCGCTCGACCAAGGACTCCGACGTGAGCCAGATGTCGGCGTCGCAATCGTTGAGGACCCCGACCAGCCGCTCGCGGTGAGCGCGGACGTCCGGTGCGGACAGTGGCACCGCGACAGCCCCGGCATACAGCGCGCCGAAGAAGGCGACGACGTAAGAGAGGTCTTGTCGCGCCGTGATCGCCACGCGGTCTCCCGGCTGGATCACCTCACGCAGCTTCGCCGCGACAGCGCGGACGTTGACGAGCAGTTCGGCCCAGGTCAGCGTGTCCTCGACGGGCTCGTGCCGGTTCGAGCAGTCGAGGTGCGTGTACGCCGGACGATCGACGTCGGCGCGTTCGAGCAGGCGGCGCACGAGCGGGGTCCGCAACACTTCGTCGGGCACTTCTGGTGACACTGGCACATCCTCCGGCCGCGCATGGGCATCATACGAACGTGGACGACTTCTTCGTGCTGGACGATCCGGCGGATCGCGTCAAGGCCCTGCGCGACCGCGAGCTCAGCTCGAACCCGGGCGGTTCCGCGGCCGAGACCCCGAATCTCCTGCTGATGGACGGCGCCGGCCACCGGCGGCTGCGCGCGGTGGTCAAGGAGGTCATCGCCCTGGTGGAGCCCCTGCCGGATGCCCTGCTCACAGACCTCCGCGTCACGATTAGCCCGCTAAAGTCGAGTGCGCGGTTCGACCTGGTGGCCGATTTCGCCAGGCCGGTGGCGGCCAGGGTGACGGAGGCGGTGCTGGGCACGGTCGAGCCACTCGGCGAGAAGCTGCTGACGAACCTGTCGGAGACCGCCGCGAATCTGGATGTCTGGTCGGGCGGGCCCGCCGGGGCCGACACCGCCGCGCTCAGGGTCGCGATGTTCTTCCTCAAGGCGACGGCTGTCGAAGGCGGCGGGCTGGCGCTGCTCCGCGAAGCGCACGAAGCGGGCCGGATCACCGAAGACGAGCTGATGATCACGCCGGTGATGCTCGCCCACGCGGCGTACGAGAACTCCATGAACTTCCTCGCCCTCGCCGGTCTCGAACTCCTACGCCGTCCAGACGTCCTCGACGACGTACGCGGCCTGATCCACGAAATCGCCCCGACCCGCTTCGCCGCGCGCCGCG
The DNA here is from genome assembly GCF_037997115.1 of Amycolatopsis coloradensis. Classification (NCBI taxonomy): domain Bacteria; kingdom Bacillati; phylum Actinomycetota; class Actinomycetes; order Pseudonocardiales; family Pseudonocardiaceae; genus Amycolatopsis; species Amycolatopsis coloradensis. The sequence continues at coordinate 8,799,914 of NZ_CP150484.1, forward strand.
TGACAGCGCCGTTCTCCTTGGCGGGCAAGGACTTCGCGGCCGGGGACAAACTGGCCATCCCGCTGGGCCCCGACGCCGAGCTCGCCTTCGGCCTCGGCAGGCACACCTGCCCCGGCTCGCGAGTCGCGGTCGCCGAGGGCGAAGCCGCGCTTCGCGCCCTTGCCGAGATCCTGACTCCCGACCACGTCGCCGAGGAGGTGCGGTACAAGACGCACGCCGTCTTCCACGGCGTCGAGCGGGCCGTCGTAGCGCTGCGAACCTGACCGCTCAGGTCGCCAGCCAGTCGGTGTTGGCGAAATCGTCGTCGTCGCCCCGCGCGGCGGCCGCCCGCCGATGCCGCCCGGCCGGACGCTCCTCCGGCACGGGCGCCGGAGGCGGCGGCGGGGGAACGGACGGAGCAGGCGGCCGGTACGCGATCGGCGGCTCCTCGGCCGTCCGATACCCGGCGCGGCGCTCGTTCTCGGTCTCGTCCTCCTCGAACCCGAAGTCGCCGTCGTCCTCGACCTTCTCGCTGAGCGTCGACTCGGTCGCCCAGCCACCCGCGGCCTTGGCCTTACGGTTGCGCTCCTGCAACCGGACGATGACGCCGCCCTGGATCTTCGACTGTTTGTCGAATTTCTCCTTGGCCTCGGCGAGCGCCTCTTCACGGCGCTTGTCGAGCAGAGCCATCCGGGCGGAGTTCTCGCTCTCCAAGTTCGCCAATTTGCTCTTCATCGCGGCAAGCGCGTCTTCGGAACCCACGGTCAGTCCTCCCCTCGCTGATGCCGGCCGCTAGCGGAACCCGATGACACCGTCGTCGTCGAGAGAACCACTGATCCGGCTGCTCGACGTCGCGGTGTCGAAGAGACCGCCGTCGACGCGGTAGCCGCTCGAGGTGCGCTGCTGATCCTCGCCACTGCCGCCCGCTCCGGCACCGCCCATCATGCCGCCGCCCATCATGCCCATTCCGCCGCCCATGGCCATGGCGGACTGATCACCGCCGCCTGGCGCCGAGCCGAGCCCTGAGGATGCGGACGTGGACGCGCCGCCGCCGGCTCCCGCCGGGTCGGAGACCTCACCGAGTCCGTCATCGCCCATGGGGTTGCTCAGCGACTGTGGCGAGGTCGACTCCGAATCCGCCGCCGGTGAGGTCTGTTCGGTGGCGGCCGCCGGGACTTCGACCGCGCCGGAAGCCGGAACGTCGTGCGTTCGCCCGGACTGGCCTCCGTTTTGCGAGGCCGGCTCCGGATCGGCTTGCGCCGTCGCATGGTCCCTCGCCACCGCTTCGACCGGATGACCGGGAACGTGCTCGGCGGCGTGCCTGCCACCCGGCGCGGCGACGTCCGAACGAGCTTCGGGAGCGCCACCGCCGGCGGTCTTGGACGCGGGGCTCTCTTCGCCGAGGGTGTAGGTCGTCGGCTTGCCACTGCCGTCGTCGACCGTCACGCGCGTCGGTCCTTCAGGTCCGTCCGGCCGCTCGGCGGTGATCTTGAGGCCGCCGTCCTCGATGTGGATCTTGCCGTCCGGACCGGGTTTGAACGCCTGGTCGTCCGCGCGCGGAGCGTCCGGCAACTGAGCGGTGTCACCCCCGGGTCCGCGGTTCGGTGTGTCATCCGGCAACGGCCGCGAGTCACCGAAGTCGAGCTTGTACTCCTTCGGCTGCCCTGTGCCGTCTTCGACCGAGATCCCCATCTTGCCGTCCTTGCCGGGCTCGGCCATGGAGATCTTGTGATCGCCCTGCTCGACGGTGACGGATTCCGGGCCCTCCGGTTTGACCGCCTCACCGGTGCGCGGATCGATCGGATACGCCTCGCCGGTCTCCGGGTCGACTTCGAGCGGCTTGTCCGTGACGGGGTTGATGTTCGGATCCGGCGGGCTCGGCGGCGCCGGAGGGGCGGGAGGTTTCGTGTCGCCGATCGGCGTGGTGTTGCCCCCGCCACCACTACCTGGTCCGGAGCCCGGCCCGCCGGCGCGACCTCCGCCGTCGTCCGCTCCTCCGCCGGTCTTGAACCCACCGTCCGAGGTCCCGGCCGCCGCGTCGAGATTGACGAACGGATTCTCTTCGAGCTGGCTGAAGAAGTCGGTCAGGCCTTGCCAAGCCCCCGCGACCGCGGTGTGGGTATTGGCGCACATGGTTCTGAAGTCGGTCAGGTACTTCGAGTAGAACGGATTGAAGGTCCCCGACAGATAAGCCTTGACCTGCCCGATGATGTGATCGATCGTGTCGCTGTCGAGGTCGCAGTCGTCATCGTTGATCATGTCGCGCGACTGCTGGTCGAGGAACTTCGAGCAGTGCTTGAAATCGTCCTGGCTGGCATTGTTGCCGAGCTCGGCGATGCGGATGATCCGATCCAGGTCCTGCGCGGTCACCTCGCCGAGGCGGTCGCACGACGCCTTGATCATCCAGTCGGCCTTGTCACGGCAGAACTTCGCGACCGAACCGGCCGCCGTCATCATCGCGCCGGCGGCGTGTTCCGCGCCGTCGGCGACGACCTTCGTCTTGGCCTCGTAGTTCTGCTGATAGGTCCGGGCCTGGTCTGCGGCGGCCCCCTCCCAGCCTCCGAGGTTCTTCTTCATCTCCCCGGAAACATCACCGGAGGAAGTGGCGACCGCTTCCTTCAGCTTCGTGAACTCATCGGCACCAGCCGCGAATTTCCCGAACGGGATCTTCCTCTGCTGGTCGTACAGCTCACGCAACTGGTTGATGTCGGCAGGCGCACCGGAATGCACCGCCGCGACCGAACGGTTGTAGAGCGGCACGAAGATCTCGATGTTCCGGAACGACGGCTTGCCGAAGTCCAGGATCTGGTCTGAGGTCTCCGCGGCGGGGTTGGTCGCGGACGCCTTGGAGGCCATCTGATCGAGGCCCGTCCTGGCGTCGGCGTTGGCCTTCTGATTCGCCTGACGGTCTTCCTCGGCGAACTTGTCGACATAGCCTTTGGCGTTGCCGTACGCGACCTGAACACTTTCTTCCAGGCTGTTGATCACCGGGATGTCGGACAGCATCCCGCCCCAGAAGTTGTTCCCGTTGAGATCGCCTTCGCTGATCTTCATCTGCGCCTTTACGGCGTCACGGAAACCGTTCTTGTCCTCGTCGCTGGCGAAGCCGACCTCATCGGGGTCTTCGTCTTCGATGTAGTCGATGTACTGGAGAGCGAGATCACGCCGGACGTCCCATGGGATCCGCTCGTCGTTGATGATCTGCTCGACCTCGGCACGGGTCGGGAGGTCGTCTTCTTCCTGGGCGGTCACCGGCCGCTCGCCTTCACGGACTGACTCGTGTCGGCTTCGTTGGCCTCGTACTTGCCGCCCGAAGCGTTCAGCTTCTGCGCGAACAGGTCAGCGGCCTTGAGGTAGCTGTCGGCCATGTTGGCCAGCCGCGTGACGGCGGGCCGGTACGGGCCGTAGCTGTCCTGGTGCCCCTGCCCGAAATCCATCGCGACCAGCTGGATGTCCTTGACCGCGGCCAACGGCTGCTCCAAAGCGTGCTTCGGAATGTCGCTCAGTGCCTTGGCCGCCTGCGTCAACGCCTGCGGATCGACCTTGTGGCCGCCGGACATGTCTCCCCCCTCACCCTGGGCAACGATCTGCGTCGGAGATCAGACGTGGCCCAAGCCCTCCCGGTGCCGTTCCTTGCACACGGAATGTACCGGGCCGGTAACCCCAGCGCAGCGACTTGGGGAGATCGTGAGAGGGGTTACGAGGCGGAGGAGACGACTCCGGCGAGCCGGTCGGCGGCCGCCTGTGCGGTGTCGTGCGCGGGGGCTTCGACCATGACGCGGACCAGTTGCTCGGTGCCCGACGGGCGCAGCAGGACACGGCCTTCTTCGCCGAGTTCGGCCTCGACGGCGCCGACGGCGTCGCGGACAGCGGCCGAGACGGCGACCGCCGCCTTGTCCGCTACCGGGACGTTCACCAGCACCTGCGGCAGGCGGTTCATGACGGCGGCGAGGTCGGCGAGCGACTTGCCGGTGGACGCCATGCGGCTCATCACCCGCAGCGCGGTGAGGAGGCCGTCGCCGGTGGTCGCGTAGGCGGGAAGGACGACGTGGCCCGACTGCTCGCCGCCGAGCGCGAACCCGCTCGCGCGGAGCTCCTCGAGGACGTAGCGGTCGCCGACGGCGGTGGTGACCAGGTTGATGTCGTGCGCGCGCATCGCCAGGTGCAGGCCGAGGTTGCTCATCACGGTGGCGACCAGGGTGTTCTTGGTCAGCTCGCCGGTCTCGGCGAGGGCGAGCGCGAGGACGGCCATGATCTGGTCGCCGTCGACGAGTTCGCCCGAGGCGTCGACCGCGACACAGCGGTCGGCGTCACCGTCGTGCGCGATCCCGAGGTCGGCGCCGTGCTCGACGACGGCGGCACGCAACGCTTCCGGGTGATTCGACCCACAGTGCTCGTTGATGTTCACGCCGTCCGGATCGGCGTGGATCGCGATGACCTCGGCACCGGCCTTGCGGTACACCTCGGGAGCGGCGAAGGAGGACGCGCCGTTCGCGCAGTCGACGACGACGCGCAGGCCCGCGAGCGGGTGCGGGGTGGCCGACAGCAGGTGCTGGATGTAGCGGTCACCCGCGTCGGGGACGTCCTTCACCCGGCCGACGCCGATGCCGGTCGGACGGGTGACGGGAGCGGCGAGACCGGCTTCGATCTCGTCCTCGATCCCGTCGGGCAGTTTGTGGCCACCCGCCGCGAAGAGCTTGATGCCGTTGTCGGGCATGGGGTTGTGGGAGGCGGAGATCATCACGCCGAGATCCGCTTCGAGCGCGCCGACCAGGTACGCGACGGCGGGCGTCGGGAGGACGCCGAGCCGGAGCACGTCGGCACCCGCGGACGTGAGGCCCGCCACGACGGCGGCCTCGAGCATCTCGCCACTGGCGCGCGGGTCACGGCCGACGACCGCGACCGGGCGGTGCGAACGGTCGTGGGCGGCCAGAACGCGGGCGGCGCTGGCGGCGAGCGAGAGCGCCAGCTCCGGGGTCAGCTCCTCGTTGGCGAGGCCACGTACGCCGTCGGTACCGAATAGACGAGCCATCTGTCGACCTCCTTGAAAAACCACCACGACAACCTAGCCAGTCCCCCTGCCTGCCCACCCGCGCCCCCGTCTCGCCTTTAGCGGGCTAAACGCGACGCGCGCGACTTTAGCGGGCTAAACGTGACACGGGTGGGGCGCAGGGGGCAGGTGTGACTTGTGGGACTGGGGGCGAGCGGGGACCGAGGGACCCCGGAAACACGGAAGCGCCCATCCGAGAGACGGATGGGCGCTTCCGCGGGTTGCGCCAGAGGCGCGATCAGCGCTTGCTGTACTGCGGAGCCTTACGGGCCTTCTTGAGGCCGTACTTCTTCCGCTCCGTGGCGCGAGCGTCACGGGTCAGGAAGCCGGCCTTCTTCAGGGCCGGGCGGTCGTCGGCGTCGACCTCGACGAGCGCACGGGCGATCGCGAGGCGGAGCGCGCCGGCCTGGCCCGAGATCCCGCCACCGTGCAGGTTGGCGAAGATGTCGAACGAGTCGGGCTTGTCGACCGTCACCAGCGGCTCACGGATGAGCTGCTGGTGCACCTTGTTCGGGAAGTACTCTTCGAGCGTGCGGCCGTTGAGCTTGAACTCACCGGTACCGGGAACGACGCGCACCCGGACGACGGCTTCCTTGCGACGGCCGACGGTCTGGGCGTTGCCACCGGCGGCACGCGACGGGCGCGGGGCGGCGGGGGTCTCGCTGGTCGCGACGGCGTCGCCGACCGGAGCGGTCTCCGTGGTCGCGACAGCCTCGACGGCCTCGGTCTCGGTGCTGGTCACAGACTGTTCCTCACTCACTGCGCGACCTGCGCGATCTTGGTGATCTCGCGCGCCTGCGGCTGCTGCGCGGCGTGCGGGTGCTCGGCACCGGCGTAGACCTTGAGCTTCTTCGCCTGGGCGCGGCCGAGCTTGTTCTTCGGGAGCATGCCCTTGACGACCTTCTCGAGCAGGTGCTCGGGCTTGGTGTCGAGCAGTTCGCCGAAGGAGCGCTTACGCAGACCACCGGGGTAACCGCTGTGCCGGTACGCGAACTTCTGCTCGCGCTTGTTACCGGTGAGCGCCACCTTCTCGGCGTTGACGATGATGACGAAGTCACCGGTGTCCACGTGCGGGGCGTAGGTCGGCTTGTGCTTGCCGCGCAGCAGCGTGGCGACCTCGGTCGCGAGCCGGCCGAGCACGACATCCTCGGCGTCGATCACGTGCCAGGCACGAGTGACGTCGCCGGGCTTGGGGCTGTACGTGGGCAAGGGTCTACCTCGTCGTCAACATTGCGTGTGGGTTCTGTGCGGGCCTAGCGCTTACGCGCCGCAGCGCACAACGACATATGAAGATACCCCCACGCCCGACCCTACTGCGAAGCGGGGGTCGGTCCGGGGTCCCATACTAGGACCGGCGCCCGGCGGGCGCCCCGCAACTGTACCTCGCCGGTGTGGCGGAACCGCCCACGGCATCGTCCTTCGCGGGAGAGGATGAGACGATCCGGACGCGCACCGCGCGCGGGGGACTCGATCAGGGGAACGGCGATGAACAAACGTCCAACGACCATCTTGTGCGTGCTGGGCGCCGTGCTGGCGCTCACCACCGCCTGCGGCCAGGGGCGGGCGGGCACCGCCGTGCCGAAGGGTGACGACGCGGCGACCTACGTCGGCACGAAGTTCGAAACGGCGATGAACAAGCTCCAGGACACCATCGGCCAGCAGCGCGACGTCACCAGCGAGTCGGGCGCCTACTTCCGGTTCGACGAGAAGTACATCCGCAGCACGATCTCCTCGGCCCGCACCGGTTCGCCGGAAGGCCGGGTCAGCCGCCAGCGTTCGCAGAAGAACCCGGACGACAGCATCGACTGGTACACGCCTGCCGACGGGACCGTCGAGTACGTGTACCTCGGCCCCGTCTACAAGAGCCTCGCCCCGACACCGTGGGTCTCGATGCCGAAGTCGGAGGCCGGGCTGGCGATCCCGTGCGCCTGGGTCGGGATCATCACCGCCTGCAAGATGGCCGACGCGATCGCCGTGTCCTACAACGCGGACAAGAAGATCGTGAAGGGCGCCAAAAGCCTTCCGGAGAACCGGATCGAGCTGACCGCCGACGTCCCGTTCGGGAAGTTCATGGAACGGCGGGTGGAGATCCTGCCGCCGTCGATCAGCGGGGCGGTCACGGCCGAGATGAAGAAGGCGCCGGTGCACACCACCGTCTCCCTCAACTCGGACGGGACGCTGAACCAGATCGTGATGGACGCCAAGATCGAGGGTGGCGGGCACAAGATCGAGCTGCGCTACGACTTCCGCTTCACCGGCAAGGCGAGTGCGCAGGACTTGCCCAAGCTGCCCGACGCCTCGCAGATCACCGTGCTGCCGGACAAGGCGGCCAAGGACGACTTCAACCGCCGCTTCAACGAGTTGAAGGGCGTCTGAGGCATGGCCCCCTTTCGTCCCGACGCCGTGAAGTTCCCGAAGTCCCGAGGTGACCACCGATGAGCCAGCCCCCCGAACAGCAGCCGCAGCAGTGGTGGCAGCCGCCCGCGAATCCCGCGAACCAGCAGCAGGGCTGGCAGCAGGAAGGCCAGGCCACCGGACCGCATGCCGGGCAGTGGCAGCAGAACGACCCGAACGCGGCGACCACTGGTTCCTACACGGGACAGTGGCAGCAGCAGCCCGGCGTCACCGGCTCCTTTTCCGGGCCCTGGCAGCAAAGCAGCACCCCAGCACCGGGGACGGCGTGGCAGCAACCACAGCAGCAGCCCGCGCCGCAGCAGCAGGATTGGCAGGCACAGCAACAGGTTCCGGGCACTCCCCCGCAGGGCCAGTACGGCGGCGGGTTCCAGCCCGCCCAGCAGACACAGTCTTCGCAATACGGCGGCCTCGGCGCTTTCGGGGCAGAGACGGCGAAGAAGCCCAAGGCTTCCAAGAAGACCTTGCTGATCGGCGGGATCGCCGCGGCCGTCGTGATCGCGGGCGGCGTCGGCGCTTGGCTGCTCGGCGCGTTCGCGGGCGACACGCTCGACCAGAAGTCGGTCCAGGACGGTGTCGTCCGCGTGCTCAACGAGCACTACGGAGAGCCGGACGTGAAGAACGTGTCCTGTCCTTCCGGCCAGCCGGTCGAGAACGGCACCACGTTCGACTGCTCGATCGATCTTTCGGGGCAGCAGAAGAAGGTCACCGTCCGGGTGCTGAACACCAGCCCGGAATTCGAGGTCGGCGCGCCACACTGACCCGCTGCCGGACGAGAAAAGCCGCGACGATTCCCGTCNCGGACGACGGCGGGAGTCGGCGCGGTCTCGCCGCCCGCGAGCCGTCCCTTGCCGAATTGCTTCGCCAGTTCGGCGTTCTCACCCCGGCGGCGTTCGTAGCGCGCCTTGGCCGTGCGGGCGACCTGCCGCGCATAAGTGACCGCGTCGCGCCCTGTACGCGCGAAGTGTTCGGCGGCGGTCTCGGGTTCGGGTGGCATGTGCCTCCCCCTTCAGTTGATGACCACCATCGTCTTGACGACCTGCTCGCAGGCCGCGCTCACGCGTTGTTCGAGTGGCGAGCCGGTGCCGTACTGGCACCCGATGTGGACGCGAGTCTTTCCCTGCACGACGACGTACCAGTCGACGCGCGCGCTCGGCTTGGTCTCGCGGTAGTAGATGACGGTCTTCCCGGCGTACTGCGCGGCGCCGTTGAAGCCGCTGTACTTGTCCGGCTCTCGCCGCGCCAGCGCGGCGAGTTCGTCGACGAGCTTCTGTCTGTCGGCCGTCGCGTCGTAGTCCATCACGTTCTCCTGGGCGACCACGAGATCGTCACCGGTGAGAGATTCGCTGGGGTGGATCACCACCTGACGCTTGGCGACGCGGTCGTCGGTCTGTGTCCAGTCCGGCGGCGCGATGAAGCGGTAGTCGTACTGGGCGAGTGTGCGGCCCTCCGGCTCGGCCTCCCCGCTGTTGACCGCGAAGAGGATGCCTCCGACGACCGCCGCGACGGCCACCACGGCCCCGGCGATGATCCAGGGCAGCTTCTTGTTCTTCCCGCCGCCCTCGGTGGCCTTGGGCTCCCGGGCGGGCTCACCCGGGAGCCACGGCGGCGGGGGTGCCGCTATTCCCTGCTGTCCCATCGGAGGCGACGGCGGCCCCTGCCGCGTCGCGTTTAGCGGGCTAAACGCGCTCTGCGGGGGTGGGCCGGGCGGGAACGGGGGGCGCGGGGCGTCGGGACGCCGGTCGGCGGGCGCGGGCGCGGGGCCGCCCCCGGCACGGGAGACCGCGGAGCCCGCGAGCGAACCCGTCCGGTCCGGGTCGATCAGCACCGCACGCAGGGCACCACGGGCGACCACGGTCTCCGGCTGGTCCAGGGTCGTCGGTACGACACCGGTCCGCTCGTGCACCAGCCGGGACACCATCGGGATCCGGCTCGACCCGCCGACGAGGAAGATCGCCGTCAGCTGCTTCGGCCGCAGCCCGGAATCGCCGATCGCGGCCACGGTCAGCTCGACCGCGCGGCCGAGCGGGCCCGCGATGAGCCGCTCGAGGTCTTCCCGGGTCACATGGGCGTCGGCGAACGGCGGTGGCATGGGGACGTCGGTGTACGCGTGCCGGGAAAGCGTCTCCTTCGCGCCGCGCACGTCCTGCCGCAGGACGCGCCGCCGCCTTCTGTCGGTGAGCTCGCGGCCCTCGACGAGTTTCCGCCATTCCGGCGGATCGGCCGACGACACCAGCGAACCCACGTGCTCCAGGAGCGCCTGATCGACATCCGCTCCCCCGAAGCTCGGATCGCCCCGGGTGGCCAGCACCTGGAACCCGGCGCGTTTAGCGGGCAAACTGCGATCCGCCGGGCTGCCGGGCATGCGCTGCACCACGGAGACGTCGACGGTGCCACCGCCGAGGTCGAGTACCGCCAGCGCGTCGCCGGGGCGGCCGCTGAACTCGACGGTGCGCTCGGAATTGAGGTCGGCAGGGGCGAACGTCGCCGCGTGATAGACCGCCGCGGCGACCGGCTCCGGCACGAGCGCGACCTGACGCGCGAGCCCGCCCGCCGCCTGCCGGAGCAGCCGGGTTCGGGTCGCGCCCCAATCGGCGGGATGGGTCAGGACGAGCAGCTCGACCTCGGCGTCGCCGGCGAGCCGGCGCGCCTCGGTCACCGCGCGCTTCAGCACGGCGTGGACGACGTCGGTCACGCGCAGGACGTTGTCGCCCAGCAGCAGGTCGCCTTCGTCGATCCGGCGCTTCGGGTTCGGCTCGTAGCGCGACGGATCCACCGCCGCCTGCCGCTCCGCCTCCTGGCCGACGAACAGCGTCCCGTCCGGCGCGGCGTAGACCGCCGACGACATCAAGGGCTGCCCGTCCACCACGACGACCTGCGGCTCACGGCCGTTGATCGAAGCGACTACGCAGGTGCTCGATGTCCCGAAGTCCACCGCTACCCGCACTGTCACAAGCCACTCCCGCAGATCGTCGTCGTCACCCCACGCCCGGCCCTTGCCTCACCTGGTTCCGCGGGAGGTCAGTCCGGCTGGATCCACGAGACCTGCATGAGCTGCTTGCCGTGCTTCCGGGTCACGAGGTTGCCTCGGCCCGGCGGCATCTGGCTCGGCTTCACGTTGGCGACCAGGTTGCCCTCGTCTCGCGAGCCGTTCATGACCATACCGGGCGCCGCGATCTCCCTGAGCTTGCCGAGGATCGGGTCGAACATCGCCCGGCTCGCGCCACCACTGCGGCGCACGACGACGATGTGCAGACCGACGTCCTTCGCCTGCGCGAGGAATTCGGCGAGCGGCTTCAGCGGGTTGCTCGTCTGCGTGGCGACCAGGTCGTAGTCGTCGACGATGACGAACAGCTCGGGACCGGTCCACCAGGACCGGGTCTTGAGCTGTTCCTGCGTGACGTCCGGACCGGGGAGGCGCCGGGTCATCGACCCGTGCACGTCCTTGACCATGCTCTCCAGCTGCGCGGCGGACACCGCGTAGCCGAGCAGTTGGTCCCCGCCGATGAAGCCGAGCATCGTGCGCCGGTAGTCGACGAGGATGATGACCGCTTCCTGCGTCGTGTACCGCTCGGTGATGCCCCTGGTGATCTGGCGCAGCAGGTTCGTCTTGCCCGACTCGCCGTCCGCGAACGCGTAGAAGTGCGAATCGGCCGCGAAGTCGAGGTAGATCGGCTGGAGGTCTTCCTCGTTGACGCCGATCGGCACCAGCTTCGTGTTGCGCTTGGTGTCGATGCTGAGGACCTCGTCGTAGGTGACCATCTCGGGCAGCAGGCGGACCTGCGGCGCCGGGCGGCCCTTCCACGCGGCCTTGATCTTCGCGACCGCGTCGGCGACGCCGGCGGCGACGTCGTCCGGGTTGCTCGATCCGTCGATACGCGGAAGACCGGTCAGCAGGTGGAGCTTGTCCCTGGTGAGACCACGGCCGGGGCGTCCGGCTGGGACGTTCACCGCGACCCGGCGGTCGATGTCCGACTCGCTCGGGTCACCGAGGCGAAGCTCGAACCGGGTACCGATCATGTCCTTGATCGCCGGGCGGATGTCCGCCCACCGGTTCGCCGCGATGATGACGTGCACACCGTAGGAAAGACCCTGGGTGGCGAGCTTGGTGATCGAGGTCTCCAGCTCGTCGAAGTCGTCCCGCAGCGCCTTCCAGTTGTCGACGATCAGGAAGGCGTCACCGAAGGCGTCTTCCTCGGGCTTGATCTCGCCCCGCCGTTTGCGGTTGCGGAACTCGTTCATCGAGTCGATGCCCATCGCGCCGAACCGGCCTTCCCGCTCGGTGAGCAGGGTGGTCAGCTCGGCCACGATCCGGCGGGCCTTGTCCGGCTCGCGCCGGGCGACGGCCACGCCACCGACGTGCGGCAGGCTCTGGAGACCGGCCAACGTACCGCCACCGAGGTCGAGCGCGTAGAACTGCGCTTCCTCGGGGGTGTGGGTCAGCGCCATCGACATGATCAGCGTCCGGAGCATGGTCGACTTGCCTGACTGCGGACCGCCGACGATCACACCGTGCCCGGCGCCACCGGAGAAGTCGGCCCACAGCAGGTCACGACGCTGCTCGTACGGGCGGTCGACGATACCCATCGGCACCTGGAGCCGTCCGTTGCCGAAGAACCCGACCGGGGAAAGACCGCGGTCGTCGGTGGGGTTCAGGTTCGGCAGCAGGGTGTCGAGCGAGTTCGGCTCCTTGAGCGGCGGCAGCCAGACCTCGTGCGCGGGCGGGCCCTGGCCGATCAGCCGGGACACGATCACGTCGAGCTCACTGGGCTCGACGGCCTCCTCCGACTTGGCCTCTTCCACCGGCGCGGCCTCGATCTGCTGCGGCTCCGGTTCCTTCGGCAGTTCGACGAAGTCCGGGACGAACAGCTGCGGGCGCTTGTCCGCGCGGACCACGGTCGCGACCGGGCCGGCGGCCTTGATGCCCGCGGGCCGGTACGGACCCGAGACGTACGAGGCCTTGAACCGCACCAGCGTCGAGGTGTCGTACTTGAGGTAACCGCCACCGGGCACGGACGGCAGCTCGAACGCGTCGGGCACGCCGATCGCGGCACGGGATTCCGCGGCGGAGAAGGTCTTCAGACCGATGCGGTAGGAAAGGTGCGAGTCGAGACCGCGCAGCTTGCCCTCTTCCAGCCGCTGCGACGCGAGGAGCATGTGCATCTGCAGCGACCGGCCCAGACGGCCGATGGCGACGAACAGGTCGATGAAGTCCGGCTTCGCGGCCAGCAGTTCGGAGAACTCGTCACAGACGATGAAGAGCGCGGGCAGCGGGTCGAGGTCGGCGCCGTTCTCGCGGGCCTTCTCGTACTCCCAGACGTTCTTGAAGTTACCGCCGTTCTTCAGCGCCTCCTGGCGCCTGTTCATCTCGCCCGCCAGCGCGTCCTTCATCCGGTCGACCAGCGTGACCTCGTCCGCGAGGTTGGTGATGACCGCGGAGACGTGCGGGGCGGCGTCCAGGCCGAGGAACGTCGCACCACCCTTGAAGTCGACGAGGACGAAGTTCAGCGTGCTCGACGAGTGCGTGGCGAGCATGCCCAGCACCAGGGTGCGAAGGAACTCCGACTTACCGGAACCGGTCGCCCCGATGCACAGGCCGTGCGGGCCCATGCCCTCCATCGCGGCTTCCTTGATGTCCAGCTCGACCGGCTGGCCGTACTCGCCGACACCGAACGGGACGCGATAGCGGTCACGCACGGGACGCGGCCGCCAGGCCTGCTGGACGTCGAAGGTCATCGGGTCGCCGGGGATGCCCAGCAGCTCCAACAGACCGGGGTTGGACAGCAGCGGCTCTTCCTCGGCGGCGTCCTGCGCGGCGGTGCCGACGCGGTACGGGGCGAGGAGCCGGGCCAGCGCTTCGGCCTCGACCACGCTGAGCGTGTCCGGACGGCCGAACCACTCGACGCCGCCGGCGCTGCGCGCGCCGAGGCGGTCTTCCTCGACGACTAGCCGCAGACCACGACGGGCCGCGAGGTTGCCGATGGAGTCGGAAAGGTCGATCAGGGTGACGCCGACCAGACCCTCTTCGAGGATGATCTGCTCCTCGCGGGTGACCTCGGCGTCGTCGACGATGATGACGATGTGCGGCTGGTCCGGGGCCGGCGTCGCGTTGCGGGAGAACCGCTGGCGGTCACGGAGTTCTTCGTCGAGCCACTGCTCGATCTGCGCGAGGGAGCCCGCCATCATCCGCAGCTGGCCGATACCGTCGGCGAGCGCCGGGTGCTGGGCGTGCGGCAGCCACTTCGCCCACTCCCACTCCTCCTTGGCACGGCCCGCCGTCGCGACCGCGATGAGGACGTCGTCGGGGCTGTGGAAGGTGACCAGCTGGGCCAGCATCGCGCGGGTGAGGCCGCGGGTGAGACCGCGGTCGCCCTGCATGCTGACCGCGGCGAACCCGCGAAGGGTGATCTGGGTCGGGAGGTCCGGGACGATCGAGTGCGCGCGGACGAACCGGCGCAGGGCGAGCGTGGCGATCGGCTCCAGCTCGTCGACCGGGCCGGTCTGCGGTGGCACCAGCCGCGTCGCGAGGCGGTGCGAGCTGCGGCCGACGCGGAGGTGGAGGAAGTCCTGGTCGTTCTGGCGGCGTTCCCACATGCGGCGGCTCGCGGCCAGCGACCACAGGGTCTGCGGGTCGGGGTGGACCCATTCGAGAGCGGCGCGCTGGTCGACCATGGCCTCGCGGGCCCTGTCGCGCATCTGGCCGAGGTAGCGCAGGTAGTCCTTGCGGTCCTCGTCCATCTCGGCCTTTTTGGCGCCGCCGCCCTTGCCCGCGCCGCCGGCCATCATGCCGACGGTGCTGAGCACCATCATGCCGCCCATCATCATCATCATGGGATTACGTCCACCGGTCGTGAACATGAAGATCATCATCCCGATGGAGGCGACGATCATCACCGCGGGAAGCAGCTTCATGACGATGTTGCCCGGGATGGTGCGCGGCACCTCAGGCGGCGGTTCGAGATGCACCTCGCCGCCCGGCGGCCGCGGCGCCGCCAGACGCGGTGACTTCTTGAACTGCAGCGTGCTCATCGAAGGACCCCTCTTCAAACTCGACGATGGCGGCCACCGTTGGTGCGCGTACTGGTGCGCGAGACAACCTATCGAACGTGGCCGGTGAAATCCGGACAACGCCGAGAACGGCCCCGGCCGGGGCCGTACGCATGTCGGGAGTGTAGGGCTCCGGCTCCGCCGACGTGCGTTTAGCGGGCTAACCGCGATCCGGCGCCCACACGCCCGGACGTGCGTTTAGCCCCCTAAACGCGATCCGGCGGTCCGGGGCGCCCAGGTGCCCGGGGCTCAGGCGCGTCGCGTTTAGCCCGCTAAAGTCGACGCGCCGGCAGCCGGTCAGGGAGGCTTCGCAGGTCGCCTCTCCTACTTTTGCCGGTCTTTTTCCGACAGTCGATGATGTGGGCACCCGGGTTCGGTATAGGTTCCCCCGGGAGCAGACTCTCAGGGCAGGGGGAAGGCAGTGGCAACGGGCACGACGGTATTCAGCAGGGTGACGGTGGTCGCGCCACGCACCCGGATCGACGTGGCTTTGCCGGCTGACGTCGCGGTGGCGGACCTGCTGCCCATGCTGTTGGAGATGGCGAAGGAGGCGACGCCGGACGGCGGCGCCCGCCACGGCGGCTGGGCGCTGGCGAAGCTGGGCGACGCACCGCTCGACCCGAGCCGGACCCTCGCGTCCCTCGGGGTGGTCGACGGCGAGCTGCTGCAGCTGCGCAAGCGCAACGAGAACCCGCCGCCCCCGCTGTACGACGACGTCGTCGACGCGATCGCCGAGTCGTCCCCGGACAGCTTCCGTCCGTGGACCAAGGAGACGGCACGCCGCTTCGGGCACATCGCGGGCGGCCTGGCGCTGTTCTTCGCGGCCCTCGCGCTCTTCACCAGTGGCTCTTTCTACGGCGGCAACGCGCTCGCCGCCGCGATCGCCGGCGGTGTCGGCGCGATCGCGTGCGTCGCGATCGGCGCGACACTGGCCAAGGCGTACCAGGCCGAGGCGACCGGCGTCCTGATCGCCGCCGCGGGCGGTCTGCCGCTGGCTTTCGTCAGCGGGTTCTACATCGTGCCGGGGCTGTCCCTGTGGGCGAACCTGTTGCTCGCGAGCACTCTCGTGATCATCGTGGCGGCGGTCTGCATCCTCGTCATCGGACACGGGATCACCACCTTCATCGCGGCCGCGACGACGGCCACGATCTCGGCGCTGACGTTCCTGGCCGCGACGCTCATCGACACCCCGATCGCCGGGATCGCCGCCGGCGCCACCGCGTTCTCGCTGGCCTGCATCTCGATCCTGCCGCGCGCGACGATCAAGCTCGCCGCCCTTCCGACGCCGCACGTTCCCGGCAGCGCCGAAGAGCTCAAGGAAGACTCGGGCTTCCCGGACTACCGCGCCATCGAACGCCGCACCGCGGTCGCCCACGAGTACATGACCGGTCTGCTGACCGGCTGCGGCGCGGCCACGGCGCTGTTCGCGATCATCGCCTCGACTTCGCCGACGGTCTTCGGGCCGATCCTCGGTGTGATCGCCACGCTGGTCCTGCTCCTCAGGGCGCGGGCGTACGCGAACGGCGCGCAGGCCATCGCCCTGCTGACCACCGGCATGGTGTCCGGCGCGGGCATCCTGCTCGGCTGGATGTGGTCGGCGAGCCCGCTGAACCGCGTCCTCTTCGTGTTCGGCGCGCTGCTGTTGATCGGCGCGGGCGCGCTCGTGGTCGGCGTGATCTTCCCGAACCAGCGCTTCTCGCCGCCGCTGCGGCGGACGGTGGAGATCTTTGAGGCCGTCTTCATCGCGACGGTGCTCCCGCTGGCGCTCGGCGTCATGGATCTCTACACGACGCTGCGCCACCTCAACTTCAAGTGACGACCCGATCGGATGATGTTCTGATGGCCGTAGCGCGGAAGTCCAGGGGGACGCGCGTCCGCCACCTCGGCCTCGCCGGACGTACCGGAACGGTGCTGCTGGCGGCCGGTATCGGTGTTCTTTCGCCGGCGTCGGTGGCTCTTCCCGCGTGGGCGCAGCAAAGCAGCGTCGCGCCGGACGCCGGCGGCTACTACGCGACTCCACCCCGGGTGGACCCGTCCAAGAAGCCGAACGACTCGGGGAAACCGGACAAGACCTACGAGAAGAAGACCGAGTGCGTCCAGCGCAGCAAGCTCGGCGGCGACCAGGTCGACATCAAGAACCGGCCCTGGGGCCAGGAGTACCTGCAGATCGAAAAGGTCCACCAGCTGATGCGCGGCGCCGAGAAGTCGGTCGGCGGCGGCATCAAGGTCGCCGTGATCGACACCGGTGTCTCCGCGCACCCGTACTTCGGGGGCCGTGTCGAATCGGGTGGCGACTACGTCGCGACGCCCGGCGGAGGCAAGGCACCCGGGCTCGAGGACTGTGACGGCCACGGCACCGAGGTGGCGGGCATCATCGCCGCGAACCCGCCCGACGCGAGCATCGGGTTCCGAGGGGTGGCGCCGGACGCGACGATCCTGTCGATCCGCCAGTCCAGCCAGAACTACGAGGAAGCGGAGAAGAAGGAAGAGCCGCCGCCACCGGTTTCTTCCAACAACCCGGCTCCCCCTTCCTCGTCGAACAATCCGGGTTCGCAGCTACCGCCGTCCTCCCAGGGGAACGGTGCTGTCGGCGGAACCTCACCGGGCCAGGACAAGGGCGGACGGCAGCAGGAACAGGGCAAGACAGCCGGCACACTGACCACGCTCGCGCAAGCGGTGGTCCGGGCCGTCGATCAGGGCTCCAACGTCATCAACATGTCGGTCGACAACTGCCGCGCAGCCAGCGGCAGCATCACCAAGGGCGAGCAGGAGCTTCAGGCGGCGGTGAACTACGCCGTCAATCGCAATGTGGTCGTCGTCGCGGCAGCGGGCAACGTCGGCGACAAGTGCCCGCAGAACGATCAACCGGATCCCAAGGCCCCCAAGACGATCGTCACTCCGCCTTGGTTCTCCGAAGACGTGTTGTCGGTCGCGGCGATCGACGAGACCGGCGGTGTCGCGGAGTTCAGCGTCCACGGGCCGTGGGTCAGTGTCGCCGCGCCGGGCACCAAGATCATCTCGCTGGACCCTGCGGAGGGGTCCAGCAGCCTGGCCAACCTGACCATCGAGGGTGGCAAGGACCCCGGCCCCATCCAGGGGACCAGCTTCGCCGCCCCGTACGTCGCCGGCGTGGCCGCGCTCGTGCGCCAAAAGTTCCCGGAGCTGAGCGCCCGTGACGTGATGAACCGGATCAAGGCGACAGCACAGCACCCCGCGGCGCCGGGCGGACGGGACAACTTCGTCGGCTTCGGCGTCATCGATCCGATCGCGGCGCTGACGGCGATCGTGCCCTCGGAGGCGGACAAGGCCAAGCCGGTCCAGCTGCCCGCGAACCTGCCGCCGGCGAACGACCGCGACCCGGCCCCGATGATCGTCGCGCTCGCCGGAACTGGCGGGGGCCTGGTGGCGCTGCTCGTCACGCTGTTCGTGGTGCACTCGGTCCGCCGCAACCGGCCGGCCGCCTCACCGGGCCGCAAGACCCCGTAGGACCTGCGTTTCGCGGGCTAAGTGCGATCTGACGCGGACTCGCCTCCGAGCCGCCCAGATCGCACTTAGCCCGCGAAAGTCGCTCTGCCTACTTGGCGGGCTTGGGCTTCGGAGCGGGCTTCGCCGGCTTCTCGTCCTCACCGATCACGGGCGGGACGACCTGGCCGGGCTCACCGACCACATCGGACGGCTTCGAGGCGGGCCGCGTCTTGGACTGGTGAGCCGTCTGGCCTCCGCCCATGCCGCCCATCCCCATCATCGGCGCCATCCCCATCGGCATCATCGCCGATCCGGCCCCGGCGACCCCCTGCCCATGAGCCGGAGCGGCCTGAACGGGCGCGACCTCCGAGACCAGTGCCTGCCCCTGCTCGATCAGCGGCTCCTGTGACCCGGTCTGCCTGCCGTCGGCCGCGGACGGCGACGTCGACTGCTCTTCAGCCGCCGCGCCGGAATCCACCTCAGCGGAAGCCTTCTCAGGCACCGGCGCACCCTGCGCCTCGGAATCGTCGTGAAGCTTGAATTCGTCCTGCGGGTACCGGTGCGCGATCGAAATGCTCCGCGAGCCGGCGTCAGGATCGTCGACGCCGTCGCAAAACCGCACGAAGCCTTCGAGGACATTGCGTGCGGCTTCGTAGAGCGCCTTGGCCGACTCCTGCGCCTCCTCCAGCTGGGTCCGCGCCCGCCGGACGCCGCCGACCGGCAGCATCGCGGTCTCGGAGGTCAGTTCCGCCGTGTCGATCAGGACCTCGACGAGGTCGGTCAGGATGCGGCGGATCGACAGCACCAGTTCGTCGAGCGAGCTCGCCAGCGTGGTGAGGGCGTCTTCGACGTCGGAGCCTGCGGCGTTGATGTCCACGATGTACGCGACGAAGGCGTCAGCGTCCTTGCCGGACCAACCGGCGTCGAGACGTCCGAGGTCCTCCGACAGTTCTTTCGAGACGTTGCCCGCGGTCTTCGCCGCTTTCCGGAGCAGGTCCGCCTCGTTCTTCAAGTCCTCCCAGCGCCCCGCCAGCGGGGTCAGGTAGGCCTCGACCGGATCGATCAGCCCCAGATGCCCGGACAGCTCCGAGACGAAGGCGAGATGCGGTGCCGCGGCCTCGATCAGCTCCTCGCCGCCCGACCCCGTCGCGTTTAGCGGGCTAAACGCGATCGGGGGCGCCTCGGGAGCGGCAGGGCGTGCGGCCGCCATCGGGTGCGGGATGGAATCCGTCGGGTTCTCCGATTCGGCGATCATGCGGTTCAGAGCTCCACTGCGCGCTTGATCGTCTGCGCGGCCTCGTCGTCGTGCCCGGCGTGCCGCGCGGTCACCGTGTGCAGGGCCTCGGACGCCGACCTCAGCGCGGCCGCGCCCTCCACCAGCTGACGCCGGATGGCCTCGGCCGCACGCCCGTAGGACGCGCCAAGGCCCAGTTCCTCGCCCAGCGTGCCGTGTGACTCGACGGTGACGCCCGCACCCGTCACCTCCGCGGCCGCCAGGTCGAGCTCTCCGGCGGCCGCGTCCACCCGTTTCGCGTAGTCACCGACGACGTCGCCGTCGATCTTCAGGCCGGCCACTGCACCCTCCACTCACCCGATTCCGCTCGGGCGTTGAGACGCTCGCGCCGCCCGGGGGGTTCCCGTGCTCAGTTACCCGCCGGAGCCTGCTGCGACTGCGTGGCGACCGAACCGGCCCTATCGTCGATCGGCACCGTGTCGAACGTCCGGAGCACGTCCTGCGTGTTCAGCGAAGCGCCCGTCGGCAGGATCCTGACGATGGACTCGGGCGCGGGCACCCGCTTGTTCAGACCGATCGAATCCGCCGTGACGGCGTCGGGGACGCCGTATCGGATCCCGCGATCGGAGATCAGCTGGATCGGCCCCTTGTCGAAGGTCTCCTTGCCGGTCGCCGACTGGACGACCGCCGCGAAACCCGGCTCCATGTAGAAGCTGTTGATCGGCGCGCCGACCGGGCCGGGGGTACCGATCTTGACGCCGGGGGCGGACCCGTCGGCGTTCCTGCCCTTGGGCAGCTTGTCGTCGACGAACACGGCCGTGTGCGCGTCCCGCGAAGCGCCCTCGCCGGTGATGGACCAGCTCAGGCAGGAGACCCGGGAACCCTGGGTCGCGTTGAGTACCGTCGGCACGGTCTGGGGGTACGCGTCGAGCTCGACGACCTGGGAAACCCGCGTGAGGTTGCGGATCGCGCCGAGCGGCACGGACTTGACCGAGGTGCTCCCGTCGTTCTTCCCGGTCTGCACGATGTCCGCGACGGCGGGCGAGATGGATTGGATGCCTTCCCTCGTGATGAGGTGGAAGTCCTTCCGCCCTTCGGCCTGCTCGGTGGAGAACACGTCGCCGACCCGCATGCCTTCGATCTCGTAGTTCGGGCGCTCACCCTTGCCAGGGACGTCCGGGAGCTTCAGCTCCGGCACCTCGGGGATCGCGTCCAACAGACCCTGCGAGATACCGCGGGGCTGATTGGGCAGTTTCAGCGCGGAACGGACGGCGTCGGCGTCAGGTTTGATCTCGGCCTTGACGGCGTTGGCGTTCCGGACGTTCGGGTCGGGCTTCTGCCGGTAGACCAGGTATTCGCGGCCGTTGGCGCCCTTGACCAGTAAGGCTTCGTTCTGGCCGAGTTCACGGCTTCCTAGCTGCTTCACACCCGCGTAGACGGTCGTCTCCGTCTTCGTGAGGTCCGGCTGAGGCACCGACGGGTCGTACATGACCTCGTCGCACACACCCCAGTCCGGGGAGACCCGCTGGGTTTCCGTCGGCATCAGCTGCGGGCCGTTCGGAATACCCATGAGCTGGCCGCGGGGAATGTTCTTCAGCTGTTCGTCCGAGACGACTGTGGGGTTCTTCACTTCGGAGGCCTGCGCGGGTCCGGAAGGCTTGGCGCCCGCCTGCTGCGCCCCCTGCTTCGACTGCGCGATGATCAGCAGCCGCGCGGAGGCGAGGTTGAAGGTCGGGATCAGTTTCTTCGGGTTCCCGGCCACGACGTAGACCGTTCCGGACTGCTCGCCGATGACGATGTTGCCCGCTTCGGGCACGGACGGCTTCGGGCTCAGCAGGCCCCAGATGACGAAGACCAGGACGCCCAGCGCGGCCAGCACGACACCCACGATGGTGGCCCGCGTGTGCGTGCGCATCGGGTCGTGGAGCATGACGGCGTCGCGACGGACCAGCGCGGATTGCATCCGTCGCAGAACGAACTGATAAGCCTGAACTTGAGACTTAGTAGTCGGTGTTGATGGCATTCTCGACCTACAGTCCTCCCCGTCGCGGTACGGTTCCGCAGGATAGCCGTACGGGGACCGTCTGGTGTGGGGTTTCTACCAACTCCAGCTAGTGTCAAGTTTCTCGGGACCGGCTTTCCGGGTACGCAGCAAGCACGAGGGGAAGAGAAAGCGCGGATGTCCGTCACCACTCCTCCACGTCCGCCCGGCCCTCCGGGGTCGCAACCTCCTGGTCGTCCGCCGGGGCCGCCGCCAAGGCCCGGCAGACCGGGTGGTCCGGGCGGCCCGGCCGGAGGCCCGGGAGGTCCCGGTGTTCCTCGCGGTCCCGGGGGCCCAGGCGGCCCTGGAGGGCCTGGCGGACCGCAGGGTCCTGGCGGCCCCGGTGGTCCAGGAGGGCCCAAGGGCCCCGGCGGGCCTGGGGGTCCGGGAGGTCCCGGTGGGCCTGGCGGCCCTGGTGGCCCGGGCGGTCCTCCGTCCGGCGGCCCCGGCCCGCAGTCCGGTCCTCCGCCGGCTCCGGCGGTACGGATCGCCGCGCCCGCTCGACGCCGGACCGGCGGGATCAACCTCGGCCCGCTGCCCGTGGCGAACCTGGTCGTGCTCGAACTCGGGCTCGCGATCGGCCTCGTCCTGCTCGCGATCGACATGAAGCTGAAATACGTCGCGATCGGCGTGCTCGCGTTCGCGATCATCATCGCGTTCCTGCGCTGGGGCGGCCGCTGGTTCACCCAATGGGCTGGACTCACCATGCGGTACGCGTTCCGCTCGCACGATCGGGTGGCGAATCCGCTTCCGCCGAGCAGCATCGAGTCGCTCGCGGCCGAAGAGGACGCCGTCACCGGTCCCGACGACGCCCGCGTGAACCTGCTTCGCCTCGCCGTTCCCGATCTCGTCGTCGCGCACGGCGTGGACCACGAACGCCAGCAGGTCGGCATCGCGTGGAACGACGGGACGTGGACAGCCGTCCTGCTCGTCGAGCCCGCGCCCGCGCTGATCACCCAGGCGGGTGGCGCACCGAGCCTGCCGCTGTCCGCGCTCGCGCCGTGCCTCGAAGACCGCGGTGTGGTCCTCGACTCGATCCAGATGATCTGGCACTGCTACCCGGGGAGCGCCGCGCTTCCGTCGGACTCGCCTGCCCTCAGCTCCTACATGGAGGTGCTCGGCCCGCTTCCCGCGGCGGCGCGGCGGACGACGTGGGTCGCCATCAGGCTCGACCCGCGCCGGTGCCCCGCCGCCATCCGCGAACGTGGCGGCGGCGTCGTGGGTGCGCATCGCGCCCTGATCGGCGCGCTCTCGCGGGTGCGCAACGCCTTGGAATCGCAGGGTGTGCCGACGCGGCCGCTCGACCCGGACGAGTTGCTGCGGTCCAGCATTTCGGCCGCGGAACTGACCGCGGTCGCCGGTTCGCAGGGCAAGGTCGGCCTGCAGGAACGCTGGACCGGCGTCACCGCGGCCGGTATCGGGCACGCGAGCTACGCGATCACCAGCTGGCCGAAGGGCAAGATCAGCGGCAGCCTGAACGCGTTGACCAGTGTCCGCGCGCTGTCGGCGACGGTGGCGATGTCGATCTCGCCGTCCGCGGACGAAGGCAAGATCGGCCTGCGGGGAATCGTTCGCCTGAGCGCGCGGAACCCGCGGGAACTGGACGCGGCCGACCAGCGGCTGCAGGGCATCTCGGACCGGCTGGGTGTGACGCTGACACCGCTACGCGGTCTGCAGATCTCCGGGTTCTCCGCGACTTTGCCGATCGGAGGCACGGCATGAGCACCCGCATGCGCGACGCAGGCCAGAGCGCCGGTGTCGCCCCGGAATTCACCGTCGACCCGGCGATGCTGGACGCGATCAGCCCTTCGGGTGATCGCGGCGGGATCGTCCTCGGCTCCGGGCTCAAGGGCGAGCCGCTGACGATCTCCGCGCTGCGCTCGACTCCGACCCGGATCGTGCTGGTCGGTGGTCTTTACCTGGCACGCCAGGTGGCGCTGAGGGCGATGGCGGTCGGGGCGTGGGTCGTCGTGGCGACCGGACGTCCGGCCGCGTGGCAGGTGCTCCCGCAGGCTGCGGGGAACCAGCCCAACGGCAGGCCTTCGCCGCTGGTGCAGATCCGGCGGCTGTCGCCGGTGGACCTTCCGCGGCCCTCCGAGGACGCGCCGCTGCTCGTGGTGACCGATGGTGGCCCGACGCCGCAGGACCTGTTCCCGCCGCGGTCGCCGTGGCAGACGACGATCTACGTGCTGCCGTACCTGCACCCGCAGGCCGGGGCGACCGCGAACGCGGCCGACCTGGTGCTGATGCAGCGGCTCCCGCCAGGACAGGCCGAGCTGGCCGCCCGGATCTGGCGGCTCCCGCCCCAGATGATGAAGCAGCTCACGACGTTGAAGGACGACCAGGTCGTCGCTCTGGGCCGAAACCTCTGGCGCCCTCTTCGCCTGGTCACCACGGCGAAAGAGCAGCAGATCCTGGGCCCTGTGCGCCGCGGCGACTAACCCGCCCGCGTCGACTTTAGCGGGCTAATCGTGCTCTGCGGGGGCACTGTCCTTTTCGGACGGTGCCCCCGTTTTGCGTCCGCCCGCGTCACGGTTAGGCCGCTAAACGCGATCCGGGGCGTGGGGTGTGTCCGTCAAGGGGTGATCGCGCCGGCTGTGGATAGGCAGGGGGTTGTGGATAAAGCACCCTCGAATAGGCGGTCACGGCCATCGGTTGTCGGTCATGTCGATCACTGTGTCGCCATGACCAAACCCTTCGATTCATCTCATCTTCCCGACGTCTTCCGCGGCTCGGAGGCGCGCAAGGCGGGCCTCATCACGGCCAGCCAGCTACGCGGCTCGAGCGTCCGGCGGCTGTTCCAGGACGTTTATACCCGCGCAGATGTCGAGGTCACGCATGAGTTGCGTTGCCGAGGAGCCGCGTTGCTGGCGCCTCCCAAAGCGGTGCTGACCGGGCGATCTGCCGCGACCGTTCAAGGCGTCGAACTGGCCAAACCCAACGATCCGGTCGAGATGGTCGTACCGGAGAAATACCGCTTCGGCCCGATTGTCGGCATCAAGGTCCGGCGTACCGAAGTCAAACCCGAAGAATCGAGACCATGGAACGGCATTCGCATCGCGCGGAAAAGCCGAATCGCACTGGATCTGCTGCTCCGGCTTTCTCCCCGCAAATCCGGCTGGGTGCGACGGCTCCGTATCGGCGTACCGGATCTCGATCAGTTCATGAGAGCCGAGAGCCTGACCGATCTGCATCTCAACAGGGAGTTCTACGGCCGCCGCAACAGGGGAATCCGCTTGGCCAGACATGCTTTACGACTGTCCGATCCTCGCGCGGAGTCACCTCCGGAATCGGAGCTCCGCATCGTGCTGGCCGCCGGCGGCATCACGGCGACACCTCAACTCGAGGTCATCGCCCGAACCGGTCATTTCCTCGCCCGTCTCGACCTGGGGGACGAGAAGTTCAAGGTCGCCGTCGAATACGACGGCCGATGGCACAACACAGCGAAACAACGAGCCCACGATCGCAAACGCCGAAGACGTGTGGAGGCCGAAGGCTGGCGTTTCGTCATCGTCACCGCGGAAGACCTGGCGAACGACTTCAAAGGCATCGTCGAGGCCGTCTGGCGAGCCCGCCGCCGCGGCGCGTTTAGCCCGCTAACCGCGCCGCGGCCGGGTCAGGAGGGAGTGCGCATGGCTCGCGTTTGATTGGCACGCGAGGCGAGTTCGGCGTCCGGCGGGTAGTCGACCGCCATCAACGTCAGGCCGTGCGCGGGAGCCACGGCGCTGTCGCGCGTCCGGCTCTCCAGGACGTCACCGGGCCAGTCCAGCGGACGGCGGCCGTCACCGACCAAGAGCAGCGCCCCCACCAGACTGCGCACCATCGAATGACAGAACGCGTCTGCGGAGACCGCGACCTCGACCGCGTGCGGTCCGGTTCGCCGCCATTCGAGCCGCTGCAGCTCGCGGATGGTCGTCCCGCCCTCACGCTGCTTGCAGAAGGCCGCAAAGTCCTGAAGCCCCATGAGAGCCGTCGACGCCTCGTTCATCGCTTCGATCGAGAGCGGACGGCCCCAGGCCAGAGTGTCGTGACGTCGCAAAGGATCCACGCCCCACGGCGCGTCCGAAACGCGGTATAGGTAATGCCGCCGCACGGCCGAGAACCGCGCGTCGAACCCAGGCGCCGCGATCCGGGCATCCAGCACCCGCACGTCGCCCGGCAGATACCGATTCCAGCGGTGACGCATCCGCCCCAGCTCAGGGATGCCCTGCTCGTCCACTTCCAGGCGACCGGATCGCGTTTTGCCCCCTAAAGGCGACACGTCGACGTGGACCACCTGGCCGGCCGCGTGCACACCGGCATCGGTGCGGCCGGCGACGACGACGGACTTCGGGACCGAGGCTCCTGGAGGCTGCTTCGCGAGCGCCTCTTCGAGGACTCCTTGCACCGTCCGCCGCCCGGGCTGCCGCGCCCAGCCGGAGAAATCGGTGCCGTCGTAGGCGACATCCAGACGCAGACGAACGAGCCCGCCCTCCGCAGTGGGAGTGGCGGGCTCGTCCGGGGTGTTCGGTGCCGTCAGGACGTCAGTCCTTCTTGCTGTCCGCGTCCGCGGCGGGGGCCTCAGCGGCCTCGTCGGCGGCGGGAGCCTCGGTGGCCTCCGGAACCTCGGTGGCGGCCGTGTCGGCAGCCTCAGTGGCCTCGGTGGTCTCCTCGGCGGCCGGGGCGGCAGCCTTCGGCTCGTCCTTGGCGAACTTCGTCTTGCGCGCGGCCTCGGCCTCGGCGGTGACGGTCTTCTCGGCCACCAGCTCGATGACGGCCATGGGGGCGTTGTCGCCCTTGCGCGCCATCGTCTTGGTGATCCGGGTGTAGCCACCCGGACGCTCCGCGAAGAACGGACCGATCTCGGCGATCAGCTTGTGCACGACGTCCTTGTCGCGCACGATGCGCTGGATCTGACGACGGTTGTGCAGGTCGCCCCGCTTCGCCTTCGTGATCAGCTTCTCGGCCAGCGGGCGCACCCGCCGGGCCTTCGCCTCGGTCGTCGTGATCTTGCCGTGCTCGAACAGCTGGGTGGCCAGGTTGGCCAGGATCAGCCGTTCGTGCGCGGGCGACCCGCCGAGACGGGGTCCCTTTGTGGGGGTGGGCATCGGTTCTCCTCGTTCAGCTCACAGCTGAAGGCCGGCGCTCCCCCACCCGACCGGTGAGGGAGCCGTAGCTGGCCTTACAGCTGCTCCGTCTCTGCGTAGTCCTGGCCATCGTCGTGGCCGTTGTCCGAAATTCCGTCCGTGATGCTGTCGACGCCCTCGGACCAGCCTTCACCGTCGTAGCTGGCCGCGGCCGCGGTCGGGTCGAACCCGGGCGGGCTGTCCTTCAGCGCGAGGCCGAGACCGACGAGCTTGAGCTTGACCTCGTCGATCGACTTCGCACCGAAGTTGCGGATGTCCAGCAGGTCGGCCTCGCTGCGCGAGACCAGTTCGCCGACGGTGTGGATGCCCTCGCGCTTGAGGCAGTTGTACGACCGGACGGTGAGGTCCAGGTCCTCGATCGGCATCGCGTAGGCGGCGATGGTGTCCGCCTCCTGCGGCGACGGGCCGATCTCGATGCCTTCGGCGTCGACGTTCAGCTCGCGCGCGAGACCGAACAGCTCCACCAGCGTCTTACCGGCCGACGCGACAGCGTCCCGCGGCGTGATCGACGGCTTCGTCTCCACGTCCAGGATCAGCTTGTCGAAGTCGGTGCGCTGCTCGACACGGGTCGCCTCGACCTTGTAGGTCACCTTCAGCACCGGGGAGTAGATGGAGTCGACCGGGATCCGGCCGATCTCCGCGCCCGCCTGCTTGTTCTGCAGGGCCGGAACGTAACCGCGGCCGCGCTCGACGACGAGCTCGATCTCGAGCTTGCCCTTGCCGTTCAGCGACGCGATGTGCAGATCCGGGTTGTGCACGGTGACACCGGCCGGGGGCACGATGTCGGCGGCGGTGACCTCACCGGGGCCCTGCTTGCGCAGGTACATGGTGACCGGCTCGTCCTCTTCCGAGGAGACCACGAGCTCCTTGAGGTTCAGGATGATGTCGGTGACGTCTTCCTTCACCCCGGGAACGGTGGTGAACTCGTGCAGCACGCCGTCGATGCGGATGCTCGTCACGGCCGCGCCAGGAATGGACGACAGCAGCGTGCGCCGCAGCGAGTTGCCGAGCGTGTAGCCGAAGCCGGGCTCCAGCGGTTCGATGGTGAACCGGGAGCGGGTCTCGTTGACCGTCTCTTCGCCGAGAGCCGGTCGCTGGGAAATCAGCATCTTTCCTATTTCCTTTCCAAACGGCGCCCGCCATATGACACCGAAAGGGATGGCGAAGCGGCGGCGCACTCCGGGCGCCGCCGCCCGTGCCCACATCGGGCCGGGGAAACCCCGGCCCGATGGTGGATCACTTCGAGTAGAGCTCGACGATCAGCTGTTCCTGGACCGGAACATCGATCTGAGCGCGCTCCGGGAGCTGGTGGACCAGCACACGGAGGTTGGACGGAACGACCTGGAGCCACGCGGGAACGGGACGCTCGCCGAAAGACTCCTTGGCCGCGACGAAGGGCAGCATCGCGAACGACTTCGGCCGCACGTCGATGATGTCCCACTTCGTGACCTGGTAGGACGGGACGTTGACCTTGACGCCGTTGACCAGGAAGTGGCCGTGGCTCACCAGCTGACGCGCCTGACGGCGGGTGCGGGCGATGCCGGCGCGGTAGATCACGTTGTCCAGCCGGGACTCGAGGATCTGCAGCAGGTTCTCACCGGTCTTACCCGGACGCCGGACGGCTTCCTTGTAGTACCGGACGAACTGACGCTCGAGAACGCCGTAGGTGTAGCGAGCCTTCTGCTTCTCCTGCGACTGCAGGAGGTACTCGGACTCCTTGATGCGCCCGCGGCCGTGCTGGCCCGGCGGGTAGGGGCGACGCTCGAAAGCCTGGTCGCCGCCGATGAGGTCAACCTTGAGGCGACGCGAAATACGCGTCGCGGGGCCGGTGTAACGAGCCATTTCTTCTTACTCCTCCCCGTTCCTCAGACCCGGCGCCGCTTGGGCGGGCGGCAGCCGTTGTGAGGCTGCGGGGTCACGTCCTGGATGGTGCCGACCTCGAGGCCGGCCGCCTGCAGCGAGCGGATCGCCGTCTCGCGACCCGAACCCGGGCCCTTCACGAAAACGTCGACCTTCTTCATGCCGTGCTCGGCAGCCTTGCGGGCGGCGTTCTCGGCGGCCATCTGCGCGGCGAACGGGGTGGACTTACGCGAGCCCTTGAAGCCCACGTGACCACTCGATGCCCACGCGATCACGGCACCGGTCGGGTCCGTGATCGAGACGATGGTGTTGTTGAAGGTGCTCTTGATGTGCGCGTGACCGTGCGCGACATTCTTCTTTTCCTTACGGCGGACCTTCTTGGCCCCCGCCGCAGTACGAGACTTCGGTGGCATGTTTTGAGGGTTCTCCTGTTAGCGCGCGTTCTCTTGGTGAGCGGCGACCGCTTCGGCCTGCCCGCGCCGGATGATCGAACCGGCGTCGGTGTACAGGTTGCGGAGCGCCATCGGGCGGGCGTAGAGCGCCTTGGGCGAGACACAAGCCGAGCCACGACGGCGGACGCCGCCCATCTGCACGACCTTCTTGCCCTGGACGCTCACTTCTTGCCAGCCTTCTTCTTGCCGGCGACCGTCTTCTTCGGACCCTTACGGGTGCGGGCGTTCGTCTTGGTGCGCTGACCACGGACGGGAAGTCCGCGGCGCCAGCGAAGGCCCTCGTAGCACCCGATCTCGATCTTCCGACGGATGTCGGCGTTCACCTCGCGGCGAAGGTCACCCTCGACCTTGAAGTTCTCCTCGATGTAGACCCGCAGCTTGGCGAGGTCGTCATCGCTCAGATCCTTGACGCGAGTGTCCGCGTTGAGCTCGGCAGCCGCGATGAGCTGCTTCGAGCGGGTACGGCCGATGCCGTAGATGTAGGTCAGCGCGATCTCCAACCGCTTTTCGCGGGGGAGGTCTACGCCAGCGAGTCGTGCCATTGGCGTTGATGCTCCTTCATAGAATTCATCTTCAGGTCTGCTCCCCGTCCGGTCCCGGGACCGACTCGCCTGTCGTGCCCTCGGCTTGCGCTTCGGGTGTCCCGGCCCCGGCCTGAAGTCCGGGGGTGAACCGGGCCGTTCGCACGGCCCGGCAGGTGCGGGGAGATTGTGTAGCCGTCAATCCACTCTGTACGAGTGCGAGTGATCAGCCCTGCCGCTGCTTGTGCCGCAGGTTTTCGCAGATCACCATGATCCGGCCGTGACGGCGGATCACCTTGCACTTGTCGCAGATCTTCTTGACGCTCGGCTGGACCTTCACGTCTCCTGCTCTCCTGCTTGTGCTAACTCGTCGTGATCACTTGTAGCGGTAGACGATGCGACCACGTGACAAGTCGTAGGGCGAGAGCTCCACGACAACCCTGTCCTCGGGCAGGATGCGGATGTAGTGCTGCCGCATCTTGCCGCTGATGTGTGCAAGGACCTTGTGGCCGTTCTCCAACTCGACGCGGAACATCGCGTTGGGGAGCGGCTCGACTACGCGGCCTTCGACCTCGATGGCCCCGTCTTTCTTGCCCATGTCCTCCGCATTTCCTGTCGCTACGCTGTGTGATCAGTCAAAGCTTGAGTGCTTGGCTGGGTGGTGCATCGGCACACTCCTGCCCGGGTCCAATGTCCGTTCGCGAGAATTCACGAGCGCGCAGGATCCGGGCGCGATGAGTACACCGACTTGACAGTGTACGCAACCCGTGTCGCGAGCCCCAAACGGGGGGTGACTGTGTTAGGGCACCCGTTGAGCCCGCCTGATGCGGCCTTCCCCATCGTACGCCCTCGCCGACCTGCGTTTAGCGGGCTAAACGCGATCCGATGGGGCCGCGACCTGGGGCGCTCGGCGGCCAAGGTGCACCCGATGGGGGCAGCCGACGGGCGCCGCAACGGCGGGCCCGAGCGCTGCGCCGACCAGCGGGCCGACCTGCGTTTAGCGGGCTAAACGCGGTCTGGGGGCGCACTTGCGTTTAGCGGGCTAAACGCGATCTGGAGGGTGAAGGGCAAGGTCAGGCGTCTTCGGGGGCGGTCAGGACCCACGGGCCGTCGTCGGTGATCGCGACGGTGTGCTCCCAGTGCGAGGCCCGCGAGCCGTCGGCGGTCACGACGGTCCAGCCGTCCTCGAGCTCGACGGTCTCCCCGCCGCCACCCGTCAGCATGGGCTCGATCGCGAGCGCCATGCCGGTTTTGAGCCGCGGCCCCTTGCCCGGTTTGCCCAGGTTCGGCAGGAACGGGTCCATATGCATCTGGCGCCCGATGCCGTGGCCGCCGTACTCGACGATCATCCCGTACTCGACGCCGTCTTCCCGGCCGGCCTTCTCGGCCGCGGTCTGCACCGCGTGCGAGATGTCCGTGAGCCTTCCACCGGACGACACCGCGGCGATCCCTGCCCACATCGCCGCCTCGGTGGCGGCCGAGAGCGCGAGATCCGCCTTCGATACCTCGCCGATCGCGAGGGTGACCGCGGAGTCGCCGTGCCAGCCGTCGAGGATGGCGCCGCAGTCCACCGAGATGATGTCGCCGTCGTTCAAGACCTGGGTCTTCGACGGGATGCCGTGCACGATCTGCTCGTTCACCGAAGCGCAGATCGACGCCGGGAAGCCGTGGTACCCCTTGAACGAGGGTACCGCGCCCGCGTCACGGATCGTCTGCTCGGCGAGTTCGTCGAGATCGGCGGTGGTCACCCCCGGCTTGGCGAGCTCACGCACCGCGGTGAGGGTGCGCCAGACGACCAGGCCGGCGGCCCGCATCGCCTGAAGCTCGCCAGGGGTCTTGATTTCG
Organism: Amycolatopsis coloradensis; assembly: GCF_037997115.1. NCBI lineage: Bacteria > Bacillati > Actinomycetota > Actinomycetes > Pseudonocardiales > Pseudonocardiaceae > Amycolatopsis > Amycolatopsis coloradensis. Next base: position 8,830,946 of record NZ_CP150484.1, read on the forward strand.
ATCATGCGCCCACGACGAAGCCGTTGCAGTACACGCAGTCCTCCGAGATTCACGTGCGGTCGCGCAGCGCTTCCAGCACGCGGGCGGAGATCTCGTCGACCGAGCCGACGCCGTCGACCCTGACCAGGATGTCTGAGTAGTACTCGAGCAACGGAGCGGTCTCGGACACGTAGATCTGCTGACGGCGGCGGATGACCTCTTCGGTGTCGTCCGAACGGCCGCGGGACAGCAGCCGATCGACGACGACGTCTTCCGAGACCTGGAGCTGGATGACCGCGTTGAGCTTGGCGTCGACCTCGCCGAGGATCTCACCGAGGACGTCGGCCTGCTTCGTGTTCCGGGGGAACCCGTCGAGCAGGAAACCGACCTTGGCGTCGGGTTCGGCGAGGCGCTCGCGCACCATCTCGTTCGTGACCGAGTCGGGTACGAGTTCGCCGGAATCCAGGTAGCGCTTGGCTTCCTGGCCCAGCGGCGTCTGCTCGCCCACGTGGGCGCGGAACAGATCGCCGGTCGAGATGTGCGGGATCCGGAGCTTCTCCGACAGTGCTACCGCCTGAGTACCTTTGCCCGCGCCAGGAGGGCCAACGAGAACCAGGCGCGTCACTTCAAGAACCCTTCGTAGTTACGTTGCATCAGCTGGCTTTCGATCTGCTTCACGGTGTCGAGACCGACACCGACCATGATCAGCACAGCCGTGCCACCGAACGGGAAGTTCTGGTTGTTCCCGCTGCCGGTGACGGACAGGAAGAAGTTCGGAAGGATCGCGATGATGCCCAGGTACAGCGAGCCCGGCAGGGTGATCCGGCCGAGGACGTAGCTGAGGTACTCCGCGGTGGGTCGGCCCGGGCGGATACCCGGGATGAAGCCACCGAACTTCTTCATTTCTTCCGCACGCTCGTCCACGTTGAACGTGATCGTGATGTAGAAGTACGTGAAGAAGATGATCAACGCGAAGTACAGCAGGACGTGCGCCCAGCTGGACTGGTTGACGATGTAGTTCTGGATGAAGACCTGCCAGCCCGCGTTGCTGTTGGCGTCACCGACGAGGCGGCTGATCAGGTCCGGCAGGTAGAGCAGCGACGAGGCGAAGATGACCGGGATGACACCGGCCTGGTTCACCTTGATCGGCAGGTAGGTCGAGGTCCCGCCGTACATACGGCGGCCGATCATGCGCTTGGCGTACTGCACCGGGATCCGGCGCTGGCCCTGCTCGACGAAGATGACGCTGGCGATGATCACCAGGCCGAACACACAGATCAGGGTGAAGACCACCGGGCCGGCGCTGCTGAGGATGTTGCCACCCTCGATCGGGATGCGGGCCGCGATGTTCAGGAAGATGAGGACGGACATGCCGTTGCCGACGCCGCGCTCGGTGATCAGCTCACCCAGCCACATCATGACGGCGGTACCGGCGGTCATCGTGATGACGATGATGGCCAGCGTGTAGACGCTGTTGTCCGGGATGATCGCGGTGTCGCACTGCGGGAAGAGCTGCTTGCGGTCGGCGAGTGCCACCACACCGGTCGCCTGCAGGATCGCGAGGGCGATCGTCAGGTACCGGGTGTACTGGGTCAGCTTGCCCTGGCCGGCCTGGCCTTCTTTCTTCAGTTCCTCGAACCGCGGGATGACCACGGTGAGAAGCTGGACGATGATGCTCGCCGTGATGTACGGCATGATGCCGGTCGAGAACAGCGACAGCTGCAGCAGTGCACCGCCACTGAACAGGTTCAGCAGCTGATAGACGCCCTCCTGCGACCCGGTCTCCGTGCATTGCTGCACGGCGGAATACGAGATGCCCGGGGCCGGGATGGTGGCACCGATTCGGTAGACCGCGACGATGGCTAGCGTGAACAGGATCTTCTTACGTAGATCCGGCGTCGCTAGAGCCGAGCGGAAGGCGCTGAGCACGCGGGGAACCTCCTCGGCGTCGTCGGCTGTCTTACCGACGATCGGCTTGGCCGGCCTGGGGCCGGCGGGAACACACAGCTTTCTGGCACAAGCCAGGAACGCTTCGGGGCACACTCGTCCCGAAGCGTGTCGCCGACTCTAACAGCTTCACGGGGCGTGTCCGCAGTGCGTGTGGGTTTTCCGGACGAAGGTTGGTCCGCGGGGTTGATCGACTGCCGCTTCTCGCTCCGGAACCTTGACAGATCGCCTTGCCGTTCCTCACTTTTCCGGCCACCGGATCGCACTTAGCCCGCTGAACGCACCGTGATCAGGAGCCCGAAGTGGCGAGCGCGCCCGCCATGCCGAGGAGCACGACGCCGGTGCCGCGGTCGACGTTCCGAGTCGCCCGGCGGGACAACCGGAGCGACTTCACGAGCGCGCCCGCACAGACGTAGGTCGCGCCTGCCACGAACTCGGCGAGCAGGTAGACGGTGCCGAGAATCGCGATCTGGGCGAGGAAGGAGCCGTGAGCTGCGTCGATGAACTGAGGTACGAACGCCGTGAAGATGAGGATCGCCTTCGGATTCGTGATCGCGACGACGAATTCCTTCCTCGCGATCCGGAGCGCGGGTACGGATTCAGTGCCTCGCGGCGCCTGGACCAGCGCGGTGCCGCCGGCACGGAACGTCGACCACAGCAGGCGCCCGCCGATCCAGACCAGGTAGGCGACGCCGGCCCATTTGATCACTGTGAGTGCAAGTTCCGAAGCCGCGAGGAGCTGTCCAAGTCCGGCGGCGACGGCCGTGATCAGCACCGTGAATGCGGCCAATCGGCCTAACAGTCCGGCGAGCCCTTTCCAGGCCCCCTGTGTCATGCCGTGGTGCATGCCGAGCAGATTGTTCGCCCCTGGCGTAAAAGCCACGAGGACCGCCGCTCCGAAAAAGACCACCGCCCAAGTCATCGGCCCCTCCTTTCCCCACTGTATCGGCGACCGCGAGAGCGTTTAGCGGGCTAATCGCGCTCTTTCGCACCAGGATCCGGCGGAGGCGCGAAGGCCGAATAGTCCGGTTTCTCCGGCTGAGGCTCCGGTGGGAGCACCGTGATGGAGATGCCGTCCTTCGGTGTGGGCATGTCCGCGAGACTCGGGTTGCCACTCACCGGGACTTCGTCGTCCTGGACGCGGTGGCTCATGACGGCCGCGCCCGCCGCGGCGACGACCGCGGCGAAGAGAGCCCACATACCTGACTCGAGAGTCAGGGTCACCGTGATGTCGTCTCCCAGCTGACGGCCAGTCCCCAGCGTGGCGACGCTGCTGACCACTCCGGCGAGGAACACCGCCGCGATAGTGGTGAGCCACCTGTCCAAAGTGCCCGGACGTCGACGCCCGGCGACGCGCGTGCTGACGACCGTGGCCGCCAGAAGGAGCGCCGCGGCGACCAGGAGCGGGATACCGATAGGCGACGTCGACGTGGTGAAGGCAGGCTGGCCGCTCTGATAAGCCGTCGTGTCCCACGCACCCTGTACGAACACGATCATGATCTGTTCGCTGAGGTCGAAGCCGAACCGATGTTCGGTCTTGAAGTGCGGGAAGAAGCAGCCTACGAGGGTCAGCACCAGGGCCAAGGCGGCCAAGCCCGCTGCGACGAGCCTGCGGGGCTCGAGCCGGCCGGACCGCACCGGTTCGTCCGCGGGATCCATGGGCCCTGAAACCGATATGTCCATCGGCGGGGCATCCGGCTGCTGGAAGGGCTGCGGATCCTGCCCGGGAGGTATGGCCACCTGGCGATCCTTCCAGCTCATTCCCCCTTCCGCCACGCCCGCAGCCTGACGGCCGACCTGCGTTTCGCGGGCTAATCGCGATCTGGGCGGTCGGCACCTGGGCGACCGGCGGAGCGCGTTTAGCCCGCGAAACGCAGGTCGGGGGCCGGAAGGGCCGTCTGCGCACGGATCGCGATTAGGGGGCTAAACGCAGGTCTGCGCGCGAGCGCCGGGCCCAGGGGCCAGATCGCGATTAGCCCGCGAAACGCAAGTGCCGCCGGGCGAAGGGTGCGCAAGCGAAAGGCCCGCCGGGCGGAGCCGGGCGGGCCTTTCGGTGAAGCGAGCGAAGAAAGCTCAGAGCGTGGTGGCGGAGCCACCGGCAGCGGAGAGCTTCTCCTTGGCGGAGCCGGAGAAAGCGTCGGCGGTGACGTCCAGCTTGACGCCGTTCACGTCGCCGTTGCCGAGCACCTTCACGAGCTTGCCCTTGCGGACCAGACCGTTCGCGACGAGCTCCTCGGCGCCGACCTTGCCACCCTCCGGGAAGACGCGGGCGATGTCGCCCACGTTCACCGGCTGGTACTCGGTGCGGAACCGGTTCTTGAAGCCGCGCAGCTTCGGCAGCCGCATGTGGATGGGCATCTGCCCACCCTCGAAACCGGCGGGCACGTTCTTCCGGGCCTTGGTGCCCTTGGTACCGCGACCGGCGGTCTTGCCCTTCGAGCCCTCACCACGGCCGACGCGGATCTTGTCGCGCTTCGCGCCCGGAGCCGGACGAAGGTGGTGGATCTTGATGGCAGTCATGCCTTGACCTCCTCGACCTCCACCAGGTGGCGGACGGTGTGGATAAGGCCGCGCACCTCGGGAGTGTCATCACGCACGACGCTCTGGCGGATCTTGCGCAGCCCGAGGGTGCGCAGCGACTCGCGGTGAGCGTGCTTCGTGCCGATCTTGCTCTTGACCTGGGTCACCTTGAGCTGAGTCATGTCAGACCCCCTGGCCCGCGCGCTGGCGCAGCATCCGAGCCGGCGCGACGTCCTCGAGCGGGAGACCGCGGCGGGCCGCGACCTCTTCGGGACGCTGCAGACCCTTCAGGGCCGCCACGGTCGCGTGCACGATGTTGATCGCGTTGTCGGAGCCGAGCGACTTCGACAGCACGTCGTGGACGCCCGCGCACTCCAGCACCGCGCGCACCGGGCCACCGGCGATGACACCGGTACCGGCCGAAGCCGGACGGAGCAGCACGACACCGGCGGCTTCCTCACCCTGGATCGGGTGGGGGATGGTGCCGGCGACGCGGGGAACGCGGAAGAAGTTCTTCTTCGCTTCCTCGACGCCCTTGGCGATGGCCGCGGGAACTTCCTTGGCCTTGCCGTAGCCGACGCCGACCTGACCGTCGCCGTCACCGACGACCACCAGGGCGGTGAAGCTGAAGCGACGACCACCCTTGACGACCTTGGCGACGCGGTTGATCGTCACGACCTTCTCGAGGTGCGGGGTCTTTTCCTGGCCGGCCCCGCCACGGCCGCTGTCGCGCCGGTCACGGCGGTCGCGACGGTCATTGCGGTCGTTGCCGCCCTGCCCGCCGGGTCCACCCTGGCCACCGCCGAATTGCCGTGTACGTCCCGGCATCAGGCTTTCCTTCCATTCACGAGCATCTGCTGCATCAGAACTCCAACCCCGCCTCACGCGCGGCGTCGGCGAGCGCCGCGATGCGGCCGTGGTAGGCGTTGCCACCACGGTCGAACACCACGGTCGAGACACCGGCGTTCTTGGCGCGGGCGGCGACGAGTTCCCCGACCTTGGCGGCCTTGGCCTTCTTGTCGCCTTCCAGCGCGCGGACGTCCGCCTCGAGGGTGGACGCCGACGCCAGGGTCTTGCCGGCGAGGTCGTCGATCAGCTGCACGGCGATGTGCCGCGACGAACGCTTGACGACCAGGCGCGGACGCTGGTCCGTGCCGTTGATCTTCTTGCGAAGGCGGAAGTGCCGACGGGCCTTCGCGACGCGGCGGCGGGTCGAGATGTCCTTGCCGACCGGCTTGCGCTTCGTAGTCGTGTCGCTCATGATCACTTACCCGTCTTTCCGACCTTGCGGCGGATCTTCTCACCCTCGTAGCGCAGGCCCTTGCCCTTGTACGGGTCCGGGCGGCGCAGCTTGCGGATGACCGCGGCGATCTGGCCGACCTTCTGCTTGTCGATGCCCGAGACCGAGAACCGGGTGGGGGTCTCGACCTTGAAGGTGATGCCTTCCGGGGCCTCGATCTTCACCGGGTGGCTGTAGCCGAGGGCGAACTCGAGGTCCGAGCCCTTGGCCTGCACGCGGTAACCGACACCGTGGATCTCGAGCTTCTTCTCGTAGCCCTCGGTCACACCGACGACGAGGTTGTTGACCAGCGTCCGGGTGAGACCGTGCAGGGCACGGCTGGTGCGCTCCTCGTCGGGTCGCTTCACCTCGAGAGTGCCGTTCTCGGCCTTCTCGACGGTGATCGGCTCGGCGATGGTGTGCTCAAGGGTGCCCTTGGGCCCCTTGACCTTGATCTGCTGACCGTCGATGGTCACCTCGACCCCGGAGGGGACGGCGACCGGCAGCTTTCCAATGCGTGACATGTCTTTGCCCCCTTCCTTACCAGACGTAGGCGAGGACTTCGCCGCCCACGCTGTTTCGCTTGGCCTGACGGTCGGTCTGGAGGCCGGACGACGTCGAGATGATCGCGACGCCGAGGCCACCGAGAACCGACGGCAGTTCGGTCGATTTTGCGTAGACCCGCAGGCCGGGCTTGGACACGCGGCGGAGGCCGGCGATGCTGCGCTCACGGTTGGGGCCGTACTTCAGCTCCACGACGAGGTTCTTGTGCTTCTCGCCCGGCTCGTCGCGGTAGCCCGAGATGTAACCCTCGCGCTTGAGGATCTCGGCGATGTTCGCCTTGATCTTCGAGTGGGGAAGCACGACCTCGTCGTGGTACGCCGAGTTCGCGTTACGCAGACGGGTCAAGAAGTCTGCGATGGGGTCGGTCATCGTCATGGTGACCTGTCAACCTTTCTCGCCCTGGTTCCCTGCGGTACGTGCAGGGCCTGTGGCGAAGTGGGAGTTAAAAAAGACTCTTACCAGCTGGACTTGCGGACGCCGGGCAGCTCGCCCGCGTGTGCCATCTCGCGAAGGCAGATCCGGCAGAGCCCGAACTTGCGGAACACCGAGTGCGGGCGACCGCACCGCTGGCAACGCGTGTAACCGCGAACCTTGAACTTCGGCGTCTTCGCGGCCTTGTGGACCAGTGCTTTCTTGGCCATCGACTCAGTTCTCCTTGAACGGGAAGCCGAGCTTGCGAAGCAGCGCGCGGCCCTCGTCGTCGGTGTTGGCGGTGGTGACGACAGTGACGTCCATACCGCGCGGGCGGTCGATGGCGTCCGGGTCGATCTCGTGGAACATGGACTGCTCGTTGAGACCGAACGTGTAGTTGCCGTTGCCGTCGAACTGCTTCGGCGAAAGCCCGCGGAAGTCACGGATACGCGGCAGCGCGATGGTCAGCAGCCGGTCGAGGAACTCCCACATCCGGTCGCCGCGCAGCGTGACGCGCGCGCCGATCGGCTGGCCCTCACGCAGCTTGAACTGCGCGATGGACTTACGAGCCTTGCGAACCTCGGGCTTCTGCCCGGTGATCGCGGCCAGGTCGCGGATGGCGCCTTCGATCAGCTTGCTGTCACGGGCGGCGTCACCGACACCCATGTTCACGACGACCTTGACGACGCCCGGGATCTGGTGGACGTTCTCGAAGGAGAACTCCTGCTGGAGCTGCCCCTTGATCTCCTCGCGGTACCGCACCTTGAGGCGCGGGGCGATCTTCTCTGCGGTGGTCATGATCAGATGTCCTTACCGTTCCGGCGCGAGACCCGGACCTTCTTGCCGTCCTCGCCGATGCGGTAGCCCACCCGGGTCGGCTTGCCGTCGGAGTCGACGACCATCACGTTCGAGACGTGGATGGGCGCTTCCTGCGTGACGATGCCGCCGGACTGCGCGCCGCGCTGGGTCTGGGAGATCCGCGTGTGCTTCTTGATCCGGTTCACGCCCTCGACCAGCACGCGCTCGCGCTCGGGGTAGGCCTGGATGACCTTGCCCTTGGCACCCTTGTCCTTGCCGGCGATGACGACGACCGTGTCGCCCTTCTTCACCTTCATGCTCTACAACACCTCCGGCGCGAGCGAAATGATCTTCATGAACTTTCGGTCGCGCAGCTCGCGGCCGACCGGCCCGAAGATGCGGGTGCCGCGGGGCTCATTGTCGTTCTTGATGAGCACAGCAGCGTTCTCGTCGAAGCGGATGTAAGAACCGTCCGGACGACGGCGCTCCTTGCGCGTGCGAACGATGACGGCCTTGACGACGTCACCCTTCTTCACGCCGGCGGCCGGCATGGCGTCCTTCACGGTGGCGACGATGATGTCGCCGATGCCCGCGTAGCGCCGCCCCGAGCCACCGAGAACGCGGATGCAAAGGATCTCCTTCGCGCCCGTGTTGTCGGCAACCCGAAGCCGCGACTCCTGCTGGATCACGTCTACTCCTGTATGTCGCGCTGGTTCTCGCGTTCATCTTTCGATGTTTCAGCCGCGAGCCTTGCGGAACTAAGGGACTCCTTGAAGAGCCCTACTTACTTGGCCTTCTCCACGATCTGCACCAGACGCCAGCGCTTGGTCGCCGACAGCGGGCGGGTCTCCATCAGGGTGACCCGGTCGCCGACGCCCGCCTCGTTGTTCTCGTCGTGCACCTTGACCTTGCTGGTGCTGCGGAGAACCTTGGCGTAACGACGGTGCTTCTTGCGGTCTTCGAGCTCGACCACGATCGTCTTGTTCATCTTGTCCGAGACGACGTAACCCTCACGGACCTTGCGGTCGTTGCGGGGGGCCGCCTCAGCGTTGGGCTGCTCGCTCATGCGGCACCTTCACTCTCGGCGTCAGGGGAAACGGACAGGCCGAGTTCACGCTCGCGCATGACCGTGTAGATCCGCGCGATGTCCGTGCGGACGGTGCGCAGACGGCGGTTGTTGTCGAGCTGTCCGGTCGCCATCTGGAAGCGGAGGTTGAAGAGCTCCTCCTTGTATTCCTTCAGACGCAGAACGAGCTCTTCCGCGGTGAGCTCACGCAGCTCCGATGCCTGGGCGGCACCTGCCTTCGCCATCAGAACTCACCACCTTCACGGGTCACGATGCGGCACTTCATGGGCAGCTTGTGGATCGCGCGACGGAGCGCCTCACGGGCGGTCTCCTCGTTCGGGAACGAGATCTCGAACATCACGCGGCCCGGCTTCACGTTGGCGATCCACCACTCGGGCGAACCCTTACCGGAACCCATGCGGGTTTCCGCCGGCTTCTTGGTCAGCGGGCGGTCCGGGTAGATGGTCGTCCACACCTTGCCGCCACGCTTGATGTGACGCGTCATGGCGATACGAGCGGACTCGATCTGCCGGTTGGTCACGTAGCTGTGCTCAAGCGCCTGGATGCCGTACTCGCCGAAGTTCACCTTCGTACCGCCCTTGGCGGCACCGTGGCGCTTCGGGGAGTGCTGCTTCCGGTGCTTGACCCTGCGCGGGATGAGCACGTGTCAGCCCTCCGTCTTTTCTGCAGTCTCAGCAGCCGGGGCCTCGGTGGCCGCGGGGGCGGCGTCGTCGCTCTTGGCGGCGGCGGCGGCCCGGCCGGCTTCGGTCGAGGTCGGCGTCGTGCCCGACGAGCCGGAACGGCGCGGTCGGGACGGACGGTCACCACGGTCACGGCGCGGGGCACGCTCGGCGGCCGCGGCGGCGTCACGCGCCTCCTTGGCCTTGAGGCCACCCACGAGCTCGCCCTTGTAGATCCACACCTTCACGCCGATGCGACCGAACGTCGTCTTGGCCTCGAAGAAGCCGTAGTCGATGTCGGCACGCAGCGTGTGCAGCGGGACGCGGCCATCGCGGTAGTGCTCGGAGCGGGACATCTCGGCACCGCCGAGACGACCGCCGCACTGCACGCGGATGCCCTTGACCTGCGGCGAACGCATGGAGGTCTGGATCGCCTTGCGCATCGCGCGGCGGAACGCCACACGGTTGCTCAGCTGCTCCGCGACACCCTGAGCGACGAGCTGGGCGTCGGCCTCGGGGTTCTTGACCTCGAGGATGTTCAGCTGGACCTGCTTGGCGGTCAGCTTCTCCAGCGCGCCACGGATGCGGTCGGCCTCCGCGCCGCGACGGCCGATGACGATGCCCGGCCGGGCGGTGTGGATGTCGACGCGGACCCGGTCACGGGTGCGCTCGATCTCGACCTTCGAGATCCCGGCGCGCTCCATGCCCGTGGACAGCAGCTTCCGGATCTTGACGTCCTCGGCCACGTACTCCGCGTACTGCTTGTCGGCGTACCAACGCGACTTCCAGTCCGTGGTGATACCCAGGCGGAAGCCGTGCGGGTTGATCTTCTGGCCCACTACCGGCCACCTGCCTTCTTCTTGCCCTGTGCCTTCTTGGCCTCGGCCTTCGGACGCGACTCCACCTCGACGGTGATGTGGCTGGTCCGCTTGCGGATCCGGTACGCGCGGCCCTGGGCCCGCGGACGGATGCGCTTGAGGGTCGGGCCCTCGTCGGCGTAGGCGTTCTTGACCCAGAGGGTGTCCGGGTCGAGATCGAGGTTGTTTTCGGCGTTGGCCACGGCGCTGGCGAGCACCTTCGCGACCGGCTCGCTTGCCGCCTGCGGGGCGAACTGGAGCACGGCCAAGGCGTCGGCGGCGCTACGTCCCTTGATCAGCTCGATCACCCGGCGCACCTTGGTAGGCGAGTCCCGGACGAAGCGAGCCCGCGCGTAAGCCGTCGGCAGAGCCTCGGCCACGTCGTTCTGGGCGTTCATCGCTAGCTTCCTTGTTCTCTCGTGCCCGCTCAGCGGCGGCGCGACTTGCGGTCGTCCTTGATGTGGCCCTTGAAGGTCCGAGTCGGCGCGAATTCGCCCAACTTGTGACCCACCATCGCCTCGGTGACGAACACCGGGACGTGCTTGCGGCCGTCGTGCACCGCGATCGTGTGACCCAGGAAATCCGGGATGATCGTGGAACGACGCGACCACGTCTTGATCACGGTCTTCTTGCCCGACTCGTTGAGAGCGTCCACCTTCTTGAGCAGGTGGTCGTCCACGAAGGGGCCCTTTTTGAGGCTACGTGGCATGTTCTTCTACCTCCCTGCTCAGCGCTTCTTGCCGGTACGCCGGCGGCGGACGATCATGGCGTCGGAGGCCTTGCGGCGGCGGGTGCGGCCTTCGGGCTTTCCGTTCGGGTTCACCGGGTGGCGACCACCGGAGGTCTTACCCTCACCACCACCGTGCGGGTGGTCGACCGGGTTCATGACGACACCACGGACGGTGGGGCGCTTGCCGCGCCAGCGGTTACGGCCCGCCTTGCCCCAGTTGATGTTGGAGTGCTCGGAGTTGCCGACCTCGCCGATGGTGGCGCGGTTGCGCACGTCGACGTTGCGGATCTCGCCCGACGGGAGACGAAGCTGGGCGTACGGCCCGTCCTTCGCCACCAGCTGCACCTTGGCACCGGCGGACCGCGCCATCTTCGCGCCGCCACCGGGGCGGAGCTCGATCGCGTGGATCACGGTGCCGACCGGGATGTTGCGCAGCGGCAGGTTGTTACCCGGCTTGATGTCGGCACGGGGGCCGTTCTCGACCGTGTCACCCTGCTTGAGCTTCTCCGGGGCGATGATGTAGCGCTTCTCGCCGTCGGCGTAGTGCAGCAGCGCGATACGAGCGGACCGGTTGGGGTCGTACTCGATGTGCGCGACCTTGGCGGGAACGCCGTCCTTGTCGTTCCGGCGGAAGTCGATCAGCCGGTACGCACGCTTGTGGCCACCGCCCTTGTGCCGGGTGGTGATCTTGCCGCTGGAGTTACGGCCGCCGGACTTGCTCAGCGGACGCAGCAGCGACTTCTCCGGGGTGGACCGAGTGATCTCGGCGAAGTCGGAGACGCTGGAACCGCGACGACCCGGAGTCGTCGGCTTGTACTTGCGGATGCCCATGTGTCAGCTCAGTCCTTTACGCGGTGGGTCCGCCGAAGATCTCGATCGGCTTGCTTTCAGCCGAAAGAGTCACGATGGCGCGCTTGGTGTCCTTGCGCTTGCCGAAGCCGGCGCGAGTCCGCTTACGCTTGCCCTGGCGGTTGGCCGTGTTGACGCTGACCACCTTGACGCCGAACACCTTCTCGACCGCGATCTTGATCTGGGTCTTGTTGGCGTCCGGGCGGACGATGAACGTGTACTTGTGGTCCTCGAGCAGCCCGTAGGACTTCTCGGAGATCACCGGCGCGAGCAAGATGTCGCGGGGATCGGGGATGGCGATCGCACTCACTGCTCGTCACTCCCTTCAACCTCGCTCGACCGAGCCGAAGCCTTCGCGCCCTTGCCCCGGACGGGGCCGGCGACGAACACGTCGTAAGCGGCCTTGGTGAACACCACGTCGTCGTTGACCAACACGTCGTAGGTGTTGAGCTGGTCGGGCGTGATGATGTGGACCTCGGCCAGGTTCCGCAGCGAGTTCCAGCTCAGCTCGTCGTCGCGGTGCAGCACCACGAGAACGCGCTTGGCCTGGGTCACCGCGGCGATGGCGGCCTTGGCGGACTTGGTGGACGGCTTCTCGCCGGTCACCAGTTCGGTGACGACGTGCAGCTGTCCGGCGCGGGCCCGGTCGGAGAGGGCGCCACGGAGGGCGGCGGCCTTCATCTTCTTCGGGGTGCGCTGGGTGTAGTCACGCGGCGTGGGGCCGTGGACGACGCCACCACCGGTGAACTGCGGCGCACGGGTCGAACCCTGGCGGGCGCGGCCGGTGCCCTTCTGGCGGTACGGCTTCTTGCCACCACCGCGGACTTCACCGCGGGTCTTGGTGTCATGCGTGCCCTGGCGCGCGGCGGCCAGCTGGCCCACCACGACCTGGTGCATGAGGGGCACGTTGGCCTGCACGTCGAAGATCTCCGAGGGGAGCTCGACCGTGCCGTCGGCTTTACCGGCCGGGGTCTTCAGCTCGACGCTGGTCATGTTCAGTTACCACCCTTCGCGGCGCTGCGAACGAACAGCAGGCCGCCCTTGGGACCGGGCACGGCGCCCTTGATCAGCAGCAGGCCGTCCTCGGCACGCACCGCGTGCACGGTCAGGTTCTGCGTGGTGACCCGGTCGTTGCCCATCCGGCCCGCCATGCGCAGGCCCTTGAAGACGCGGCCCGGGGTGGCGCAGCCACCGATCGAGCCGGGCTTGCGGTGCACGGCCTGGGCACCGTGGCTCGCGCCCTGGCCCTTGAAGCCGTGACGCTTCATGACACCGGCGTAGCCCTTGCCCTTGCTGGTACCGGTCACGTCGACCTCGATACCGGCCTCGAACACCTCGGCGGTGATCTCCTGGCCGACCTCGTAGGTCTCGGCGTCGGTGGTACGCAGCTCGGCAAGGTAACGGCGCGGGGTCACGCTCGCCTTGTCGAAGTGGCCGGTGCGCGGCTTGTTCACCCGGCGCGGGTCGACCGCGCCGAAAGCCAGCTGCACGGCCTTGTAGCCGTCGTTCTCCTGGGTCCGAACCTGGGTGACCACGTTCGGCCCGGCCTGGACGACGGTCACCGGGACGACCCGGTTGTTCTCGTCGAAGACCTGGGTCATGCCGAGCTTGGTGCCCAGGATGCCCTTCACTTGCCTGTCAGACATGAGTCTCTTACTCTCCGCCGCTCGCCAGCCGCTGCTACTGGATGTTGACGTCGACGCTCGCCGGCAGGTCGATGCGCATGAGCGCGTCGACCGTCTTCGGCGTCGGGTCGAGGATGTCGATCAGACGCTTGTGCGTGCGCATCTCGAAGTGCTCGCGCGAGTCCTTGTACTTGTGCGGCGAGCGGATGACGCAGTAAACGTTCTTCTCGGTGGGCAGCGGCACCGGCCCGACAACACGGGCGCCGGTGCGCGTGACCGTCTCGACGATCTTGCGCGCCGAGGTGTCGATCGCCTCGTGGTCGTAGGCCTTGAGCCGGATGCGGATCTTCTGTCCCGCCATGGTGGCTGCTCGTTCCTTGTCGTCTCGTGCCGCTTTTGTCTTTTCAAACCTCAGTCTGACTGAGGTTTTCCCAGTTCAACGGCCCTGTCCCCGGTCCACGCGGTCGGGCGTGTCGAGCCCGACGCACAGACGGATCCCGCGGGATCTTCGTCTTGCCTGGTCTTCCTCAACGTGAGGAGGCATCGAGCCGGCGGAAATGCTTGATCGCCGTCTCAAACACCCTTGCCCGCTAGCCTCACCCGAAGGAAGTGCTCCGCGGACCGTGGCCGCTCATACTAGGGCGGCCGGAACCCGTTTTCCGAAGAAGTACGAGTTCGGCCGCCCCAGGACGAGCAACCTGAATAGTGTCGCACACGTGATTTGACGCCTTGAACCCGGGGGTGTATCAGACCCCCGGGTCGGCGTTAAATCACTTGATGATCTTGGTGACCTGGCCGGCGCCCACGGTCCGTCCACCCTCACGGATGGCGAAACGCAGACCCTCGTCCATGGCGACCGGCTGGATCAGCACGACGCTGATGTCCGTGTTGTCGCCCGGCATGACCATCTCGACACCCTCCTTGAGGGTGACGACGCCGGTCACGTCCGTGGTACGGAAGTAGAACTGCGGGCGGTAGTTGTTGAAGAACGGGGTGTGACGGCCACCCTCGTCCTTCGACAGGATGTAGACCGAGCCCTCGAACTCCGTGTGCGGGGTGGTGGTGCCCGGCTTCACGACGACCTGGCCGCGCTCGACGTCCTCGCGCTTGATACCGCGGACCAGCAGACCGACGTTGTCGCCGGCCTCACCCTGGTCGAGCAGCTTGCGGAACATCTCGACACCGGTGACGGTGGTCTTGGTCGACTTCTCCTTGATGCCGACGATCTCGACCTCTTCGTTCACGTTGACGCGGCCACGCTCGATACGGCCGGTCACGACCGTGCCACGGCCGGTGATCGTGAAGACGTCTTCGATCGGCATCAGGAACGGCTTGTCGAGCTCGCGCACCGGGTCCGGCACGTTCTCGTCGACGGCTTCCATCAGCTCGAGAACGCTCTCGCCCCACTTGGCGTCGCCCTCGAGGGCCTTCAGGCCGGAGACCTTGATGACCGGAGCGTCGTCACCCGGGAAGTCCTGGGAGGACAGCAGCTCGCGGACCTCGAGCTCGACGAGCTCCAGGATCTCCTCGTCGTCGACCATGTCGGCCTTGTTCAGCGCGACCACGATGTAGGGCACGCCGACCTGCTTCGCGAGCAGCACGTGCTCACGGGTCTGCGGCATCGGGCCGTCGGTCGCCGCGACCACGAGGATCGCGCCGTCCATCTGCGCCGCACCGGTGATCATGTTCTTGATGTAGTCCGCGTGACCGGGGGCGTCCACGTGGGCGTAGTGACGCTTCTCGGTCTGGTACTCGACGTGCGAGATGTTGATCGTGATACCGCGCTGCTTCTCTTCCGGCGCGTTGTCGATCTGGTCGAACGCCGAAGCGGTGTTCAGCTCGGGGTACTTGTCGTGCAGAACCTTGGTGATCGCCGCGGTCAGAGTGGTCTTACCGTGGTCGACGTGACCGATGGTCCCGATGTTGACGTGCGGCTTGGTCCGCTCGAATTTCGCCTTCGCCACTGGAATGTCCTCCTGGACTGTTTTGCTTACTCACCGGCCAACGTGGCTGTCGGACGGGGATTCGTTTCTTGACGGATGCTGCGGACGTTCAGGAGTGTTCCTTATGCCCGCGAGCGGACGGGAACTACTCCCCCGTCGCCTTCGCGATGATTTCCTTCGCGACGTTCGCGGGAACCTCGGCGTAGGAGTCGAACACCATGGAGTAGTTGGCACGTCCCTGCGTACGCGAACGCAGGTCGCCGACGTAACCGAACATCTCCGACAGCGGGACCAGTGCCTTGACGACACGGGTACCGGCGCGCTCCTCCATGGCCTGGATCTGGCCACGGCGGGAGTTGAGGTCGCCGATCACATCGCCCATGTAGTCCTCGGGCGTGGTGACCTCGACGGCCATCAGCGGCTCGAGGATGACCGGACCGGCCTTCTTCGCGGCTTCCTTCATCGCCATGGAGCCGGCGATCTTGAAGGCCATTTCCGAAGAGTCGACCTCGTGGTACGCGCCGTCCAACAAGGTGAACTTCAACCCGACGAGCGGGTAGCCGGCCAGCACGCCGTACTGCATGGCGTCCTGTGCGCCCGCGTCGACCGACGGGATGTACTCCCGCGGCACGCGGCCACCGGTGACCTTGTTGTCGAACTCGTAGAGGGCACCGTCGGTGGACTCGAGCGGCTCGAGCTTGACGATGACCTTCGCGAACTGACCGGAACCACCGGTCTGCTTCTTGTGCACGTAGTCGAGCTTCTCGACCGTCTTGCGCACCGTCTCGCGGTAGGCGACCTGCGGCTTACCGATGTTCGCCTCGACCTTGTAGTCGGACTTCATGCGGTTGACCAGCACCTCGAGGTGCAGCTCGCCCATACCGGCGATGATCGTCTGGCCGGTGTCCTCGTCCAGGTTGACCTGGAACGTCGGGTCCTCTTCGGCCAGCTTCTGGATCGCCAGGGACAGCTTCTCCTGGTCGGCCTTGGTCTTCGGCTCGATCGCGACGCGGATGACCGGCGCCGGGAACGTCATCGACTCGAGGACGACCGGGTTCTGCGGGTCGGCGAGGGTGTCACCGGTGGTGGTGTCCTTCAGGCCGATGACCGCGTAGATGTGGCCCGCCTGGGCCTCGTCCACCGGGTTCTCCTTGTTGGAGTGCATCTGGAAGAGCTTCCCGATGCGCTCCTTGCGCTCCTTGGTGGCGTTGATCAGCTGCGCGCCGGAGGCGACCTTGCCCGAGTACACCCGGATGTAGGTCAGCTTGCCGAAGAACGGGTGCGCGGCGATCTTGAACGCCAGAGCGGAGAAGGGCTCCTCGGTCGACGGCTTGCGCGACACGACGGTCTCGCCGTCGGGCAGCGTGCCCTCGACGGCCGGGACGTCCAGCGGCGACGGAAGGTAGTCGATGACCGCGTCGAGCATGGGCTGGACGCCCTTGTTCTTGAACGCGGAACCGGTGAGCACCGGGTACGCCTCGCGGTTCACGGTGAGCTTCCGGATACCGGCCTTGATCTCGGCCTCGGTCAGCTCCTCGCCCTCGAGGAACTTCTCCATCAGGGAGTCGTCGGTCTCGGCGATGGCCTCGACCAGCTTCTCCCGGTACTCGGCCGCCTTGTCGGCGAGCTCGGCCGGGATCTCCTCGACGGCGTAGTCCTCGCCCTTCTGGACCTCGCCGCGCCAGGTCAGCGCCTTCATGCGGACCAGGTCGACGACGCCTTCGAACTCGTTCTCGGCGCCGATCGGCAGCTGGATGACCAGCGGGCGGGCGCCGAGGCGCTCCTCGATGGTGCGGACGGTGAAGTAGAAGTCCGCGCCGAGCTTGTCCATCTTGTTGACGAAGCAGATACGAGGAACCTCGTACTTGTCCGCCTGACGCCAGACCTGCTCGGACTGCGGCTCGACACCCTCCTTGCCGTCGAAGACGGCGACGGCACCATCGAGCACGCGGAGCGAACGCTCCACCTCGACGGTGAAGTCGACGTGGCCCGGGGTGTCGATGATGTTGATCTGGTGATCGGCCCAGAAAGTGGTGGTGGCAGCCGAGGTGATGGTGATACCCCGCTTCTGCTCCTCCTCCATCCAGTCCATGGTGGCGGCGCCATCGTGGACTTCACCGATCTTGTAGTTGACCCCGGTGTAGAACAGGATCCGCTCGGTGGTGGTGGTCTTACCGGCGTCGATGTGGGCCATGATGCCGATGTTGCGGACCTTGTTCAGGTCGGTCAGCACTTCACGTGCCACGAGAGTGTTCCCCTGTCTCAAAATTGGGGCCCGGCAAGGCTTGGATCGGCAGCCGGGCGGTCATCACCAGCGGTAGTGCGCGAAGGCCTTGTTGGACTCGGCCATCTTGTGCGTGTCCTCACGCCGCTTCACGCTGGCGCCGAGGCCGTTGCTCGCGTCGAGGAGTTCGTTCTGCAGACGCTCGATCATGGTCTTCTCGCGACGGGCCTGCGAGAAGGAGACCAGCCAGCGAAGCGCGAGGGTCGTCGAGCGGCCCGGCTTGACCTCGATCGGCACCTGGTAGGTGGCACCACCGACGCGGCGGCTCTTCACCTCGATGGTGGGCTTCACGTTGTCGAGGGCGCGCTTCAGCGTGACGACCGGGTCGGTGCCGGTCTTCTCGCGAGCACCTTCGAGGGCGCCGTAGACGATGCGCTCGGCCAGGGACCGCTTGCCGTCCTTCAGCACCTTGTTCACCAGCTGGGTGACCAGCGGGGATGCGTAGACGGGGTCAGAGATCAGCGGCCGCTTCGGGGCCGGACCCTTGCGGGGCATTAGCTCTTCTCCTTCTTCGCGCCATACCGGCTGCGCGCCTGCTTACGGTTCTTGACACCCTGGGTGTCGAGCGAACCGCGGATGATCTTGTAACGGACACCCGGCAGGTCCTTCACACGACCACCGCGCACGAGCACCATCGAGTGCTCCTGCAGGTTGTGGCCTTCACCGGGAATGTAGGCGGTGACCTCGATGCCGCTGGTCAGCTTCACACGAGCGACCTTGCGAAGCGCCGAGTTCGGCTTCTTGGGGGTTGTGGTGTACACGCGAGTGCACACGCCACGCCGCTGCGGGCTCCCCTTGAGGGCCGCGGTCTTCTGCTTGGCAGCCTTGTCCTGGCGGCCCTTACGGACCAGCTGCTGGATCGTGGGCAATGGACCAGCTTTCTGTTCGCGATCTTGCTACTACGTGTTGTCTCCGGCCCCCGCGGTCGGGCGTGTCGGCCCGCGTCACGGTCTTGCGACCGGTAACTTCCCGTAGGGATTTTCCGTCGGATCCCGCGTGGGCGAAGCCTTTGGACCGGATGCCTGAGCACCCCGTCCATGCCGCACGGCACACGGGACGGCCCGACGCCTGCCGGGCACGGTCTCCAAAGATACCCGGCCACTTCCGGACCGGCCAAATCGGGGGGTCGATAACTATATCGTGCCGGGCGTCATGCCGCGGCGACCCTGATGGAACGGCGTTTCGGGCCGGTTCTCCATCCCGGCCCCCGCCATCGCCCTCACCGGAGGCGCTGCGCGCACGGCCTTCATTCCTCGTCGGGCTTGGCGTGGTCCGCCCGGCCCGGATGCGGGTCCCGGGAGAGGTCGATCAACGGATGTACGGGTGCCCCCTCCGGCGCCGCGTGACTCCCCCGCCTGGGTTCTTCGCTGCTTTCCTTCTGCTCGGCGTCCACGACGCCTCCCCTCGTTCGTACTGATACCGCCCTGCTCGGCGGACCACGCTACCTATTCCCCTATCGGGTGAGCCGGATGGATCCGGAAAGCACACCATCGCGTCAGACCCGTGAATAGGTCACGATGGCCGCGGTGATAGCGGTCACACGCACTTGCACGGGGAGGCTCCATGTCGGCCGAGTTCGAACAGCTGGTCGCCGAGTTCGAGAAATTCCAATCCAAGATCAAACAGGCCGAGACGCAGTTCGCGAAGGTCGGCGAGATGCAGGGCGAACTGGCGGAACTGGAGTCGGTGGCGACGTCGCCGGACCGCTCGGTCACCGTCGTCGCGGGGCCCGGCGGGTCCGTGAAGGACATTCGTCTCAGCCCGGAAGCCCTTCGGCAGCAACCACAACAGCTCGCCGCCGCCATCCTGTCCACTTTGCACACCGCGGTGGCCGACGCGGCACGGAAGCAGGCGGGGATCGTCGACGCGCGGTTCGGCGGGGCCTTCCATCTGAACGTCGAAGAACAGGTCCTCGAAGCCCAAGCGGAAGCGCTGGGAACCACGGCGGACGATCTGCGGTCTCAGATGTCGGAGGAGCCACCACAGAACACCGCGCGCCGCCCTCGGAACGAAGACGACTTCAGCGAGGAGACGGTGCTCCGGCGGTCGGACGAACCGACTCCCGGGCCGGCGCCGTCCGGCGGGAACTCGGCCGGTGACCAGTTCCTCAAGAACCTGTTCGACGAGGAGGATCACCGATGACCGGACCAGGCGGGCACGCGGTCAAGACGCAGGCCTTGACCGACTACGCCAACAAGCTCGGCTATTACAAGGACGAGGCAGGCAAATTCGGCGATCTCGTCGACCAGGCGGACGTCACGGACAAGTCGTGGGGCCTGATCGGGCTCGCGGTGAAGCAGACCTACACCGGCAAACTCGCCGACCTGCGTGAGCTCCTCGAGCTGATGAAGACCGGGGTCGACTCGTTCTCCGGGAAGATGACCCAGGCGGCGTCGATCTACAACGGCTTCGAAAACGACGCGACGATCACCCTGGGGAAGTACGAAGCCAAGATCGACGGACCGAAGTGAGCTGGGGGACGGCATGACCGACGAGAAGGCGAGCATCGCCGCCGGCGTCAAGATCACGGGTGACGACAGCTTCGGCAAGAACGCACTCGACGCGGCGAAGAAGGTGCCGATCGCGGGCAAGGGCGTCACCACCGTCGCCAACGCCTACGAGAAGTTCAGCACCGCGCAGGGCCCCGGCGACCTGGTGGCCGCCGGCGGGCAGCTGGTACAGGACGGCGCCGGGTTCATCGCGGGGGCCGGCGCGGATCTCGCGAGCTTCGTGCTCGACCCGGTCGGCTGGCTGGTCAGCAACGGCCTCAACATCCTGATCGAGCTGATCCAGCCGCTGCAGGACGCGCTGCACTTCGTCACGGGTGACGGCCCGGCGCTCAAGACCGCGGCGGGCAACTTCGGCAACATCGCCAAGGGCTTCGTCACGCTGGCCGACGACTTCGTCAAGACCGGCGACGAGTCCCTAAAGGACTGGGTGGGCGACGCGGGCGACGCCGCCAGGAACGCGCTCGGCGACTTCGCCGTCGGCATCAAGGGCATCGGCAACAGCGCCGGGACGGTGGCCGAGACGCTGCAGATGTGGTCGATGGTGATGACCGTCATCGAAGAGGTCGTCAAATCGATCATCTCCGAGCTGGTCACCTGGGCCATCTACATCTGGCTGCCCGCGCTGGCCGCTTCGGTGGTGAGCCTCGGCTCGTCGGTGGCCGCCGCGATGACCGCGACGATCGCCAAGGCCGCGAGCGCGATGGGCAAGATCACCAAGCACCTCGGCAAACTCGGCAAGCTGCTCGACAAGTTCATGGGCTTCATGCTCAAGTGGACCGACGACCTGGTCAAACAGGGTTCGAAGCTGACGAAGGCCGGCAAGGTCGGGATGACCCCCGGCCAGGAGAAGGCGATCGTCGGCGCGTTCGCGAAGGGCTCCGGGACTCAGCTGGGCACCTTCGGCGACGCCGCGAAGGACGTCCTCAAGGGTGTGCCGAACCAGGCGATCAAGCAGGTGGTCGGGGTCAACCCCAGCGATCTGTCGAAGGGTTCGGCCTACCAGGGCAAGGCGGCGTTCGACTTCGCGAACAAGGCCATCGACAACACCAGGAACACCACGACCGCGCAGGAGTACGGCCGGACCGGCGGTCGCCACAGCGAAGAGGAGACGCGCGAGAACCTCGACATGGACCAGTAGGGTCGCCCGATGGACGATCAGCTGGCCGGGCCGTGGCTCATCGCCGGTGGATACACCGTGGCCCTGGTGCTGTTACTGCTCGGCGGCCGGTTCGACGGACGGCGGCCGACCGCGGCCGCCGTCAGCTACGCGCTCTGCGGGATCCTCGTCTCCGAGACGTCGCTGTACTGGCTCTCGGCGGGGTCCGGCAGCGCGGTGCCCGGCTGGCTGTGGTTCGCGTTCCCCCTGGTCATCGCGGCTCTGGCGGCCTGGCGGGGGTATCGGCAGAAGACGTGGATCGGCAGGCTCGACGGATCCGGTGAGCCTAGCTTCGGCGTACTCCCCTCGCGGGGGATCGCCGTCACCCACGCGTCGCCCGAGTCGGTGGTGACCGCGGTCGAGTTCGACCACAACGGGCACCGTCTGCTCGGGGTCGAGTACCGGCTCGGCGGCTCGGCGGACTTCCCGGAACTGGCCAGGACAGCTGACCTGACCGATGGGACGTACGCCCTGATCCAGCTTCGGACGCCGGTCGTGCCGTCGGTCGTCATCACCCCCGCGACGGGTGCCTTCGAGCCGGAGCGGTTCACTCCGCTGGAGGACGCCCGCATCACGCGGAACACCGTCGGGGCGCCGAAGCCGGATGCCCTGCTGCAGCGGTTCGAGACCGGCACGGAGTTCGGCCGCCGGTTCACCGTGACGACGTCCGATCCGGAGTTCGCCGAGGCTCTTCTCTCCCCCGGCGTCCGCGCGCTGTTCGAAGGCGATCCGTGGTTCCGGGTCCGCGAAGTCGCCTTCCACGGCGGTTCACTGTGGACCTCCGAAGCCGGGACGCTGACCGAAGAGATGATGTTCGCCGACTCGCGCCGTCTGGCCGTCCTGGCGTCCGAAGTGGACTGGGAAGACGCGGACTTTCGTTCGGTGGCGGCCGCGTCCGACACCAGCGACGCCGGCTGGCTCGGCGGACGGCGAGGCCCGCTCGCCGGGCTCCGCGGTCCGCTCAACCGGCGCCGGGAAACGGCCGGACGACAGCCGCTGTCGACGCTGTCGCTGGTCGCGCGCACGGTCGTCGCGCTCGCCCTGGTGCTGCCTGGGCTGGCGCTCGCGGTGAACTCACTGACCGCGCTGACCGGGCTCGCCCCCGAGGCGCGGCTCACCGTGACCGCGACGCTGCGGGCGGAGGCGAGCACTTCGAGCTGCACCAGCTGCGGCAACGGCAACCTGGTGGACGGCACCTACGAACTCGACGGCGAGACGCACGAGGTGAAGGACCTGCGGTGGATGTCCTTCGGAACGTTCCCGGAGCGGGGTGACGTCGTCGACATCGCCGTGACGCCGCTGTGGTGGCATCCGCTGATCGAGGGCAAGGACACCGGCGTCTTCCTGCTGCTGATCGGGCTGGCGCCCGTCCTCGCCGGTGCCCTCCTCGCCAAGGCGACCTTCGCCCCGCGCCCGCGTCGCGTTTAGCGGGCTAAACGCGATCCGGCACCGCCGGGGCCAGGGACTTCGCGAAGTAGTGGTGCGCGTAGGGGTCGTCGTTGAAGGGCTCGACCGTCTCGTAGCCGAGGCGTGCGTACAGAGCCCTCGCCTCGACGAGATCGTCTCGGGTGTCGAGGCGGATCAGCGTGGCCCCGAGGCCGCGGGCGACGTCCTCGGCGGCGGCCACGAGCAGCGCCGCGCCGCCTTTGCCGCGCTCGGACTTCCGCAGGAAGACGCGTTTGAGTTCGGCGGTGTCGGGCGCGACGACCCGGAGACCGGCACAGCCGGCCAGCACCCTGTCCCGTCGCGCGAGGAGGAAGGCACCTGTCGGCGGGACCATGTCGCGGCTGTGGTTCTCCTCGAGCAAGACGTCGAGCTCCTCTTCGGTGACCTGGCGCTCGTAGTAGCGCGACGCGATCTCGTCCAAGTACT
Organism: Amycolatopsis coloradensis; assembly: GCF_037997115.1. Classification (NCBI taxonomy): domain Bacteria; kingdom Bacillati; phylum Actinomycetota; class Actinomycetes; order Pseudonocardiales; family Pseudonocardiaceae; genus Amycolatopsis; species Amycolatopsis coloradensis. Next base: position 8,854,016 of record NZ_CP150484.1, read on the forward strand.
CGCGCAGCAGCTGGGCGGCGTCCGGGTGATCGACGGGGGTGACTTCGAAGCTCCAGGTCATGGCTACATTCTGCCCATCGTGGCCACCGGTTTTCGCTGGGCGCCGGATCGCGATTAGGGGGCTAAACGCAGGTCAGGAGGGGCGAGGCGGCCGGCACACGTGGCGACCTCTCCGGGGGCCGACTTCTCCGAGGTGACGACGGCGCCGCCCACGGCCACCCGGCATTCGACGGCGCCCTCGCCCTGCCCCATCAGCTGGGCGGTCGGCGGCGTGCCGGTGTTCTTCCACGTGAGCTCCTTGCGCCACGGCAGCGACACCTGCAGCTCCTGGTGCACGAGCCCCAGCCCGTTCGAGTCATAGACCACGGTCGCGGTCCCCGCCCGGCGAGCTCGTACGCGATCCGCCAGTCGTTCGACACCGGCTGCGGCTGTGCCTGGCTGAGCGTCCGCGTGATCGTGCGGTCCGGTCCCCGCGACGGCGCGGCCTCGGTCGGCTCGCCGACCACGGCCACGGTCTCGGCCTGCGGTTCCTCACCGAAAGCGGCGGCGCGGCCCCGGGAGCCGCGCCGCCGCGGAAGTCAGGACGGCAGCAGCCGGCCGGGGACGCCGTTGAGCGACTGGACGAGGCCCAGCACCGGGACGCCGAGCGGCGCGAACGTCCAGATGTTGTGGAGGTCGCTCGTGTCGGGTTCGTCGACGACCACGACCTCGTTCGGGGCGTCCTGCGCGGCGAGCGCCGGAGCGGCCGAGCCGAGCACGACGAGGCCGGCGAGCGCGGCGCCGGTGACCACGCGGACGAAGGTCTTCTTCATGAGATTCTCCTTTGTTGGTAACGGTTTTACGAAATCGGCGTGATGATCCCGTAGATCGGGGCGAGGAGGTCGGTGGGCACGGGGACGGTCGGTCCGAGCAGTCCGCCGAGGTCGAGGCCGGGGATCAGCCAGACCGCGGGGTCGCCGCCGCCGGTGGGCAGACCCGGCAGCGGGTCGGCCGAGGCGACGCCGCCGGCGAGTCCGGACAGCGCGCCCGCGACGGCGAGCGGCAGCAGCACACGGGCCGCGATTCGCTTCATCTCTACTCCCTTTTTCCTTACCGCTGCTGGAATCGAGCGGAATCCTTCACCGCAGTACCGAGCTGACCGGCACGATCGTGCCGTCGGGGATCCATTGCCCCGCGTAGTTCCGGTCGGCGATCATCCCGACGGCGTGCGGTTCGCCCGGGTACATCGGCATCGCGTTGACCTGGGCCGCCGCGAAGATCTGGACGTCGCCGTTGATCGACCTCCACTGCTCGCCCAGCCAGCTCCGGAAGCCGCCGAGCGTGGGACTTTCGCCACCGAAGGCGTCGCCCGCCGCGACGGCGAAGCTGACGGCGACCTGCTCACGCGGGTCGAATCTCAGCGGCACCGAGGAGCTCGCGACGGAGTTGACGATCGGCCCGTTCAGCAGCCAGGGCGCCAGGTACAGGCCGTATTGATGGGTCGGCTTGAGCCGCTGGGACTCGGCCGCGCGGGTCATCGCCGTGTAGCCGCCCGCCCAGCCGGACACGACGACCAGCGCGGTGTTCGGGCCCGCCTCGGTCTGCACCGGCAGACCGAAACGCGCGGCGGTCTCGCGGACCAGCTTCGCGGCGGCCACGCTGCGCGGCGAGGTGTCCTCGACGAGGGTGAGCGCGGACGGCTTGCGTCCGGCGAGGAATTCGACGAGTTTGACGAGAGAACCGCTGTCCTCACTGGAAAGCGCGTCCGCCGGGCATGAGGTGAGGGCTTCACGGCGATCGGCGATCAGGCCGCCCAGTGCCGCCGAAGCGCACTCGGGCGCGTCCGCGTCCTCGATGGCGGGGCCTGGCTCCTCCCCCGCGTCGACCTCGATCTTCGTCTTCTCCTCGCCGCGGCTGATGACCAGGTCGCTCCGCCCCCTCGGCAGGTCGACCTCGCCCCAGGTGCCCTCGGCGCCGGGCCGCACGATGGCCTTGCCGATCAGGCCGCCTTCGATTCCGGCGGACAGGTCTCCTCCCGCGCTCGCGGGGAAATGGACGAGGTTCTTGCCGGGCCGCTGCGGGCTCACCAGTACGGGGAACCGCTGCTCGCCGAGGGCCGCGTCGGCGAGCAGCGCGACACCGGGAACCGGGAGCTCGGGCGGTTCGGGAATGGCCGCGAGGGCGCTCCAGGCGACGAATCCGACGGCCACGGCTGCCGCGCCGAACCGATAGGCACGCGTGGATTCTCTGTCCGAGAGGAAGAAACCCGCGACGACGGTGGCGACGATCGGCAACAGCGCGATCACCAGCAACGTGAGCCCGAAGAGCGTGCCGTAGATCCGGCGATCGAACCCGAGACCGGAGGAGAACAGCTGGACCGCGCCCGCGACGACGAGAACTCCGCCCAGTGTCAGGGAAAGTGGGCCGAGCCGGAAGGTCGTCTGGCGCCATTGCTCCGCGGGTACCCAGACGGAGTGAACGGTGACGCCGAACCACAAGGCCGCGGCCGCGACGTAGACGGTGTCGATGGCGAATTCGACGCCTGTCCGCCCGAGCGAGGTTTCGAGCACCACCAATGCGGCGAGCGCGAGGGCCGCCCAGCGGCCCGCCGACGGACGGCGGATCAGGACGGGAATGGCCAGCGCGAGCACGAGATGCACGATCAGCGCGATGACGTTGACGTCGGTCGCGAAGGCGGAAACCGCGGCGAGCGCGGCGGAAAGCCCGCCGAGTACGGCGATGGTGAGCCGAAGCCGTCGGGGCAGCTCACCCACCAGCGGGCGCAGGATCCCTGTGCCGGCAAGGAAAGCGGTCGCCAGCAGAAGTCCGAGCCGGAGCAGGACGAGGGCGATGTCGACTCCGGTCGAACCCGAACTCGCCGGGATGACGTGGTGATCCATGGGAGCTTCTCCGAACAGATCGGCGGAGCCGTGGGTGGCGGGGTGCGCCCGCCACCCACGACCTTCCGCGCCGAGCAGGGTTACTTGAGATCCGCGTCCGCCACGACGAACAGTTCGGAGTGCGGCTTGGCGTTGCCGAAGGACCCGTGCGGCCAGGTCTTCCGGTTGAAGTTGATCCCGACCTGTCCGGTGAACTCGTCCCGGAAGTTCTGGTCGACCACGACCTTCCCGTCCTCGCCGAGGTCCAGCAGGTTGACCTTGTGGTCACCGTCCAAACCGGACCGTGCGACGAAGTAGTTCGACACCGCGAGGTGCTGCGGCTTGTCGGTTTCGTGGTAGTAGCCGTCGTCGCCGAGCACGAAGTTGTCGTACGCGCCCCAGTGCGGGCCGCCGCCGGGCGTGCCAGGGTTGATCGGCGCCGCGCCGACGACGGCCGGCAGGTCGCCGCCACCGCCCTGCTGGGACTTCTCCTTCGTGTCGATCCGGCCCTTGATGTTCTCGACCTTGTCGCCCGCGGCGACCAGCTTCTGGATGTCGAGGACGTACACGCCGCCGGTGGTGCCGGGGTCGTGCGGGCCGAGCGCGCCCTTGGAGCGTCCGGTGATCGCGCGGTAGAGGTACTTGTCGTCGGGGCTGGTCTGGATCCAGCCGCCGTTGGAGCCACCGCCGTTGGAGTCGTTGTCCGGGTGGATCGCCTTGTTGGCGGCGCCGTCGTCGAACACCTGGATCCAGTGAGGTTCCTTGGCGGTGATGTCCGGTGTGTAGAACACCGCGCCGCCCTGCATGGTCTGGGCGAAGGCGCCCTTGTGGCCGGGCAGGTTGGTCACCGTGGTCTCCATGACCGCGCGGCTTTCCGCGTGCAGCGGGTCCGCGGGATCGGCGCGAGGACCGTCCGGCAGGTACGAGACCGCCTTGAGTTTCGGCTTGTTGCGGTCGGAGATGTCCCACGTGCGGACGGTCGGCCGCCGCAGATACGGCGACGGCTGCTTCACCGGGTCGAGGATGATGTTCCGCGGCTCGGCGTAGTCACTGGTGACCAGGGTGTTGAGGTCCTCACGGGCTTGGATGCCGTGCGGGTTGGCGCAGGTCGGCTTGTCCAGTTGCGGGAGGTTGTCGCACAGCTTCTTGTTGTCACCCTGCGGCGTGGCCGCCGGGGACTCCGACAGCACCTGCGCGTTCTGGTCGAAGCGGACGACCTCGCCGGGACTACCGGCGAAACCGTTGCCCACCACGGTGGAACCGTTGGCGTAGGTGTGCGGGCCGGGCACGACCGGGCCGCCCATGTAGGTGCCGTAGGCGGTGCCGTCCTTGAGCACCCAGTACGCGTCCGGCACTGAGCCGCCGAGGGTCTGTGTCGGGAGACTGACGCCCTTGAGCTTCAGTTGCGGCAACGCGGAGACGTCGAAGGCGTACGTCGCGGCGGCGAATAGCGCGCCGGCGTAGATCGTGTCTCCCTTGTGCCACACGTACTGCATATGGTGCGGCTCGTTCTCGACGAGCGGCCCGACGGTGGCGGTGTTGACGACCTTGCCGTACGTCGGGGAACCCTGCGTCGCGTCGATCACGGCGAGGAAGTCCGGACCGGGCAACGCGTTCTTGATCTTGTTCAAGCCGCCACCGAGCGAACCCGGCAGGTTCTTGATGTCCTTGACCAGGGTGTCGGCGATGTTCTCGTCACCGGCCCAGACCAGCAGCCACTTCTTGCGCTTGCCGTCCGCGCTCCGGGACGCCGCGACGTCCTTGGACACCAGGTGGTTCTGGACCCAGTACTCCTTGCCGTCGGCAGCCTTCTTCGCATCCTTGACGACCTGGACGTCGGCGTAGGCGGTCGTCGTGGAGCCGGTATAGGTCACCGTGCCCACGGCGAGCGCCACCGACAAGGCGCCGATCACCACTTTTCGCCACTTTGGCGAGCTGGATAGCATTCTTTCTCCCTGTTTTCGCTACCGAAGCGCCAGACAATTGGCACACCTCTCCCTTTTCGCGCAGGCGTCACCGGCACGGATAAAAGGGAAAGCAATCAACCGCCGGTTCCAGCGGGGAACCGTTGCGGCACAGCGGAAAGTGTCAGCGCGCAAAGATCAGGCGCATCCGTTTCGGATACGCGGATTCGCCTACGACGCGACCAGCCCGGAATAGGTCAGAAATCCATACACAGCGCGCTTGCCTGCTGCCGCAAGTCAACGTGCCGGCGCCACACCAAGGCGACTGGGGATTGCATGGGCGAAATACTCGTGTGAAGCCGATGGAGTGTCAATCTCGCGATCAAAGAATGGGACATGCCACGACAGGGTGAATTTCCCACGATGCGGATGGGCCATTGAGCTGAACGGGTGACGGTTTTCCGAACGCTGGGAATCAGGACACCTGGCGGCACTACCGCAGGTCACAACGGACCAGTAACCCGCATCCGGCACGACTGCGGCCGTTATGGTTTCGTTATGCTTTCTGGGAACTCTGCCACTTCGCGGGACCCACGAGGCGGCACACTTCGAAGATCTCCCTCTCGGCGCAGGCGATCCGATACCGGATGGCCCGGACAACACGATCGACATGGGCACCGGCACGACTGCTTGGACACGTTCTCGCACACCGACGACCCGCCGGCCCCGGCGTGCGAGACTCGCGGCGGCCGAAACCCGGAACTCGCCGAGGCGTGGGGGCACCCTTCCCGAACACCTACTGACCTGCGGCCCCGCCCGCCGGATCGCGATTAGGGGGCTAAACGCAGGTCGGGCGGCGTGTGGGGCGGCGTATGGGCAGATCGCGTTCAGCCCGCTAAACGCAAGTGCCACCGGATCGCGTTTAGCGGGCTAAACGCGATCCGGAGATCGGNGGCGGCCGCGACGCTCAACGTCCTGATCCCCGGCCGCTGGCTCCAGACCGTCGCGGACCATCCGCTGCTCGGTGTCCTCGCGCTGTCCCTGCTGGCGGTCCTGTTGTCGATCTGCAGCGAAGCGGACGCCTTCGTCGCCGCCTCGCTGAGCCAGTTCTCCCTCACCGCCCGCCTGGCGTTCCTCGTGGTCGGGCCGATGGTCGACCTGAAGCTGTTCGCCATGCAGGCCGGCACCTTCGGCAGGCGGTTCGCCGCCCGGTTCGCGCCCGCCACGTTCGTGGTCGCGCTCGGTTGCGCGGTCGTGACCGGGACGGTGCTCTGGTGAACCGGACCGCCGCGACCGTCGTGCTGCTCCTGCTGGGCGCGGCCGTGGTCAAGGTCTGCTTGACCGGCCAATACCTGCGTTATGTCAAGGAAGGGCTGTGGCCGTTCCTGCTCGCGTCCGGTCTCCTGGTCCTGGTGCTGGCGGCGACGAACCGCCATCGTCATCCGAAAGTGGCCTGGCTGCTCCCTCTTCCGGTTCTCGCCTTGCTGTTGGTCGCCCCGCAGCCGCTCGGCAGCTACGCGGCGGGCAACGCGGGCACTGCGCTAAGCCGATCCGACGAATATCCGGCACTGCCCGACGGCGACCCGGTGAAGGTGACCGTCCTGGACTACGCCTCCCGCGCGGTGTTCGACGAGGGCCCTTCTCGTGGATTTCGCTTCGGTCAGCGGAAGTCGCGGCCGAAGTCGTAGTCGTCCAGCGGCACCGCGGCGCCCGGCGTGGAGCCGAACACATCCGGGGTGTAGTAGCCGTCGTCGTAGGACGGGATCGCGTAAGCGGCGACCCGCGCCTCCTCGGTCGGCTGCACCTGGATGTTGCGGTACTTGTTGATCCCGGTACCGGCCGGGATCAGCTTACCGATGATCACGTTCTCCTTGAGGCCCACGAGCTTGTCCGAGCGGCCGTTGATGGCCGCGTCGGTCAGGACACGCGTCGTCTCCTGGAACGAGGCCGCCGACAGCCACGAGTCCGTGGTCAGCGAGGCCTTCGTGATCCCCATCAGCACCGGACGACCCGAGGCGGGCTCGCCGCCCTCGGCGACCGATGCCCGGTTCTTCGCCTCGAACTTGGTCCGCTCGGGCAGCTCGCCCGGCAGGAAGTCCGTGGCACCGGAGTCGATGATCGTCACCCGGCGCAGCATCTGCCGGACGATGACCTCGATGTGCTTGTCGTGGATCGACACACCCTGCGCCCGGTACACCTTCTGGACCTCGTCCACCAGGTGCATCTGCGCCTCGCGCGGTCCCATGACCCGCAGGACCTCGTGCGGGTCCGGCGTGCCTTCGAGCAGCTGCTGACCGACGTTGACGCGGTCACCGTCGCCCAGCGGGCCGTTCGGGGTGTTCGCGAGCCGCTGACGCTTGGACAGCTTGTCGAAGACGATCTCTTCGCTGCCGTCGTCCGGGATCAGCGTGATCTTCCAGAACCGCTCGCTTTCCTCGATGCGCACACGGCCATCGACGTCGGCGATCGGCGCCTTGCCCTTCGGGACCCGAGCCTCGAACAGCTCCTGGACACGGGGCAGACCGGTCGTGATGTCGTCACCGGCGACACCACCCTGGTGGAACGTACGCATCGTCAGCTGCGTACCCGGCTCACCGATCGACTGGGCCGCGACGATACCCACGGCCTCGCCGACGTCGACGAGCTGACCGGTCGCCATGGACCGGCCGTAGCAGGTGGCGCAGATACCGACGGCCGACTCGCAGGTCAGCACCGAACGCACCTTGACCTTGGAGATCCCGCTCGAGATGAGCTTGTCGATCGCCGGGTCACCGATGTCGTCACCGGCGTTGAGCACGACGTTGCCCTTGGCGTCGACCGCGTCGGTCGCCAGATTCCGCGCGTACACGCTGGTCTCGACGTGCTGGTCGCGCAGGACCTTGCCATCGCCGATGTCCTCGCCGATCGGCATGTTGATACCGCGAGTGGTGCCACAGTCGATCTCGCGGACGATGACGTCCTGCGACACGTCCACCAGACGACGGGTCAGGTAACCCGAGTCGGCGGTACGGAGCGCCGTGTCCGCCAGACCCTTACGGGCACCGTGCGTCGCGATGAAGTACTCCGCCACCGACAGGCCTTCACGGAAGTTGGCCTTGATCGGACGCGGGATGTACTCACCCTTCGGGTTCGACACCAGACCACGCATACCGGCCAGCGACCGGACCTGCGTCATGTTGCCCGCCGCGCCCGACTTCACGATCATCGCGATCGGGTTGTCGTCCGGCAGCGCCGTCTCCATGATCTTGTGGACCTCTTCGGTGGCCTGCGTCCACACCTTGACGAGCTCGTTGTTGCGCTCGGCGTGCGACAGCTGACCACGCTGGTACCGCTTCTCGACCTGGTCGGCCTTGCCTTCGTACTCGTCCAGAATGGCCTTCTTGCCTGCCGGGACGAGCACGTCGGAGATCGCGACCGTGACACCCGAACGGGTCGCCCAGTAGAAACCGGCGTCCTTCAGGCGGTCCAGGGTCTGCGCGACCTGGGTCATCGAGTAGCGCTCGGCGAGGTCGTTCACGATCGCGGCCTGACGCTTCTTCGGCATCGGCTCGTTGATGAACGGGTAGTCCGCCGGCAGCAGCTCGTTGAACAGCACACGGCCCAGGGTGGTCTCGGCCAGCCACGCCTTGCCCGGCTCCCAGCCCTTCTCCGCGAGCGCCGCTTCGTCCGCCTTGGCGGGCTGACGGTCGGTGATGCGGATCTTGATCGGGGCGTGCAGGCTCAGCGCCTTGCGGTCGAACGCCATGATCGCCTCAGCGGGCGACGAGTACGCGTTGCCCGCGCCGTCGGCGTTCTCGTTCAGGCGGGTCAGGTGGAACAGACCGGTCACCATGTCCAGACGCGGCATGGCGAGCGGACGACCCGACGCCGGCGAAAGGATGTTGTTCGCCGACAGCATCAGGATGCGGGCCTCGGCCTGCGCCTCCGCGGACAGCGGGAGGTGCACGGCCATCTGGTCACCGTCGAAGTCCGCGTTGAACGCTTCACAGACCAGCGGGTGCAGCTGGATGGCCTTGCCTTCGACCAGCTGCGGCTCGAAGGCCTGGATACCGAGGCGGTGCAGGGTCGGCGCACGGTTCAGCATCACCGGGTGGCCGGTGATGACCTCTTCGAGCACGTCCCACACCTGCGGACGCGACCGCTCCACCATCCGCTTGGCGGACTTGATGTTCTGCGCGTGGTTCAGGTCGACCAGCCGCTTCATGACGAACGGCTTGAACAGCTCGAGCGCCATGTCCTTCGGCAGACCGCACTGGTGCAGCTTCAGCTGCGGACCGACGATGATGACCGAACGGCCGGAGTAGTCGACACGCTTGCCGAGCAGGTTCTGACGGAACCGGCCCTGCTTGCCCTTGAGCAGGTCGGACAGCGACTTCAGCGGGCGGTTACCGGGACCGGTGACCGGGCGGCCGCGGCGGCCGTTGTCGAACAGCGCGTCGACGGCCTCCTGCAGCATCCGCTTCTCGTTGTTGACGATGATCTCGGGCGCGCCGAGGTCGATCAGCCGCTTCAACCGGTTGTTCCGGTTGATGACCCGGCGGTAGAGGTCGTTTAGGTCGGAGGTGGCGAACCGGCCACCGTCGAGCTGGACCATCGGGCGCAGGTCCGGCGGGATCACCGGGACGGCGTCGAGCACCATGCCGCGCGGGTCGTTGCCGGTGGCCTGGAAGGCCGCGACGACCTTGAGCCGCTTCAGCGCGCGGAGCTTCTTCTGCCCCTTGCCGTTGCGGATGGTGTCGCGCAGGCTCTCGGCCTCCGCGGCGACGTCGAACTCGGTGGCCAGCTTCTGGATGGCCTCCGCGCCCATGCCGCCGGTGAAGTACTCGCCGTAGCGGTCGACGAGCTCGCGGTAGAGCAGCTCGTCGGCGATCAGCTGACGGGTGTCGAGCTTCGTGAAGGTCGTCCAGACCTCCTCGAGACGGTCCAGCTCGCGACCGGCGCGGTCACGCAGCTGACGCATCTCGCGCTCGCCGCCTTCCTTGACCTTGCGGCGGACGTCGGACTTGGCGCCCTCCGCCTCCAGCTCGGCCAGGTCGGCTTCCAGCTTCTGCGCCCGTGCCTCGATGTCCGCGTCACGCTTGGTCTCGAGGTTCTTGCGCTCGACACCGATCTCGTTCTCGAGGGTCGGCAGGTCGTTGTGCCGCAGCTCGGTGTTCACACCGGTGATCACGTAGGCCGCGAAGTAGATGATCTTCTCGAGGTCCTTCGGCGCCAGGTCGAGCAAGTAGCCCAGGCGGGAGGGAACACCCTTGAAGTACCAGATGTGGGTGACGGGAGCGGCCAGCTCGATGTGGCCCATCCGCTCACGACGCACCTTGGCGCGGGTGACCTCGACGCCACAGCGCTCGCAGATGATGCCCTTGAAGCGGACCCGCTTGTACTTACCGCAGTAGCACTCCCAGTCCCGGGTCGGGCCGAAGATCTTCTCGCAGAAGAGGCCGTCCTTCTCAGGCTTGAGCGTCCGGTAGTTGATGGTCTCCGGCTTCTTCACCTCGCCGAAGGACCACTGACGAATGTCGTCGGCGGTGGCGAGGCCGATGCGGAGCTCATCGAAGAAGTTGACGTCCAGCACGTCTTTACATCCCCTTGGGGTTGATGCGACTAGAGGAGTTGGCGAGCGGAGGCGGGAGCCCACGGGACGCAGGCTCCCGCCTCATCGCGGGTCAGTGCACGACGTCGTCCACCGAGGGCGACTCGTTGCGGGACAGGTTGATGCCGAGGTTGGCCGCGGCACGCTCGAGGTCCTCGTCGTCGGAGTCGCGCATCTCGATCGCGGCGCCGTCGCTGGACAGCACCTCGACGTTGAGGCAGAGCGACTGGAGCTCCTTCAGGAGCACCTTGAACGACTCCGGGATACCCGGCTCGGGGATGTTCTCCCCCTTGACGATGGCCTCGTACACCTTGACGCGGCCGACCACGTCGTCCGACTTGATCGTCAGGAGCTCCTGCAGGGTGTATGCGGCGCCGTACGCCTGCATCGCCCAGCACTCCATCTCGCCGAACCGCTGGCCACCGAACTGCGCCTTACCACCCAGCGGCTGCTGCGTGATCATCGAGTACGGACCGGTGGACCGGGCGTGGATCTTGTCGTCGACCAGGTGGTGCAGCTTCAGGATGTACATGTAGCCGACCGAGACCGGGTACGGGAACGGCTCGCCGGAGCGGCCGTCCAGCAGCGTGGCCTTGCCGTTCTGCTTGACCATGCGCTCGCCGTCGCGGTTCGGCTTGGTCGCGCCGAGCAGCCCGGTGAGCTCCTCTTCCTTCGCGCCGTCGAACACCGGGGTCGCGGTGTTCGTGCCGGGGTCGACGTCGTAGAGCTCCTCGTTGAGGTTCTTCGCCCAGTCCGGGTTGCCCTCGATCTTCCACCCCTGCGACGCCAGCCAGCCCAGGTGAAGCTCCAGGACCTGGCCGATGTTCATACGCCGCGGGACACCGTGGGTGTTCAGGATGATGTCGACGGGCGTGCCGTCCTCCATGAACGGCATGTCCTCGGCGGGGAGGATCTTGCCGATGACACCCTTGTTCCCGTGGCGGCCGGCGAGCTTGTCGCCCGGCTGGATCTTCCGCTTCTGGGCCACGTAGACACGGACCAGTTCGTTGACGCCCGGGGGCAGCTCGTCGTCGTCCTCGCGCGAGAACACGCGGATGCCGATGACCTTGCCGGTCTCACCGTGCGGCACCTTCAGCGAGGTGTCGCGGACCTCACGGGCCTTCTCGCCGAAGATCGCGCGGAGCAGGCGCTCCTCCGGGGTCAGCTCGGTCTCACCCTTGGGCGTGACCTTGCCGACCAGGATGTCGCCGTCGCGGACCTCGGCACCGATGCGGATGATGCCGCGCTCGTCGAGGTCGGCCAGGACCTCCTCGGAGACGTTCGGGATGTCCCGGGTGATCTCCTCGGCGCCCAGCTTGGTGTCGCGGGCGTCGATCTCGTGCTCCTCGATGTGGATCGACGTGAGCACGTCGTCCTGCACCAGGCGCTCGGAGAGGATGATCGCGTCCTCGTAGTTGTGGCCCTCCCACGGCATGACCGCGACGAGCAGGTTCTTGCCGAGCGCCATCTCACCGTTCTCGGTGGACGGGCCGTCGGCGATGACCTGACCCTGCTCGACCCGGTCGCCCTCGTTGACGATCGGGCGGTGGTTGAAGCAGGTGCCGTGGTTCGAGCGACGGAACTTGTACAGTCCGTAGCTCTTCCGCGTGCCGTCGTCGTGCATGATCGTGATCAGGTCGGCCGAGAGCTCCTCGACGACACCGGACTGCTCGGCGACGAGCACGTCACCGGCGTCGACCGCGGCACGCAGCTCCACCCCGGTGCCGACGTACGGCGCCTGGTTGCGGAGCAGCGGCACGGCCTGGCGCTGCATGTTCGCACCCATCAGGGCGCGGTTCGCGTCGTCGTGCTCGAGGAACGGGATCATCGCCGTCGCGACCGAGACCATCTGCCGCGGCGAGACGTCCATGTAGTCCACGTCCAGCGGGTCGATCAGCTCGACCTCGCCGCCCTTCTTACGGACCAGGACGCGGTCTTCGACGAAGGTGCCGTCTTCCGAGATCGGCGCGTTCGCCTGCGCCTTCACGTAGCGGTCTTCCTCGTCCGCGGTGAGGTAGTCGACCTGGTCGGTGACGCGGCCCTCGACGACCTTGCGGTACGGGGTCTCGATGAAACCGAACGGGTTGACCCGCGCGTACGAGCAGAGCGAACCGATCAGGCCGATGTTCGGGCCTTCCGGCGTCTCGATCGGGCACATGCGGCCGTAGTGCGACGGGTGGACGTCACGAACCTCCATGCCGGCGCGCTCACGCGACAGACCACCCGGGCCGAGGGCGGACAGACGACGCTTGTGCGTCAGCCCCGACAGCGGGTTGTTCTGGTCCATGAACTGCGACAGCTGCGAAGTACCGAAGAACTCCTTGATCGCCGCCACGACGGGACGGATGTTGATCAGGGTCTGCGGCGTGATCGCCTCGACGTCCTGGGTGGTCATCCGCTCGCGGACGACACGCTCCATCCGGGACAGACCCACGCGGATCTGGTTCTGGATGAGCTCGCCGACGGTGCGGAGACGACGGTTGCCGAAGTGGTCGATGTCGTCGGTCTCGACCGGGATGACCTGGTCGCCGACGGTCGCCTTGTCCTCGCCCGCGTGCAGGCGGACCAGGTACTCGATCGTCGAGACGATGTCCTCTTCGGTCAGCGTCCCGGTGTCGTACGGCGTGGTCAGGCCGAGCTTCTTGTTCAGCTTGTACCGGCCGACCTTGGCCAGGTCGTAGCGCTTCGGCTTGAAGAACAGGTTCTCCAGCAGCGTCTGCGCGCTCTCCTTGGTGGGCGGTTCGCCCGGGCGCAGCTTGCGGTAGATGTCGAGCAGCGCCTCGTCGGTGCCGGCGGTGTGATCCTTCTCGAGGGTGGCGAGCAGCGTCTCGGAGAAGGAGAAGCGCTCGCGGATCGCCTCGGTGGTCCAGCCGAGCGCCTTCAGCAGCACGGTGACCGGCTGGCGGCGCTTGCGGTCGATGCGGACGCCGACGGTGTCGCGCTTGTCGACGTCGAACTCGAGCCAGGCACCCCGGCTCGGGATGACGCGGACGTTGAAGACGTCCTTGTCGGTGGTCTTGTCGACGCTGGTGTCGAAGTACACACCCGGCGAACGGACCAGCTGGGACACGACGACACGCTCGGTGCCGTTGATGACGAAGGTGCCCTTGTCGGTCATCACCGGGAAGTCGCCCATGAAGACCGTCTGGCTCTTGATCTCGCCGGTGTTGTTGTTCACGAACTCGGCGGTCACGAACAGCGGGGCCGCGTACGTCATGTCCTTGTCCTTGCACTCCTCGACGGAGGCCTTGACCTCGTCGAAGCGCGGGTCGGAGAAGGACAGCGACATGGATCCGGAGAAGTCTTCGATCGGCGAGATCTCGTTGAGGACCTCTTCCAGGCCGCCGACCGGGTTTTCTTCACCTTCTTCGACGCGGCGTTCGAACCACGCCTCGTCGCCGGTGAACCATTCAAAGGACCTGATCTGCACGTCGAGCAGGTTCGGGGTGCTGAGCGGCTCGCGAATCTTTGCGAAGGAGACCCGCTTGGGGGCTCCCGGGATTCCCGTGGACTCCGAGCGAGATACAGCCGAGGTGGTCGCAGCAGTGGCCTGGTTCGCGGGAGAGACTGCCAAGATGCGTCCTTCCGGGGACAATGAGCGGTGAGCAGCCGCGTCAGCAACAGCTGATGCGATCTGTCAAGGGTGCCGTGTGCCCACTATCCTAACTACCGGCTCCGGGCAGCCTGAAAGAGGGCAGCGCAAAGAAGCAGTCTAGCCCGAACGTCGCGGTCTGTCCAGGGGGCACTCCCGATGGGGCCCAGCCTGCATCGCAACGTCTTCAGGTATGCCTCTCCTCGGCCTCCCCGGACCGTCCCTCCCGCAAGGGCACCGCCGGTTCTCACCGTTGCCAGTAAGCGTGACCCCACAGGGGCTCTGAGTCAAGATGCCGCGCGGTGGTCCCGCCGGTTGGCGCAGCGTCGAAGAAGCTCCGCACGGGGCGCTTCACAGGATGATCATCCTGGTTACCTTCGGTACCCGCAGGTGACGGCGCTGGGGCGCCGACCTGCGTTTAGCCGGCTAAACGCGATCCCGTGGAGGGGTGCTTCGGAGAGTCACCGGGTCGGGGCGGGGTGTTCTGGGGCGTCTTCGGGGTGTTTCGGGGCGTGTGGCGGTTGTGACCGGTGAGTCTTCTGGTGCGGGACACAGGAAAGGCCCCCGGATCGCGTTTAGCCCGCTAAACGCGATCCGCTTGGAGAGCCCGGGGCCTGGGGTCATGAGTGGCGTTTCGGGTTAATGAGGGGTGAGGCGAACGTGGGGTGTCCCGGTGGCGGGAGCGTGGGTGTTGTGGGTCGTTCTAGCGATCCACAACACTCGCGACCGGCTGAACCGATGCCTCACGTGCCCCACTGGTCACCCCCGTCCTAGAGCCGGGGTGCCAGGCGCGAAGGCGCAGGGTCCTGGTGGTCGTCACGCCGGGCGGAGCGCCTTTAGCGGGCTAAACGCGACTCGGGCAGGGCCACGGAGGGCTGGAAGAGCCGTGAAGGCCTCCGTGAGGGACTCTGGTCCCTCACCGTCGCCGACGGGCGGACCGACACCGACGGNCAGGGGAAGAAGGGGGTGCGGCGGGGGCCGAGGAGGCGGCCGGGTTGGGCGGAGCGGCGTAGGTGTTCATCGCCGTGATCTTCCACTTGTCGCCCTGCAGCTCCGCGTTCAAGTGCAGCTGTGCGCTCCCGGCGGTGGTCTTGTTCGTGTCGGCCCGCGTCGAGCTCTGGTCGACGAACACCATCACGTCGGCCCGGTCGCCTTCCAGCCGGATGACGGCGCTGCGGGTGACCTTGCAGGTCACGACCATCTTCTGCTGCGGGGCCAGCCGCTTGACCTCGCCCATCAGCAGGTTGTACTTCGCCCGCACCTCGTCGTTGACCAGCAGGTCACCCGCCGCGGTCTCGGTCTTCGCGATGTTGTTGTAGTCGTACGAGAACAGCGCCTCGGTCGCCTTCGCGACCTGGTCCTTGACCTGCGCGGTCTTCGCGACGTCCAGCAGCGCGGTGTTGTCCGTCGAGCTGGACACCTCGTCGGCCTGGATCTTGAAGAGCACCGCGGTCGCGGCCAGCAGCAGTCCGACGACGACCAGCGCACCCGCCAGGATCAGCTGCCTGGAACCCGGCTTCTTGGTCTCCGAAGCGTCTGAATCCTCACCTGAAGCGACCTCGGCTTCGGCGTCTTCGAGGTCGTCCGGCTTCTCTTCGGCAGCCGCGCGGACCTTCGCACGCGGGCTCGGCTTCGCGACAACCTCGTCTTCGGAGGGCTCTTCAGGGACCTCGACAGCGGCCACCTCAGCCTCAGCCTCAACAGGCTCAGCCGTCTCAGCGGCCTCAGGCTCGGGTTCAGGGGCAGGACGCGGAGCCGGTCGCGGCGACGGGCGGCGAACCGGAGTCGGCGTTTCGTCGACCTCGACCTCTGAAGCTGGGACTTCCGGAGAGGCGGGAGCAGGAGACGCACCGGGCCGTCGCAGGCCGGCCACCCGGGGGCGGCGCACCGGCGGAGTGCTGCGAGGGGGCTGGCGACGGGAGGGGGGCACTACGTGGCTCCGTTCTAGGTGACGCTCTTACTGACCGGCCGCGACGAGGGGCACGTTGTCGATCCCGGACAGCTTCCACTCATCGCCGACCCTGGTCATCGAGACCTCCAGGCGCAGCGCCTTCGAGCTCGCCTTGTCGCCCTGGGTGACCTGGGTGGAGATGGCGGCGAGGAAGCTCGCCTTGCCCTCGTGGTCGTCGAGCTCCTCGACCGCGATGTCCTGGATGGTGGTCACGACCTTGGTCTTCGCGTCGCCGAGCGCCTTGCGGTAGGTCGGCTCCAGCTGGGCCAGCTGCTGGCTCATCTTGTCGTCGGAGACGGCCTTCTGCCTGGCGAAGAACTCGTCGAGTTTCTCGAAGTCGACCTCGGTGTACGCCTTGATCGCGGTGCCGCCCGCCTTGACCACGTCGTCCCGAGAGCGCGCCAGGTCGGCGTTGTCGTCCGACGCGGCCACGGCCCACATGACACCGAAGATCGCCGCGGCGACGAAGGCGGCGAGCGCGAACGCCGCCGCCCCGAGGACCAGGGTCCGCGATCGAGAAGAACTCATGACACTCCAGGTTAGATATACGGTCTCGGCCTCAGCCGGGCAGGCCCAGCAGCGTGCCGAGGGTGGGCAGGCTGACCCCGGGGCTCTGCAGGACACTCGGCATGCCCTGTGCCGCGCGCAGGCTGGCCAGTTCCTCGGCCGAGCGGCCGGCGTTCGCCGCGACGTCGCCTTCCGACGGGATCTGCGGGACCCCGTTGTACGGCACGTTCTGCGAACCGCGCACGTTGATCGGGCTGCCCTTCGGCTCGGCGCAGTACGCGTCGTCCTTCGGCGGGCGAGGCGTCGTGTCGGTGCCTTCGCGGTACTTGTCGAGGCCGAGGTAGCCCTTGGTGCACGAAGGCGGGTTGAACAGGTTGAGCGCGAGGCCCAAGTGCGCGGTGCCGTCGTTGGCGACGCTGTTCGCGCCCGCGGCCAGCATCGGGTAGGTCACCAGGCCCTGTTCCAGCCCGTCGAGCCGGGTCACCAGCAGGTTCGACGTCGTGAGCAGGTTCGCCGTCAGCGCGCCCAGCCCCGGCCCGGATTCGGCGAGAACCGAGCTGATCTGGTTCGCCACCTGCGGGGTGATCCCGATCAGCTTCCGGATGTCGGCGTCGGAGTTCTTCAGTGTGCCGGAGAGCTTGTTGAGGTCCGCGCTGAACGACTTCATCGAGCTCGCCATGTCGTTCTGCGTTTCGAGGACCTGCCCGCCCTTTTCCAGCAGCTGGACGGTCTGCGGCAGGTATTCCTGCGCGGTCGCGGTGAAGCTCCGCGCGGTGTCGAGCAGCCGCTGCAGGTCCGGGCCGGTGCCGTTGAAGGCGTTGTACGACTCGTCGACGACCTTGCGCAGCGAGTCGGTCGGCACCGAAGCCGCGAGGCTGTCGAGGTCGCCGATGAGCTGCTCGGTGGGCACGGGCGTCTTGACCTTGTCGGCCGGGATGACCGAGCTCGCGTTCAGGAACGGGCCGTTCTCGCTCCGGGGCCGCAGGTCGACGAACTGTTCGCCGACCGCCGACCGGTTCGCGACGACGGCGTCGAGATCGGCGGGCACCTGCGGGGCGTCCGGCGAGATGTTGAGGTCGGCCTCCAGCCCGGTTTTGGTCAGGCGCAGCTCGCCGACCCGGCCGATGTTGAAGCCCCGGTACGTGACCTCGGCGTTCTGGAAGATGCCGCCCGACTGCTTGAGCTGCAGTTTCACCGTGTAGCCCTCGTCGCCGAAGACCTGGCCGAGCCCGGCGAACCGGATCAGCGCGTACACGATGGCGACCACGGAGATGATCGCGAACGCGACCAGCTGGATCTTCGTCCTACGGACCAGCATCAGCCGGCACCTCCCGACAGCACGCCGAAGATACCGGCGGGTCCGGTCTGTTGCGGCTGCCCGCCACCCTGTGGCGCGCTCGCCTGGCCACCGGCGACACCGCCGACGCTGTCCGGGATCGGCAGGGGCGGGTTCGCGCCCGGCCCCTCGGTGCCGCCGGTCAGGCCCGGGACCGGGACGACGTCCTTGAGCGGGTTCTCCCGGCTGCGGCCGAGGTTCTTGAGGATCTCGTTCAGGTTCAGGTCGATCTTCGCGAACAGGTTGAAGTAGTCGCCCTTGACGCCGTCGTAGGCGGCGTCGCTGAACGGGAAGGTCAGCAGGATCTCCAGCGCCTTCGGCAGATCCGAGCCCGCCTCGCCGAGCTTCTGCAGCGTCGGCTGCAGCGCCTTGAGGTCGGCGACGAGGTCTTCCTTGCTCTTGTTCACCGTGTCGACGGCGACCCCGGAGAGATGGTTGAGCGCGTTCAGCATGGTCACCAGCTGACCGCGCTGCTGCTCCAGCACGCCGAGGCCGGGGCCGAGGTTGTCGACCGCGCCGACCAGCTTGTCCTTCTGGCCGTTCAGGGTGAGCGAGAGCCGGTTCAGCCCGTCGAGCGCCCGCGTGATGTTCGCGGACTGCTTGTCCAGGTTCGTGACCAGCTCGTTGGTGTTGTTCAGCAGCGCCTTGAGCTCCGGCGAACGGCCGGTGGTGGCGTTGTTGAGTTCCTTGGTGATGGTGTTGAGCTGTTCGACCCCGCCACCGTTGAGCAGCAGCGAAAGCGCACCGAGTAGTTCTTCGACCTCGACGCTGCGGTTCGTGCGGGCCAGCGGGATCACGGCGTTGTCGGCGAGCTTGCCCTGCCCGTCGGCGGGCGCCGCCAGCTCGACGTACTTCTCACCGAGGAGGCTCGACTGCTTGACGTTGGCGAGCGCGTTCGCCGGCAGCTTCACGTCGCCGTTGACCCGGAGGGTGACCTCGGCGTTCCAGCCGTCCTGGGTCAGCCCGATCGCTTCGACGCGGCCGATGGCGACCTCGTTCACCTTCACCCCGGCCTGCGGGGTCAGGTCGAGCACGTCCCGGAACTGCACCTTGACCGTGTACGGGTGGTCGCCGAGTTCGGCGCCGCCGGGCAGCGGGACGTCGTAGATCCCGCTGAACCCGCAGCCGCTCAACGTCAGCGCCGCGACCGTCCCGGAGGCGATAAGAGCGATCTTCTTCATCACTTCGCCCCCGAACCGTAGAGCTCACCGGCGATCGGGAGCGGAAGCGGCGGCAACTGGCCCGCCTGCGAAGACTGGATCACCTGCGCGATCGACGGCAGCGGCACCAGCCCGTCGACCAGCCCGGCGACCCCCTTGCACGCGTCGCCCAGCGCGTCGAGCGCGTCCGGGGTCTGCTTGAGCAGGTTGCACACCATCACCAGCGGCGGCTGGGTGAGCTCGTTGAGGTTGGCCCGCGCGTCGAGCGTGCCCGACGAGGCGTTGTAGGTGTTGACCAGGTTGCCGAGGCCGACCGGGGCGACGTCGAGGATCTCGGCGAGCGCGCCGCGCTGATCCACGAGCACCTTGGTCACGCTGGCCAGCTTGTCCACATTGGACTTGAGTCGGTCGCGGTTCTTCTCGATGAACGCCTGCACCGCGGTGAGCGTGTCGGACAGCTGCTTCACCGTGGCCGAGAGGTTCTCCCGCTCCCCCGCGAGGAATCCGCTGACGTCGGCGAGCTGCCGTTCGAAGTCGCGGACCTGCTTGTCGCTGTTCACCAGCGTCTGCGAGAAGGAGCCGAGGTTCTCGACGGTCTTGAACAGGTCGTCCTTGTTGCCCGACAACGTGCCCGCGGCCTGGCCGAGTTTCGTGATCGTGTCGTGCAGCGCCTGCCCGTTGCCGTCGAAGTTCTTCGCGGCGGTGTCGAGCAGGTTCGACAGCGAACCGTTCTTGTTGGCGCCGTTGGGCCCGAGCGATTTGCTGACCCGGGAGAGGCTGGCGGCGAGTTCGTCGACTTCCAGGGGGACCTCGGTGCGGTCGAGCCCGATGACCGCACCGTCGGCGATCCGCGGGCCGCCCTTGTAGGCCGGGGCGAGCTGCACGTAGCGGTCGCTGACCAGGGACGGCGACACGATGATCGCCTTCGCGTCCGCGGGCACGGCGACCGAACGGTCGTACTCGAGTTCGACGCGGACCTGGTTGCCCATCGGCTGGATCTTGGTGACCGTGCCCATGTCGACGCCGAGCATGCGGACACTGTTGCCCTCGTAGAGGCCGACGGTGCCGGCGAAGTACGCGGTCACGTGGTTGCGGCCGGCGTCCTTGAGCGTCCACCACAGCGCGCCGGCGACGACCAGCGCGAGCACGATCGCGATGGTGAAGCCGCGAGCCAGGCCGGCTCCGAGACGGGTACTCATTTCTCGTAGCACCCCTTCTCGTTGATCGGCCCGAACGACGGCAGGACCAGTCCGCAGATGTAGTTGTCGAACCAGCGGCCGTTGCCGATCGTGTTCGTGAACACCCGGATGAACGGCGCGAACCGCGCGATGCCCTGGCCGAGGGCGTCCTGGTTGCGCTGGAGCATCGAGGTCAGCTGGTCGAGCTGGGTGAGCACCGGGTCGAGCTGCGCGTCGTTGTCGTCGACCAGGCCCTTGAGCTGGGTGGCGAGGTTGCGCGAGCCGTCCAGCAGCGCGGAGATCGCGTCCTTGCGCTTGGCCACCTCGCCGAGCAGCTTGTTGCCGTCGGCCAGCAGCTTCTGGAACTCGGCGTCACGGTCGACGAGCGTCTGCGAGACCTGCCGCGTGTTCGCGAGCAGGCTCGACAGCTGCGAGTCACGCTTGGCGATGGTGTCCGAGAGCCGGGAAAGGCCGGTCAGCGCGCCCTTCACGTCGGCTGGGGTGTCCGCGAACGTGTCCGTGATGACGTCGAAGCTCTTCGCCAGCTGCGTCGTGTCGATGTCGTCGACGGTCTGCGAAAGCCCGCGGAAGGCGTCGAGGACGTCGAACGGCGACATCGTGCGCTCACGCGGGATGGTGGCGCTCGGGTCGAGCGTGCGCTGCCCCTGCGGGTCGAGCGCCAGGTACTTCTGGCCGAGCACGGTCTTGATCTTGATGGCCGCGCTGGTCTTGTCGCCAAGCCAGGCGTCCTTGACCTTGAACGAGATCCGGACCTTGTCGCCGTCGAGCTTGATCTCGGAGACCTTGCCGACCTTCACGCCGGCGACCCGGACGTCGTTGTCCTCCTGCAGGCCCGAAGCCTCGCTGAAGTCCGCGGAGTACGTCGTCCCGCCGCCGATGACCGGTAGGTCCTCCGAGTTGAGCGCGGCGAGGAAACCGAGCAGCAGCACCGAGATGCCGACCAGCGCGATCGGGATCGGATTGCGTTTCTGGAACGACTTCATGCCGTGCACCTCGCCCGGTTCACCGGCAGCAGCGGCAGGTTGATCGGTTCGTTGATCAGCGGAGGCAGGGCGACGGCTCCCGTCATCTCACAAGCGAAGAAGTTGAACCAGGAGCCGTAGTCGGCCGTGCGGGTCAGCGCCGTCACCTTCTGCGGCAGGAACTGGATGAAGTGCTCGACGATCGGCTGGCTGTCGTTGAGGTTCTTCGTCAGCGTGCCGAGCGCGGCGATGTCCTGCTTGAGCGGCTCGCGGGCCTCGCCGAGCAGACCGGAGGTCGTCTGGGCGAGGGTGCCGAGCGAGTCGATGGCGTCGCCGATCGGCTCGCGGTCCGCGGCCAGCCCGGAGACCAGCTGCTGCAGCTTGACGATCAGGTCGTTCAGCTGCGGCGTATGCGCGTTGACCGTGTCGAGCACCGAGTTCAGGTTGTCGATGACCTCACCGATCACCTTGTCCTTGTCGGCGATCGTGGTGGCCAGCGACGCGGTGTGCTTCAACAGGCTTTCGACCGTGCCGCCCTCGCCCTGAAGGACCTGGATGACCTCGTAGGACAGCTTGTTGATGTCGTCCGGGTTGAGCGCGGTGAACAGCGGCTTGAACCCGTTGAACAACTGCGTCAGGTCGAGCGCGGGCGTGGTCCGCTCCAGCGGGATGTTCCCGCCGGGCTCCAGTGTCTTGCCGGAGGTGTCGGTGCCCTGCCCGAGCGAGAGGTAGCGCTGGCCGACCAGGTTCCGGAACTTGATCTGCGCGGTCACCCCGGCGGGCAGTTTGCGGCCGGCGTCCACTTCGAACTCGATCTCGGCCTGACGCCGGTCGACGATGCGGACCTCCTTGACCTGCCCGACCCGGACACCGGCGATGCGGACGTCGTCGTTGGGCAGCACGAGGGTCGCGTCGCTGAACCGCGCCTTGTAGGCGTTGGTGCTGGTGGTGTTCACGTTGGCGATGCTGATCCCGAGGATGGTCGTGAACAGCACGGTGACGACGATGAAGGCGCCGAGTTTGATCAGCGGAGCGAGCAATCCCCTCATTTGACGTGCACCTCCGCTCCTCGGTAGAGCGGGCCGACGAGCAGCGAGCCCCAGCCGGGCACGTCCGACGCGGCCATGCCGACCTGCGGTGCGACCAACTGCGCGAGGAAGTCCGATTCGGACGCGCTGTAGGACGGGCTACCGCCGGGGGCGCCCCCGCCGTTGCCGTTGTAGCCGCCGTAGTTCGCGAAGTTGTTCGACGGCGAGAGACCGTCGTTCGCCGAGCGCGCCGGCGGTTTGACCGTGCTGCCGTCCTTGATCGGGCCGTCCGGCGGGTACTGCGGGAACGGGTCCGGGAACTGCTTCAGGTCGTAGCAGCGCGGGCCGCGTTTGTCCTCGAACCGAGGCTCGTCCTTGCCGGGCAGGTACGGCCCGCGGTTGACGGTGACCTCGATGGTCGCGTGCAGACCCGGCCGGTCGGTGCCCTTGCCGAGAGCCTTGTCGATCTTCGGCAGGTTGTCCGCCATCTGCCCGATCACGCACGGGTACTCCGGCGAGTACTTCGCCAGCAGCTCCGCCGTCGGGCGGGCGGTGTCGGCGAGCCGGATCAGGTTGTCCGCGTTGTTCCGCAGGAACGTCTGCAGATCGACCGAAGCCTGGGTGACGCTGCCGTAGAGGTTCGCCAGGTTCATCTTCTGGTCCACCACGGTGCGGGTGGTGGTGCTCAGGTTGTCCAAGGTCTGCACCAGATCCGGGGCGACGGCGCCGAGGTTGTCCGAGAACTTCGCGAGCTCCTTGAGGTTCTGCTGGAGCTTGGGCTCGTGCGGGTTCAGTTCGCCGACGTAATTGCCGAGCTGCGCGAGGGTGTCGCCGAGTTGGTCGCCGCGGCCGTTGAGCGCGGTCGAGATCGCCGAAAGCGTGCTCGACAGCTTCTGCGGCTGGACGGCCTGCAAGACCGGCATCAGATGGGCGAAGGCCTGCTCCAGCTCGACCGCGCCGGACGTGCGGTCCTGGGTGATCACGTCGCCCTCGGCGATCGTCTTCTCCGAAGGCACGTCCGGGATTTCGAGGGAAACGAAGCGCTCACCGAACAAGGTCTTCGGCAGGAATCGCGCCGAAACGTTCTGGGGGATCAGTTTCGCCGACTCCGGATTCAGCGCGAGCGTGAGTTCGGCACCGTCCGGCGTCGCGGCGATGTCCTTCACCGAACCGACGATCAGACCGCGGACCTTCACGTCGGACTGCTTCAGCAACTGGTTCCCGATGTTGCCCGACTGGAGCTTCACGCTGACGACGGGTGTGAAGGCCCTTTGGTACAGCGCGATGCTCAGCGCCACTCCGCCGATGAGCACGGCGACCAGAAGCAGGCCCAGCAGCCTGCGCCGGATTGTCGCGATCATCCTGCGATCCTCACCGTGACGTCGGTTCCCCAGATCGCGAAACCGATGAAGAAGTTCATGATGGACACCGTGACGATGCTCAGCCGGACCGCTTTACCGACGGCCACGCCGACACCGGCGGGGCCACCGGAGGCCCGGTATCCGAAATAGCAATGGGACAGGATGATCAAGACGCTGAACAACAGCACCTTGATGAACGAATACAACACATCCTGTGGTGGTAGGAACAGGTCGAAGTAATGGTCGTAGGTACCCGCTGACTGGTTGTAGATGTAGATAACGACCAACCGGGACGCGAGATACGAACTCAGCAGGCCGATGACGTACAGCGGGATGACCGCGACGAAACCGGCGATGATCCGCGTGGTCACCAGGTACGGCAGGCTGGGCACGCCCATGACTTCGAGTGCGTCGATCTCCTCCGAGATCCGCATCGCGCCCAGCTGGGCGGTGAACCCGGCGCCGACCGTCGCCGAAAGCGCGAGGCCGGCGACCAGCGGGGCGATCTCGCGGGTGTTGAAGAACGCGGTCAGGAAGCCGGTGAAGGCCGAAGTGCCGATCGAGTTCAGCGCCGAATAACCCTGAAGACCGACGAGGACACCGGTGAACAGCGTCAGGCCGACCATCACGCCGACCGTGCCGCCGATGACCGCGAGCGAGCCGGAACCGAAGCTCACCTCGGCCAGCAGCCGCAGAACTTCTTTCATGTAGCGGCGAAGCGTCCTCGGCGTCCACAACAACGCGCGGCCGTAGAACGACATCTGGTCACCGAGGTTGTCCAGAGTCTGCAAAGGACGGTTGGCGACCCGCTTGGCGCCCTGGAGAAAGGTCATGCGTCAGTCCAGCTTTCCGGGCACGATCTGCAGGTAGATCAGCGTGATCACGAAGTTCACCACGAACAGCATGAGGAACGTGATGACGACCGACTGGTTCACCGCGTCGCCGACGCCCTTCGGGCCGCCGGACGGGTTCAGTCCCCGGTAGGAGGCGACGACCGCGGCGATGAAGCCGAAGATCAGCGCCTTCAGCTCGCCGACCCAGAGGTCCGGCAGCTGGGCCAGCGCGGAGAAGCTCGNATCGCGGTCGGGCCGACGAACAGGTCCTCGAGACCCTCGATTCCGGCGTCCGTGGCGGCACGCTTGACGAGGGTGTTCTTCGCGACCCGGTACTTGGCATTGGTGCCGAGAGCGCGGCGCAGCTGGGACAGCTGGGACACGGAGAGGCCGGTGTACTGGGTAACGACTGTGGCCGAGCTGCTGCGGAAGCTCTCCGCGATCTCGGCGACGGCCGCCTCCTTGTCGGGCTTCGCCATGGTCGCCTCCTCTCTTGGCTAGTGGTCCACTGGCCTTGAGAGCCCTGAAACGACGAAACGCCCCAGCGCAGACAGGCGCGGGGCGTCAGGGCACACGACGACATGCGTCATGGACGAGCCTCGTTCCTCCTGCGCGGGTCGCCCGCCCTAGCGGGGCCTTCGTTCTCCAGGCCAGATGACCAGGAGAAGACCAGCGGTCTTCGGTAGAACCTTGACGAGGATACGTGACCCTGTTTCGTCCCCGGCGGCACCCCCCTGCCAAATCGCGTTTAGCCCGCTAAACGCGACCGGCGGAGTGCGCGGGAGGGCCCGCGAGGCATCATGGTGACGTGGCGGAGCAGCGTGATGACGGAAAGCCGGACAACGAGCCCGGCACGGACATCGAACCCAAGGCGGGAGGTCGGCCCGCGCCCCGGCTGGACGAGGAACAACTGCGCCAGTTCCAGCAGTTTCAGCAGTTCCAGGACTATCTGAAGTTCACCGAGGCGCAGCAGCAGGGCCTTGTGCCGTCGCAGCCCGCGCAGCCCATGACCCAGCACTACGGAGGACAGCCCCCGGTACCTCCGGGACCTCCTCCCGGTGAACTCGTCAAGGCCCCTCGGCCGCGTGCGCCGCGCTGGCTGCGCCGTCTGGGCGGGAAGCTCCTCGCCTGGGTGATCGTGATCCTGCTGATCTGCATTGGCGCGACCATCGCCTACCGGCAGATCTTCCCCAGCGACGCCGGGGAAGACACGGCGACGTTCGTCCAGGGCGGCGGGGGCAAGCACCGCACCAACCAGGTGCTTTCGACCAACCCGTGGGAGGCGGTGCGGGCCATCTACGACACGATCGGCAAGCCGTACCCACCTGCCACCCGCGTCGAAAAGGTCTGCCTGTCGATGAGCGAGCAGGCGCAGGCCCAGTTCGCCCGCGACCTCGGCTATCCGGATTGCGCGACCGCTGTCCCGGCGCTGAACGCGAAGGTCACCGACATCACGCCGTACATCTACGCGGTGCGCCCCATGTCGAGTGTGGTCCCGCGGCAGAACCTGACGATCCACTCGTGCTGGTACACCATCCGCGGTGGCCCCCTGCTTGGCAGCTTCACCCTGCAGGAAGTCGAGATGGGCCAGTGGCTGATCACCGGGCACGCGAACTCCCCCGACCCCTGCCCCGCCCCGCCCACGGGCAACTGACCTGGGCGTTTCCACCCCAGATCGCGATTAGGGGGCTAAACGCAGGTCAGAGGTCGTGCGAAGTCAGGAAGCCGGTCAGCGCGGAGCCGAAGGCGGGGTGCATGACGGCGGCCATGTGGTCGCCGGGGACGCGGACGAGGCGAGCGCCGGCGATGGCGGCGGCCAGGCGTTCGGGTTCCGCGGCCAGCGGGTCGGTGTCCCCGGCCAGGATCAGGGTCGGCACCGCGATCGCCGTCAGGTCCAGTTTCGGGTTCGCCGTCCCGCGCGCGACGGCCGCCAGCGCGATCCGGTCCGCCCGCAGAGCGTCGGCCAGCATACGAAACGGCGCCGAAGACGGCGGAAGCGCCGAAGGGTCCTCCGCCAGGAGAGCATCGCTGATCGCCTCCGGCGTGACGACGCGGGTGTCCACGCCACCGAAGTCGACGATCCCCGAACCGACCCCGCCGATCGCGAGACACCGGATCCGCGGGTCGTCGGCCACAGCGCCGAGCGCGATCATCGCGCCCATCGAGTAGCCGACCATCGACACCTCGTCGAGGTTCAGCGTGTCGAGCAGCGCCGACACGTCGCGGACCATCGCATCGTCGCCGTAGCTCGCCTCGTCGTGCGGTTTCGCCGACCGCCCGTGGCCGCGCGCGTCCAGGCTGATCACGGTCAGCCCCGCGTCCTGGAGGGTGTCGACGACGCCCGGCGCGATCCAGTTGGCGTTCGTGTCGGCGGCGAAGCCGTGTTGCAGCAGTACCGGACGCCCTCGGCCTTCCCAAACGGTGTAGCTCAGCTGAAGCCCGTCGAACGACGCGAAGGTAGGCATGCCCTCAAGCAAACACGAAAAAGGGGCGACCCCGCCGTAGCGGGACCGCCCCCTTCTCAGTGATGTCTAACTCAGACTCACGCGTCCTCGGAGAGGAGGTTGCGGGTCCGGGCCGGGTCGACCGGGACACCCGGGCCCATCGTCGTGGAGATCGTGACCTTCTTCAGGTAGCGACCCTTCGCCGACGAGGGCTTGGCGCGGAGGATCTCGTCCAGCGCGGCCGCGTAGTTCTCCACCAGCTTCTCGGTGTCGAACGAGGCCTTGCCGATGACGAAGTGCAGGTTGGCCTGCTTGTCCACGCGGAAGTTGATCTTACCGCCCTTGATGTCCGTCACGGCCTTCGCGACCGCGGGGGTCACGGTGCCGGTCTTCGGGTTCGGCATCAGGCCACGCGGGCCGAGGATGCGGGCGATACGGCCGACCTTCGCCATCTGGTCCGGCGTCGCGATCGCGGCGTCGAACTCGAGCCAGCCACCCTGGATGCGCTCGATCAGTTCGTCGGTGCCGACCACGTCCGCGCCGGCGGCCTCGGCCTCGGCGGCCTTGTCACCAACGGCGAAGACAATGACGCGGGCGGTCTTACCGGTGCCGTGCGGCAGGTTCACGGTGCCGCGGACCATCTGGTCGGCCTTACGAGGGTCGACACCGAGGCGCATGGCGACCTCGACGGTGGCGTCCATCTTCGCGGAGGAAGTCTCCTTGGCCAGCTTCGCGGCCTCGAGCGGGGCGTAGAGCCGCTCGCGGTCCACCAGCTCAAGAGCCTTGCGGTAGGCCTTGCTGTGCTTGGGCATTGCTTCTGTCCTTAACTCTTCAACGGATCAGTGTGGTGTTGGAGCCAGCACTTGGCTCTCCCACGGTGGTGCTGGGTGGAGCTCAGTCGACGACCGTGATGCCCATCGAGCGGGCGGTGCCGGCGATGATCTTCGCGGCCTGGTCGATGTCGTGCGCGTTCAGGTCGGATTCCTTGGTCTTCGCGATGTCGCGGACCTGGTCCCAGGTGACCTTGGCGACCTTGGTCTTGTGCGGCTCGCCGGAACCCTTCTCCACGCCCGCGGCCTTCAGCAGCAGCTTCGCGGCCGGCGGCGTCTTGAGCTTGAAGTCGAACGTGCGGTCTTCGTACACGGAGATCTCGACCGGGACGACGTCCCCGCGCTGCGACTCGGTCGCGGCGTTGTAGGCCTTGCAGAACTCCATGATGTTGACGCCGTGCTGACCCAGCGCGGGGCCGACCGGCGGCGCGGGGTTGGCCGCACCCGCCTTGATCTGCAGCTTGATGATCGCCGCAAGCTTCTTCTTCTTGGGTGGCATTTCGTTTGTTCCTTCTTACTGACTTGAGTCCCCCGCACACCTGCCAGTACGCGGGGACTGCCGGCCGTCTGGCGGCCGTCAGATCTTGGAGACCTGGTTGAACGACAGCTCGACCGGGGTCTCCCGGCCGAAGATCGACACCAGGACCTTCAGCTTCTGTCCGTCCACGTTGACCTCGGAGATCGTCGCGGGCAGCGTCGCGAACGGGCCGTCCATGACGGTGACCGACTCGCCGACCTCGAAGTCGACCTCGACCGCGGGCGCACCGAGCTGGGACTCGGCGGAAGCGGCCTCTCCCTTGCCGGACTTGGCGGGGGCGGCCGTCTCGACCTTGGGCGCGAGGAACTTGAGCACCTCGTCCACGGTCAGCGGCGACGGACGCGACGTGGCGCCGACGAACCCGGTGACACCCGGCGTGTTGCGCACCGCGCTCCACGAGGCGTCGTTCAGGTCCATGCGGACCAGGATGTAGCCGGGCAGCACCTTGCGCTGCACCTGCTTGCGCTGGCCGTTCTTGATCTCGGTGACCTCTTCGGTCGGGACCTCGATCTGGAAGATGTAGTCCTCGACGTCCAGCGTCTGGGTCCGGGTCTCGAGGTTGGTCTTCACCTTGTTCTCGTAGCCCGCGTACGAGTGCACGACGTACCACTCACCGGGAGCGGCGTTGAGTTCCGCGCGCAGCTTCGCGACCGGGTCGACGTCCTCGTCGGACTCGGCGGCGGTGTCGTCGGCTGCGGTGTCGTCGGTCTCGACGGACGCCTCTTCGGCCTCCGCGACATCTCCGGCTTCGTCGACCTCGTCGCCTGCGGCGG
This sequence comes from Amycolatopsis coloradensis, assembly GCF_037997115.1. Classification (NCBI taxonomy): domain Bacteria; kingdom Bacillati; phylum Actinomycetota; class Actinomycetes; order Pseudonocardiales; family Pseudonocardiaceae; genus Amycolatopsis; species Amycolatopsis coloradensis. Next base: position 8,882,882 of record NZ_CP150484.1, read on the forward strand.
GCACCTCGACGGAGTCCAGGTGCTCGGACTGCTCGTCGCCGAGTGCCGCGTGCACCTGCTCGTCGGAAAGCTCGGTCAGCTCATGACCGGCTGCTGTGCCGTTGTCGGAGGTCACGTTCCGTCCTCTCAGTTGATCGGTTGCCGTGGCGCAGGCCACCGGGCGGTGCGCTCAGGCACCGCGAACGGCTGCCTCAGCTGCCGAAGACGGCACCGACGACCTCTTTGAAGGCCAGGTCGAGGCCGCTCACCAGCGCCACCATGAACACCACGAAGACCAGCACCACCGCGGTGTAGGTGACCATCTGCTTGCGGTTCGGCCAGATGACCTTGCGCAGCTCGGCCCAGACCTCACGGATGAAGCGCATGAGCCGGGCGAAGATCGACGCCTGCTTCGGCTTGCGGTCGCGCTTCGGGGTCGCCGTGCCTTTGGCGTCCTTGGACTTCTCGGTCTTGTCCCCGGCCTTCGCCTTGCCGGCGGGGCGGGTCTTGTCGTCCGACTTGGCGTCGGCCTTACCGGACGGGCGCGCGGACGCACGGCGCTCACGCCGGGCAGCGGCGGTCACCGGGCGGGACTGCTCGTCGGGCTTCTGCCCGGCGCCGTCCTGCGCCTTCTCACCGCTGGCGTCGCTGTCGCTCACGACCACTCCTCCGCCTTCACCAGTTCGCTAACGCAGGGGTGACAGGACTTGAACCTGCAACCTGCGGTTTTGGAGACCGCTGCTCTGCCAATTGAGCTACACCCCTTTGGAACCCCGATGCTCCGGAGCTCCCGAGGACGCATTCCATCGTCCCCACCGCCGTGGCGGGGATGACCGTAGTGCGTTCCAAGACCAGAAGTCTACGGCAACCCCCGAACAGCTTCGCAACCGCGCCCCTCAAAGCGGCGCGGAGCAGCCTTCCGCGGGGAAACTCCCCCACGGCCGACCCCATGATCGTGCCACGATGTCGCCATGAGCGCTCCCGCACCCTCGCCTTCGATGGCCAACCGCGTCTCGGCCCGCATCGGCGGCATCACGCCCTCGGCCACGCTGGCCGTCGACGCGAAGGCCCGGGAGCTCAAGGCACAGGGTCGCCCGGTGATCGGGTTCGGTGCCGGGCAGCCGGACTTCCCCACCCCGGCCAACGTGCTCGAAGCCGCCGAAGCGGCCGTCCGGGACAAGGTCAATCACGGCTACACCGCCGCGGGCGGGCTGCCGGAGCTGCGCGAGGCGATCGCGGCGAAGACCGTCCGCGACTCCGGGTTCGAGGTCGACCCCGGCCGCGTCCTGGTGACCAACGGCGGCAAGCAGGCGGTCTACTCGGCGTTCGCGACGCTGCTCGACCCCGGCGACGAGGTGCTGCTGCCCGCGCCGTACTGGACGACGTACCCGGAGTCGATCGCCCTCGCCGGCGGCGTCGCGGTGCAGGTCACGGCGGACGAGACGACGGGCTACCTGGTCACCGTCGAGCAGCTCGAAGCCGCCAGGACACCGCGCACGAAGGTGCTGCTTTTCGTGTCGCCGTCGAACCCGACCGGCGCGGTGTACCCGCGCGAACAGGTCGAGGCGATCGGGCGCTGGGCGTACGAAAACGGCCTCTGGGTCATCACCGACGAGATCTACGAGCACCTGGTCTACGACGGCGCCGAAGCGCCCTCGATGCCCGTCCTGGTCCCGGAACTCGCCGACCGGACGATCGTCCTCAACGGTGTCGCGAAGACGTACTCGATGACCGGCTGGCGGGTGGGCTGGCTGCTCGGTCCGCAAGACGTGGTCAAGGCGGCGACGGCGTACCAGTCGCACTTGTGCGGCAACGTTTCGAACGTGGCGCAACGAGCCGCGCTGGCCGCGGTGAGCGGCCCGCTCGACGCCGTTTTCGCGATGCGCGAAGCCTTCGACTCCCGCCGCCAGAAGGCACTTTCCCTGCTGTCCGAGATCCCTGGCGTCGAGACTCCGGTGCCGCTCGGCGCCTTCTACGTGTACCCGTCGGTGAAAGCCTTGCTGGGTAAGGAAATTCGCGGCGCGCGCCCGGCCGACACGGTGGCGCTGGCCGATCTGATCCTGCGCGAGGCCGAGGTCGCCGTGGTGCCCGGCGAGGCGTTCGGGACCCCTGGCTACTTCCGGATTTCCTATGCGCTGGGCGAAAGCGATCTCGCCGAAGGGATCTCCAGGATGGGCAGCCTGCTCGCGGAAGCACGGTGACCGTGATGCGCCTGGGAATCGCCCTTCCGCAATACGGTCCCCTCGCGTCGATGGACGCCGTCACCGGTTTCGCCGCGGCCGCCGAAGAGCTCGGGTACGAGTCCTTGTGGGTCGGGGATCGTGTGCTGGCCCCGGTGTCGCCGTCGGACTTCTACCCCGGCGGCACGCCGGAACGGCCGTACCCGCCCGAGTTCGTCACCTTCGCCGATCCGCTCATCCTGCTGACCGTCGCCTCCAGCGTCACGAACAAGGTCCGGCTGGGCACCAGCACACTCACCGGAACGGTGTATCCGGCCGTCGTGCTCGCCCGGATGCTCACTTCACTGGATCAGGTGAGCGGCGGCCGCCTGGACGTCGGCTTGGGCATCGGCTGGCTTCGCGACGAGTACACGGCGACGGGCACGCCCTGGAAGGGCCGTGGCGGGCAACTGGAGGAGCTTCTCGACGTCCTCGGAAAGTTCTGGACCGGAGACCCTGTCGAGCACGAAGGCGAACGCTGGCGGATCCCGGCGTCGAAGGTCGGCTTACGACCGGCGCAGAGCCCGCATCCGCCGGTGTTGCTGGGCGGGCTGTCGCCGGTGGCGCTGGATCGCGTCGGCCGCCGCGCGGACGGCTGGCTTCCCGCGGGACTACCCGCGCCGTATCTGGCGAAGCTCTGGGAGACCGTGGTGAGCGCGGCCGAGAAGGCGGGTCGCGATCCCGGCACGCTGCGGCGGGTCCTGCGGATCAACCCGAAGCCCGGAACCGATCTCCAAGACGTCGCCTCGCAGCTGAAGGCGGCTGCCGAAACCGGGATCGCCGAAGCCTTCGTCGACCCGCACTACCTCGCGCGGGACGTCGGCCACGCCCTCGATCTCGCCGCCGAGCTGCGCGACCTCGTCCCCCGCGGCTGAAGGCCCTCCCCGGTTCACCGGGAAGGGCCTTCCGAAGGTCAGGATTCGCCGTCGGCGAGCTGTACGAGCGCGTGGGCCTTCGCGGCGTACTTCCAGTTGCCGAGGTCCCGGATGGTCTTGATCTTGAGCTCGGCGAGGAGTTCGTCGTGCTTCTTGGTGAGGCCTTCGAGCGCGGACGGGGGCGCGTCCAGCAGCTCGTTGATCCCCTTGTCCTCCCACGCCTTGTCGACCAGCTTGGTCAAGTTCAGGCTCACGTTTTCGCCTTTCCTCGGTGCCAGGTACCCGTCCACCTTGAATGTGATCCACATCTCAGGCAACCGGAGATCACCCGTTCACGCGTCGTCCACCGACGAGCGGACCGATGACAAATGTGACCCAGGTCGCGTACAACGAACGGGTGACGCAGCGGAGAACGGGCGGAGGCTGCCTCTTCCTGGTGATCGTGCTGTCCGTCCTGGGGATCGCTTACCACCTGTGGGAGCGTGGGACGTCGGTGACACCTGCGGGAGTCACCGTTTCGGACGGCGCGGGCCGGTACGTGGCGCTGGGTGATTCGTACACGGCGTCGCCGGGCACCGGTCGACCTGTGGGTGCGCCCCCGGGCTGCGACCGCTCGGACAACAACTACCCGAGCCTGCTCGCCGCGAAGCTGCGCCCGGCCGAGTTCGTCGACGCCAGCTGCGGTGGCGCCACGACCGAACACCTCACCGGTGAGCAGAAGACCCGGGACGGCACGAACGCTCCGCAACTCGACGCCATCGACGGCGACACGACCCTGGTGACCGTCGGGATCGGCGGTAACGACGTGGGCTTCGTCGGCTTCGCGAACCAGTGCACGACGCAGGTGCAGACCGCTTCGCCTTGTAGGGCCCAGCTGACCGCGGGTGGACGTGACCAGCTGGCCGAGCGGATCGCCGCAGCGGCGGGGCGGCTCGGCGGAATCCTGGACCAGATCCACGCGAAAGCCCCTTCGGCGCGCATCGTGGTCGTGGGGTATCCGACGGTGCTTCCGGACGACGACGCCGGTTGCTGGCCGGTCCTGCCCGTCGGCGCGGGGGACGTCGCCTACTTCCGCGACTCGCTGAAACGACTGAACACGGCGCTGCAGGAGACCGCGAAGGAGCACGAAGCGGGCTTCGCCGACATGTCGACAGCGAGCAAGGGGCGGGACATGTGCAGCGCCGCGAACCGGCGCTGGGTCGAAGGCCCAGCTCCCTCCGTGCCCGCGGCGCCACTGCACCCGAACGCGCGGGGCGCGGAAGGGATGGCGGAGGTCATCGAGAAGCTGCTCAAGCTCGCGTAGGGGTTTCTGCGGGCCTTGCCTCGGTGATGTGGCGGGCTCGGGTCTGGACTGGCAGGGCACGCGGGGTGTCCAGCCCCTTCCTGCGGGACTGTGTGGATTTCGGGTCATCTAACGTCCCGAAATCCACACAGTGGACGCGAAGCTCCTACGCGGCCGACTCCGACTCGCTGACCTGCGGAAAGAGAGCAAGGGACCTTTGCTATCACTTACTTAGGCACGCTAAGCGAGTGATAGCAAAGGTCCCTTGCTCCGCTTGAGGTCAGGCGCGGACGACCGCTTGGGCCTTGCCCAGGACGGCCTTGCCCTCGAACTTGGCGGTGATGTCGACGCGGGCGGTGCCGTCGTCGTTGACCACGGCGACCTTCCCGGTGAACTCGATCGTCGCCGCGCCGTCGTTCGGCACGACCACGGGGCGCGTGAAGCGCGCGAAGTAGTCGACAAGGCGGCCGGGGTCGCCGAGCCAGTCGGTGACGAGCCGCGCTCCGAGCGCCATGGTCAGCATCCCGTGCGCGATGACGTCCGGCAGGCCGACCTCCTTGGCGAAGGCCTCGTTCCAGTGGATGGGGTTGAAGTCCAGCGAGGCGCCGGCGTAGCGCACCAGCTGCTCCCGGGTGACGTCGATGGTCAGCGGTGTCAGTTCTTCCCCGACGGTGAACGTGCTCACGCGTCCTCCCCTCGGACCACGAGCTGGGCGTTCGTGGTGGCGATCGGGCCACCGTCGGCGCCGGAGATCTCGGCGCGCAGGTTGATGAAGTCGTTCCCGGCGCGGGTCATGATGTTGTCGATGTACGTGGTGAGCGACAGGACGTCGCCCGCGTGTACCGGCCGCGTATAGGTGAACCGCTGGTCGCCGTGGACCATCCGCGAATAGTCGAGCCCCAGCTCGGGGTCTGAGACGATCGCGTTGATCGAGGCGAGGTTGATGATCGTCAGGAACGTCGGCGGGGCGATGACGTCGGGGTAGCCGGCCGCCTTCGCCGCTTCGGTATCGCGGTAGAGCGGGTTCGCGTCGCCGAGCGCGTCGGCGAACTCCCGGATCTTCTCGCGACTCACTTCATAGGTACTGGTCGGCGGGTACACCCGCCCGGTGAACGACTGGTCCAAGGCCACCCGAGCAGGCTACCGAACCCGAAAAATACCCGAAGCCGCCCTGGCGGCCAGGACGGCTTCGGGTAAGACAGGTAGAACCGCTAGACGCTCAGCGGGTCTCTTTGTGAGTCCGGTGCGTACCGCAGTTCGGGCAGAACTTCTTCATCTCCAGGCGATCCGGGTTGTTGCGCCGGTTCTTCTTGGTGATGTAGTTGCGGTGCTTGCACTCCTCACACGCGAGCGTGATCTTCGGTCGCACGTCAGTGGCAGCCACAGCATTTCCTTCTCTACTAGGCCTGGGATACCCAGGATTACCGCGTAGCGGTGGCCGGACTTGAACCGGCGACACAGCGATTATGAGCCGCTTGCTCTGCCAGCTGAGCTACACCGCCTTACATGAACCTGGCCGCGACACGCTTACGTGACGCGGCTGAGGTCGCGAGCCCCTTTACGGAATCGAACCGTAGACCTTCTCCTTACCATGGAGACGCTCTGCCGACTGAGCTAAAGGGGCCTTGCCTCTCGCGAGGACTTGGAAAGATTACCAACTTCGGAGGACCCCGATTTCAGGGGGGTCCCCTTACCGCAAAACCTCAGGTCAGCAGGGTCAGGACGGTCTCGGAGTGCCGCCCCGGCGAGCGTGCCGTGCGGGCCTGCAGCCACGCCTCCAGGCGGTCCTCCGGCAGCGGCCGCGAGATGAGGTAGCCCTGCGCCACGTCACACCCCATCGCCTCGAGCTGATCCCGCGCGACGTCTTCCTCGACACCCTCCGCCACGACCGTGAGGCCGAGCGAATGGCCCAGTTCGACGATGGAGCGCACGACGGCGAGGTCGCCGAGGTCGGTGCCCATGCCGAGGACGAAGCTCTTGTCGATCTTGACCTGGTCGACCGGGAGCTGCCGCAGGTACGCCAGGGACGAGTAGCCGGTGCCGAAGTCGTCGACGGCGAGCACGATGCCCAGGGAGTGCAGCTCCCGCAGGATCGGCAGTGCCTTTTGCGGGTCGGACATCACACCGGACTCGGTCAGCTCGAAGGTGAGCAGCTCGGGCGGGATGCCGAAACGGTCGAGTTCGCGCGCGACCTTCGTCGGGAAGTCCTCGTCGGCCAGGTTCCGCACCGACAGGTTCACCGCGGCGGAGATGCGCAGGCCCTCGTCGAGCCACTTACGCACGCGCTTCAACGACTCTTCGAGCACGAACGACGTCAGGACGCCGATGAGGCCGGCGGCTTCGATCGCCGGGACGAACTCGTCGGGGCCGAGCCTGCCGAACTCCGGATGCACCCAGCGCACGAGCGCCTCGACGCCTTGGATCTGCCGGTTCGGCAAGGTGATCTTCGGCTGGTAGTGGACGCTCAGCTGGCCTTCTTCCAGCGACTGCCGGAACTGCGTGACCATCTGGAACCGGCGCATGAAGATCTGGCCCATGCTGGCCATGTAGCCGCGGACCTCTTCGCCGCCCTTGGTCGCGCGGACGGCGACGTCGGCGCGTTGCAGGAGCCCGTCGACGTCGACCTGTTCGTCGTCTTCCGCCGACGAAGTGGCGTAGCCGATCATCGCGTTGGCCTCGACGGAAAGCCGGTCCACCGGATACGGGGCGACGAGTTCCGCGCGCAGCAGTTCCGCGGAGGCCTGGGCGCGTTCCGGCGCGCAGCCGACGAGGAGCGCCGCGAAGGACGCACCTTCGAGCCTGGCGAGCGGGACGTCGGGGCCGAGCGCGTCGCGGATCCGGCGGCCCGCGGCGATGACCATCCGGTCGGCCCAGACGTAGCCGAGGGCGTCGCTGACGGTGGAGAAGACGTCGAGGTCGATCCGGAGCACGACCGCGTTGACCTGTTCCCGCAACGGTTCCTTGGCGACCTGGCGGAAGCCCGGCCGGTTGAGCAGGCCGGTCAGCGGATCGTGGTAGGCGTCGTGGCGCAGGGTCGCGAGCAGGCGCCGGTTGTCCAGCGACGTCGCGAGGTGGCTGGCCATCGTGCCGAGCAGCTGGACGTCGTACTTGCCGAACCCGCGCCAGCGGGACAGCCTGTCGTGCGCTTCGACGACGCCGAGGAGCTGGTTCGCGCTGCGCAACGGGACGACCAGCGCCTCCTGCGCGCCACGGTCGAGCAACGCGGAGCGGACGTCGGGATTGGCTTCGGTGATCCGGAAGTGCCGGACGTGTGCGCCGGGCAGGCGCAGCAGCGGGTCGTCGGCGGCCGGGTCGACGGGCGGCAGTTCGTCGCCCGCGACGACCATCCGCATGGTGTCCTTCGGTTCCAGCCGGAGCCTGAGCACGACCCGGCCGGCGGCGAGCTGGTCCTTGATGCGTTCGGCGATGGTCGCCCATTCGCGGACGTCGACACCGCCGACGAGTTCGTCGGCTCGCCCGGCGGGCCGCGCGGCGGCCTGTTGACCGGATCGCGCGACCATCAGGCTGACGTCGGACAGCGCTTCCATGTCGCGCTGCTCGCGGAGCAGGTCGGAGTACGCCCAGTACAAAGCGGTGAGCCCGAGGAACACCGCCAGCACGAGCGGCCAGGCCTTCGGTGTCCCGGAAATGACCAAATATCCGGAAAGGCCGACCGAAGCGTTGACGAAGCCGACGACGAGGATGCGGCCGGTCAAGCGGATCGCGGTGCTGACCCGCATGCGGCGGCGCAGCACGCGGACGGCGGCGAGCGCGAGCAGCGTGCTGACCAGCGGCGCGGTCAAAGTGCCCGCCAGCGCGGCGATCCAGGTCATGTCGTGGGCGCCGGAGGCCTGTTTCACCAGCCCTGCCACGGCGAACGCGCCGGTGATCTCCAGCAGGAAGGCGCCGGCGTTGTAGAGCACGCGGCCCGCGACCTTGCGGGCCAGCAATGTCCCGATGCCCGCCGCGAGGTGGGCGGCGAGCACGACTTCGAAGGGAGCGACGAAGAAACCGATGACCAGCGGGATCTCGGTGAACGAGATCGTCCACGAGATACCGCTGCGGACGTCGACGTTGATGCCGAGCTGTTCGGCGAGGAGGAACGCGAGCGCGAGGATCGGCCCGATCCACAACAGGTCGTCCGAAGCCTCGAAGTCCAGCCAGAGGCTGACCGCGGCCGCGGCGGCGATGCCCATGGTGAGTACCGCGAAGGTGTAGACGCGGAACCGTCGCTCGTCGGTACGAGCCTCCGTAACGGCGCCTCCCTTGCCCGCCGGCGCCTGTGCGGCGCTCCCGGGCCTGCCGTTCGTGTCCGGCATCCGACCTTCCTTCCCGGCTGCCCAACCGGTCTTGTCCTACCGCGACCTCGGGGACGAGGGCAATACAGTACCCCGGAGGGCGTACCCGAGTCCCATTCGAGACAGTATGAGATCACCCCAGGGTTAACAATGGGCGCGTCCCGCTGACCTGCGTGGACCAAGGGGTGAAATGGGAGCGTTATTCGCGTTCCTTCCGACTACCGGAAGTCACCTGGCGCCACGCCCCGGCCAATCTCGTGAAGTTCCCGGCGGACCCATCAGTAGGGGCTTGAATAGCCCTATGAATAGCCACGCCATCGCCGCCGGGCACGCCGAGCGGCTCGCCACCGTGGACGCCCTGCTCCCCGAAATGCCTGCACTGGAGCCTGCCGAGGGCTCCGTGTCACTCTCCGCGACGGCAGGCGACTCGGCCGCCGCCGGATTGTCGGTACGGACCGAGGCACGCCCCGATTCTGTTGACTCTCCGTGGCGGGCGCTCGTCGAGCATCGCCTCGAAGCGCGGCTCACCGGCCCTCGCCCGGAAGCTGCCCTTGACGCATTACTCACCCGATGGGATGAACATCTGAAGACCGTCGCCCCGCCTGGGGATGTCGAGACCGCGGCGACCGTGGTGCGGCCCAGCCGGGACTCCCCCGGCTCGGCCGAATTGCTGCGCCGCGGCTTCGCGCCGGTGCTGGTGATCGCGGTCCGCCCGGCCGACCGGCTCGCCGTGACGGGGCCGCCCGCCACTCCCGGAGTGCACATCCGGCCCGCCGAAGCGGATGATCTCGAAACCGCCGTCGGACTCGAACTGGAATTGCAGCGTTATGACGCGCAGTTCGGTTCTGTCACTTTGCGCGAGGGCGCGGAGGAAACGATCACGGCGGAGCTGTCGAAACACGTCGGCCGCGAAAATCCGACGTTGTGGATCGCCGAACTGTACGGCCGCCCGCTGGGCATGGTCCGGGTGCAGTTCCCCGGCGAGACGGCGTGGATCGGCGACCGGGTCGCGGCGGAGAAGGTCGGCTACCTGTCGTCGCTCGCGGTGGCCGAACCGGCGCGCTCGAGCGGGGTGGGGACGGCGCTCGCCGCGCACGCGCACCAGGTCTTCGACGAATGCGGCACCGAAGCCGTGCTGCTGCACCACGCGTTGGCCAACCCACGATCGACGCCGTTCTGGTACGCGCAGGGCTACCGGCCGCTCTGGACGTACTGGCAGCGCCGACCCGCGGTGCCCTGATCCCGATAGGCTCATTTCGTGAAGAGGGACGATGACGCGGCCCCGGTGGCTCCGACCGGGGTCGACACCGAAAAGCCGTCCGCGGCGAGGATCTACGACTGGTTCCTCGGCGGCACCCACAACTGGGCGGTCGACCGCGAGTTCGCCCGCGCGCTGGAAAAGCAGTGGCGGTGGGTCAAACCGGGCGCGCGGCACAACCGCGAGTTCATGAACCGGGTCGTGCGCGCGGCGCTGAACGCCGGGATCCGGCAGTTCATCGATCTGGGCTCCGGTGTCCCGACCGCCGGGAACGTGCACGAGATCGTCCAGGAGGAACTGGAGCCGGGCGATACGGCGAAGGTCGTGTACGTCGACTACGAGCCGGTGGCGGTGGCGCACGCGGAGCTGATCCTCGAACGGCACGAGGCGACCGACTGGGCCGGGATCGTCCAGGCGGACATGCGGCGACCGAAGGACGTCCTACGGCATCCGGAGACGCTGCGGCTGATCGATTTCGACCAGCCGGTGTGCCTGATGATGATGGCCGTCCTGCATTTCGCCGGGCCGCACGACGATCCGCCCGCGCTGGTCGCGACCTACCGGAACGCGCTGGCGCCGGGCAGCTGGCTGGGGTTGTCGCATATGAGCTTCGGCGGCCAGACGGGCAAGGAAGCCGACGGTCTCCACTGGATGGTCGAGCAGTACCGGAAGACGAGCAACCCGGTGTGGATGCGGGATCGCGAAGAGATCGAGCCGCTCTTCGGGGATTGGCCGTTGCTGGAGCCCGGCGTCGTCCACCTGCCCGACTGGCGGCCGGTGCGGGAGCTGCGGCGGGACGAAGAAGGCGCCCGGCCGTTCGCCTGGTGCGGGGTCGCCGCCCACCCCTGACATCCGACCTCTGGCCCCAACGCGTCGCGTTTAGCCCGCTAAACGCGACGCGTTGGGCTTTAGAGGTCGGAGAAATAGGTGATCGCTGACGGCGAACGCGGAAAGGAAACAAACGGGTCGATCGGAGAGTTGAGCTAGGCAGACTCAACTAACCGAGGAGTGCACAGATGACCGACAACCGCCTCCTGCCCGTCCTCCCGCTCGATGACGACGTCGTGCTGCCGGGCATGATCGTCCCGCTCGACCTCGCCGACACGGAGACGCGCGCCGCGGTGGAGTCCGCCCAGGCCAACACGCCTGCCCAGGCTTCTTTCCCGGGGATCCGGTCCAGCGCCGCCACGAAGGCCGAAGTGCTGATCGTCCCCCGCGTCCACGGCGAGTACGCCGAACTCGGCACCATCGCGACCGTCGAGCGCATCGGGCGCGTGCCCGGCGGCAAGACCGCGGTGTTGCTGCGCGGCACCCGCCGCGCCGTCGTCGGCCGCATCGCCGACGGGCCCGGCGCCGCCCGCTGGGTGCACGCCGAGGTCGCCACCGAGACCACCGACGACAACGCCGCGAAACTCGCGTCCGAGTACAAGTCCGTCGTCATCGCGATCCTCCAGCAGCGCGGCGGCTGGCAGATGATCGACGCCGTCCAGGAGGTCGAAGACCCGTCCGCGGTCGCCGACCTGGCAGGCAACTCGTCCTACCTCAAGACCGAGCAGAAGCTCGAACTGCTGACCATGCTCGATGTCTCCACGCGGCTGGAGAAGGCCCTCGAATGGAGCCGCGAGCAGCTGGCCGAGCTCGAGGTGACCGACACCATCCGCAAGGACGTCCAGGAGGGCATGGAGAAGCAGCAGAAGGAGTTCCTGCTGCGCCGCCAGCTCGAAGCGATCCGCAAGGAACTGGGCGAGCTCGACGGCACCGCCAACGACGACGACTACCGCGCCCGCGTCGAGGCCGCCGAGCTGCCGGACGCGGTCAAGAAGGCCGCACTGTCCGAAGTGGACAAACTGGAGCGGACCTCCGACCAGTCCCCCGAGGGCGGCTGGATCCGCACGTGGCTGGACACCGTCCTCGAACTGCCGTGGAACGAGCGCACCACCGACGTCCACGACATCGCCGCGGCGCGCGACATCCTCGACGCCGACCACGCCGGTCTCGACGACGTGAAGGAACGCATCATCGAGTACCTGGCCGTGCGCAAGCGTCGCGCGGAATCGGGGCTCGGCCCGGTCGGCGGACGACGTTCGGGCGCAGTGCTGGCGCTCGCCGGCCCTCCCGGGGTCGGCAAGACGTCGCTCGGCGAGTCCGTGGCGAAGGCGATGGGCCGCAAGTTCGTCCGCGTGGCGCTCGGCGGCATCCGCGACGAGGCCGAGATCCGCGGTCACCGCCGCACCTACGTCGGCGCGCTGCCCGGCCGGATCGTCCGCGCCATCAAGGAAGCGGGCTCGATGAACCCGGTCGTGCTGCTCGACGAGATCGACAAGGTCGGCGCCGACTACCGCGGCGACCCGACGGCCGCGTTGCTGGAGGTGCTGGACCCGGAGCAGAACCACACCTTCCGCGACCACTACCTCGAGGTCGAGCTCGACCTGTCCGACGTCGTGTTCCTGGCGACGGCGAACGCGCTCGAGACCATCCCCGGCCCGCTGCTGGACCGGATGGAGCTGGTCACCCTCGACGGCTACACCGAGCACGAGAAGGTGACCATCGCCCGCGACCACCTGCTCCCCCGCGAGCTGGAGCGCGCCGGCCTCGGCAAGGACGACGTCACGCTGACCGACGGCGCGTTCAGCCGCATCGCCGCCGAGTACACGCGGGAAGCCGGGGTGCGCAACGCGAACCGGACCATCGCGAAGGTGCTGCGGAAGGTGGCGACCAAGGTCGCCCTCGACGAGGTCGAGTTGCCGCTGACGATCGACGCCGACGGGCTCGAGACCTACCTCGGCCGTCCTCGGCACCTGCCGGAGTCCTCGCTGCCCGCGTCGACACAGCGAACGTCGACCCCGGGCGTGGCGACCGGGCTGGCCGTGACCGGCGCCGGCGGTGACGTCCTCTACATCGAGGCGTCGCTGGCGGATCCGGAGTCGGGCTCGACCGGGCTGTCGCTGACCGGTCAGCTGGGTGACGTGATGAAGGAGTCGGTGCAGATCGCGTTGTCGTACCTGCGCTCGCGCGGCGCCGAGCTGGAACTGCCGGTCGGCGACCTGAAGGACCGCGGCATCCACGTGCACGTCCCCGCGGGCGCGGTGCCCAAGGACGGGCCGAGCGCCGGCATCACGATGACGACCGCGCTGGCGTCCCTGCTTTCGGGCCGGGTCGTGAAGTCGGACGTCGCGATGACCGGTGAGGTGTCGCTGACCGGGCGCGTGCTGCCGATCGGCGGGGTCAAGCAGAAGCTGCTGGCCGCGCACCGGGCGGGAATGAAGACGGTGATCATCCCGCAGCGCAACGAACCCGATCTGGACGATGTCCCGGCCGAAGTGCTGGCACAGCTGGACGTCCACGCCGTGGCGAACGTCCGCGACGTGCTGGACATCGCGCTGGCCCCGGCGACGGCTCCGGTCGCCCAAGCGGCGTAACAGCGCGAGGCCGAAGCCCCGGATCTCCCAAGGATCCGGGGCTTTCGGCTTTCCGAGATCCGGACGAACCCGGACATTGCCTCACCTTAAACTCCCTATCACGTTTTGATAACGTGTATTGCGTGCCACCCAGCCGGGGTGCGTGAACCTTGAGAGGGCAAGGTCATGAGTCAAGGAATTCTTTCCCCGTTGCGGCCGAGGCGCAGGTGCGTTTCGGCCGGTCAGATCGTCTGTCTGAGCATTCTCACCGGTTTCACCGCGGCACTGACCTTCGCCGGCACCAGTGCCTCGATCGCCGCGGGCATCGCCATCGCCCTGTTCGGCGCCGTTCTCCGTCACCCCGTGCCCGCCAGGGCACACCGATGAACACCGAATCGGAGTTCATGGCGCGACTGCGTGAACTTCGCGACCGAAGCGGCCTCAGCATCCGCGCGCTGGCCGCCGCGACCGGCTGGTCCCGCAGCACCTTGGCCGACACGCTGGCCCGGAACACCTTGCCCGGCAACGAAAACCAGATGAGGGTGCTGTTGCGCGCACTGCTCCGGGCACTGCCCGGAGAGCCGGGAATCGACGAGTATCTCGCCGACTGGCGTCACCTGATCGGACGTCGTCACCACCGCAATGGCGGATGCGCACCGATCGATCGGATACTGCTCGCTTTGGCCGTCGCGGAACAGCGCGGCGGGGCCGACGCGCCGGGACTCCGCAAAGCCCGGGAAATTGTGCTGAGCGAGGGTTCCCTACGAAAGTTCCCTTCTCGCGGTGAATATGCCGCGAATTCACCTGGAAGTCCCGTTCCGCCCGTACTCTCCGACCCGCTCCTTCCCGCACCACCACATCAGCGGATGTCTCGGAGGCATGAGTGAAGCGACGGAATTTCCTGCGCGCGGCCGTGGTCGGCGCCGGTGTCACGGCGTTCGGAAACAGGCTCTCGGGGGCGGCCCTCGCCGCGCCTGCCCAGAACGGACCCAGCCCGTACGGCGCGCTCCAGGCGGCCGACGCGAACGGGATCCAGCTGCCGGCGGGATTCACCAGCCGCGTCATCGCGAGGTCCGGCCAGAAGGTCGCGAACACCGGGTACACCTGGCACAGCGCCCCGGACGGCGGCGCGGTGTTCGCCGACGGCAGCGGCTGGATCTACGTGTCGAATTCGGAGATCACGCCCGGCGGCGGGGCGAGCGCGGTCAAATTCGACGCGAGCGGGAACATCACCGGTGCCCATCGCATCCTGGCGAATACGCGCCAGAACTGCGCGGGCGGCAAGACTCCTTGGAACACCTGGCTTTCCTGTGAGGAGATCGACCTCGGGTTCGTCTACGAGTGCCAGCCGAACGGTCCGGCCACGGCCGCCGTCCAGCGGCCCGCGATGGGGAAGTTCAAGCACGAGGCCGCGGCGGCCGACCCGGTGCGCAAGGTCGTCTACCTGACCGAGGACACCTCGGACGGCTGCTTTTACCGCTTCGTCCCGACGACCTGGGGCAACCTCTCCGCCGGAACGCTGCAGGTGCTGAAGGCGGGCACGGCGACCTCGGGCAGCTTCACCTGGGCGAACGTGCCCGACCCCGACGGCTCTCCCACCGCCACCCGCAACCAGGTGTCCGGTGCGAAGCGGTTCTCCGGCGGCGAAGGCCTGCACTACGCCAACGACACCGCGTGGTTCACCACCAAGGGCGACAACCGCGTTTGGCAGCTCAACCTGACCAACAACACTTACGAGCTGGCCTACGACGACTCGCTGGTCAGCCCCGGCTCGGCCCCGCTGACCGGCGTCGACAACGTCACGGGGACCTCTTCGGGTGACCTGTACGTCGCCGAAGACGGCGGCAACATGGAGATCTGCATCATCACGCCGAACGACATCGTGGCGCCGTTCCTGCGGATCAACGGCCAGAGCTCGTCGGAGATCTGCGGTCCCGCGTTCACCCCGGCGGGCAACCGGCTGTATTTCTCGTCGCAACGCGGTACCTCCGGTTCGTCCTCCGGCGGGATCACCTACGAGGTGACCGGCCCCTTCCGTTCCTGAGTGCCTGTTGGTGAACCCGCACCGCGATCGACGTCGGCAGGGCACGACCTGATCAACCCCTCTCTCGTTGACAGGCAAGGGCGCCCTGCCACCGCGATAGCGGGGCCTTCGGCCGGGCGGGTTCACGCGTTGTGTCCCTTTCCGAGTCCATCCTGACTCCGCCAACAGGCTCTGACACCGCGTGCGGGGCGCCCGGCCGGGCGCCNTGGTCGTCGGCATCATCCTGTCCGGTCTGGTGTCCGGCCTGCTCAACACGCTGTTCACCGGGACGCCGCACCGGCTCAGGCGTTGGTGCGGTTCTTCTCACGCAGGCGGTTCACCACGAAGAGGGTCAGCGCGAGCCCGACGGCGGCGATCACGAAGTACTGGAAGAACCCGGCGTACTCCTCGACCACGTGCCAGCTCTCCCCGAGGCCGTAGCCCGCCAGCACGAACACCGTGTTCCAGATCAGGCTGCCCAGCGTGGTCAGGGCCAGGAACCGCCAGAACGACATGCGCTCGATCCCGGCGGGCAGCGAGATGAGGCTGCGGAAGATCGGCACCATCCTGCCGAAGAACACCGCCTTGGTGCCGTGTTTCTGGAACCAGGCCTCGGTCTTGTCGAAGTCGGACGTCTTGACCAGCGGGATCTTCGCCATCCAGCGGCGCGTGCGGTCTCGGCCGAGCAGGAGGCCGAGGTAGTACACGATGATCGCGCCCGCGACCGAGCCGAAGGTCGTCCACACCAGCGCTTCCACGAGGGTGAACGTGCCCTGGCTGGCGGAGAACCCGGCGAGCGGGAGCACCAGTTCGCTGGGGATCGGCGGGAACAGGTTGTCCAGGCCGACGATGATCGCGGCGCCCGGACCGCCCAGCGCGTCCATCAGTGACACCGCCCAGCCGGCGAGTCCTCCCATCGGTTCGCTGGCGGTTTGGGCGAGCAGGAGGTTCATGGCGGCCTTTCGTGGTCGTCTGCAGTTGCCAACGAACGTACGAATCACGCGGGTTCCGCACCCTGGGGTGAAGCGGCACAGATCACTGCGGAAAACCTCAATACCGACCTTCGGATACCCCGCTAACCTGGCGCTATGCCTGTTCCGGCAGCGATGCGCCGCTACCTGCGCAAGATGCTCCGCGGCACGCTGGGCCTGGCGATCGGCGCCACGACCGGGGTCGCGGAGTTCTTCTACGTGCTTTTCGGCGGCATCGCGCTCGCGGTCCCCGCGTTGCGGCGGCCCGTCTTCTCCGGCGCCCGCACACTGTCCGAAATGGAGCGACAACGGCTGGAGAAGTACTTCGGCGAGGAGAACGCGACGGATTACTCCGGACGCCGCGCGATGGCCTACCTGGTCCCGCGGTGCGTCATCGGGTTGCTCAGCGCCGGGATCTTCGGCCTGATCCTGCTGGGTGCCGGATCCGGCCTGATCATCGGGTATCAGCTCCTCGACGGCAGGTCGCCCGGCGGCGACGCCCCGGCCGATTGGTACGACCCGGTCACCACCCTGCTCTTCGGCGCGCTGCTCGTTTTCCTTTCCTTGCAAGGGCTCATCGGGGCCGCGACGCTGGACGGCAAGCTGGCGAGGTACTTTTTCGGGCCCAGCAAGAAGGAACAGCTGCGCCGCCGGGTCTCCGAACTCGCGACCAGCCGGGCCGAGGTGGTCGAAGCGGTCAACGGCGAGCGCCGCCGGATCGAACGGGACCTGCACGACGGCGTCCAGCAGCGGCTCGTCGCGCTCGGGATGCTGCTCGGCCGGGCACGGCGGGCCACCGACCCGAAGCGCGCGTCGGATCTGCTGCGGCAGGCGCACGAGGAGTCCCAGCGCGCCCTCGTCGACTTGCGCGAGGTCTCATGGCGGGTGTACCCGATCGCGCTGGACGCGGACGGGCTGCACCCCGCGCTGGAAGCGCTCGCGGAACGCTCGGGGGTACCGGTCCACCTCCGGGTCGACCTGCCGGAACGGCCACCGGCGGCCATCGAGACCGTCGTCTACTTCGTCGCGTCCGAAGCGGTCACCAATACGATCAAGCACGCCGCGGCGACGCGGATCGACATCGAGGCCGAGCGGGACGGGGACAGGGTGCGGGTGCGGATCACCGATGACGGCACGGGCGGGGCGCGGGAGTCCGGCGGCGGTCTCTCCGGCCTCGCACGGCGCGTCGCCGCCGCGGACGGGCAGTTCATTGTGGACAGTCCACCCGGCGGCCCGACCGTGGTGACGGCGGTGCTGCCGTGCGCGTGATCCTCGCCGAGGACTCGACCCTGCTGCGCGAGGGGCTGGTCCGGCTGCTGGTCGAGGAGGGGCACGAAGTCGTCGCGTCGGTCGGCGATGGTGACGCGCTCCTCTCGACGACGGCCGCCTATCGGCCGGACGTGATCGTCACCGACGTCCGCATGCCGCCGACCCATACCGACGAGGGGCTTCGCGCGGCGCTCGAGATCCGGAAGCGCTGGCCGGAGATCGGAGTGCTGGTGCTCTCGCAGTACGTCGAGAAGCGCTACGCCGCCGAGTTGATCACCGGCGACGGCGAACGCGTCGGCTATCTCCTGAAGGACCGGGTCGCCCAAGTGGGCGAATTCCTGGACGCGCTCGACCGCGTCGCCGCGGGCGGGGCCGCGTTCGATCCGGAGGTCGTCCGGCGGCTGCTCGCGCGGACCACGCACACCGATCCGCTCGGGAAACTGACCGTCCGCGAGCGTGACGTGCTGGAGAAAATGGCGCAGGGCCACACGAACGCCGGGATCGCCGAGTCACTGTTCGTGTCACTGAGCGCCGTCGAGAAGCATGTGAACGCCATCTTCGACAAGCTCGGCCTGGCCAGCACCGCCGGGTACAGCCGCCGTGTCCTCGCGATCCTGCGGTACCTCGGTTCCTGAGCCCGAGTTGACAGGCAAGTGACGACTTGCCTATAACAGGGTCGTGGACGTCGACCTGTTCAAGGCGATCGGTGACGCGACGCGACGCACCATCCTGGACGAGCTGACCGAAAAGGACGGTCAGACACTGTTCGAGATCTGCGGCAGGCTGACCATGAAACACGGCCTGACCTCGTCACGGCAGGCCATCTCGCAACATCTCGCGATGCTCGAACAGGCGGGCCTGGTGCACACCCGGCGACAGGGCCGCTACAAGTTCCACCACATCGACACGAGCCCGTTGCGATCGATCGTCGAGCGGTGGCCCATCGACCGAGAGGAACCGAACCCGTGATCCGGATCAACATCACCAGCGTCTTCGTCGACGACCAGGCCAAGGCGCTGGAGTTCTACACCGAAAAGCTGGGTTTCATCAAGAAACACGACGTGCCCACCGGCGACGCCCGCTGGCTCACCGTGGTCTCCCCCGCCAATCCCGACGGTGTCGAGCTGCTGCTGGAACCGGATGGCCACCCCGCGGCGAAGCCGTTCAAGAAGGCACTGACCGACGACGGCATCCCGTTCACCCAGTTCGCCGTCGACGACGTGTACGCCGAGGTCGACCGGCTCAAAGGCCTGGGGGTCCAGTTCACGCAGGACGCTGTCGACATGGGGCCGGTGGTCACCGCCGTCTTCGACGACACCTGCGGCAACCTGATCCAGCTCGCGACGATGAAGTAGGCCGGGCACGGAAAGCGGGGCTCGGTCCACTGTGGACCAAGCCCCGCTGCGTCTCACCGAGAGACGGGCATTCCTTACTGCTGCGCCCATTCCACGAGTTCCACAGGCACGCCGTTCGGGTCGGTGACCATGAGGAGGCGCTCCCCCCACGGCTCTTCCCGCAGCGGCAATGTGATCTCGACACCTTCGTCGCGCAGGCGCTTCTCCTCGGCTTCGAGGTTCTCGACCGTGAAGGCCACGATCACCCCGGACGCGCGCTGCTGCCGCAGGTTCTCCGGCAGGACCTCGATCCCCGCCTGAAGCAGGACGATGGCCACCTTCGCGGTTTCATGCCCGAGGGAGACGAAACCCTCCGCGGCCATCTGCTCGGTGAAGCCGAAGTGCTCGGTGAAGAAGCGGCTGGAAGCGGCGACATCGTCGACGGTCAGCGAGACGGTGGAGGCAAGGACGTTCATGGGCTATCCCCTTCGGGTCGGCGGTGGGTTTCGGAGAAGCGGGCCGGTCAGTACGACCGGCGTCGCGGGACGCCGATCGAGCGGCGCACCGGCATCGAGCGGCCCGGGAACGGCTGCTGGTGACGGCGGTCGCTCCGGCGAACCTGGGCGCGGTTGGTGCCTTCGTTGCCTTGGGGGATTCGAGCGGTCAAGGAGCCTCTTCTCTCACTGTTCGGTAGTACGGACGTAAGTTTACATCCGACGCACGGTAAGTCAAGGATATTTTTACTACGGTGGTAAACTTCGCTCATGACCAGCACGGATGTGGGTTTGCGGGAGCTCAAGAAGCAGGAGACACGGCAGCTGATCTCCGATCAGGCGACGCTGCTCTTCATCGAGAAGGGCTTCGAGGAGACGACGATCGCCGAGATCGCAGCGGCGGCGAGAGTCGCGAAGAAGACCGTCACGAACTACTTCGCGCGCAAGGAGGACCTGGCGCTCGACCAGCACGAGGAGTTCACGAACGGGCTGGCGAACGCCGTCCGGGACCGGAAGCCGGGTGAGTCGGCGTTGGCCGCGCTACGACGCACCTTCCTGGACGCGGTGGCCGAGCACTCGCCGGTGATCGGCTTCACCGGGCCGGTCTTCGCCAAAATGGTGCTGGAGAGCCCGACTCTGACCGCCCGGCTGCGTGAACTGCACGAACTGCGGGAAGCTGCGCTCGCCGAACTGCTCGCGAGCGAGACCGGAGCGAACGCGGACGACGTCACCCCGGTCATGGCGGCCGCCGAGCTCAACGCGATCGACCGCGTCCTCTTCCGCGAGGTCCTCCGGCGCTCGCACGCGGGCGAGAGCAACGACGAGATCGCCGAAGCGCTGACGAAGGCGACACAGCGGGCTTTCGAGTTGCTGGAACCGGCGTTCGGCGACTACGCGATCCGTGAATAGCCCTGGGTTTTGTCGGGGGTTACCGCTAGGTTCCGCTCCATGTCTGAGGGGACCTTGCTGGACGTCGTCTATTGCGAAGGCTGGGATCCGGCCGCCCGCGCGGTGATCGGGAGGCTCTCATCCGGCACCGCACGCGGACGCGACGCCGCCGGGGAGCAATACGCCGTCGCCTTGGTGCGCCCGGGCACCGAGGTGCCGCTGGTGCTGCTCGAAATCGCGTGGAAGCACTCCTTCGCCCGCACGGTGCTGTTCGATGAGCTGGGCAGGCGCCGGGGTTTCTTCGAGTTCCGAGTGCTGGAGGACGGCGCGCTGTTCCTCATGAAGGTCGAGCAGTGGACCTACCGGTTCGAAGACCAGGAAGAGTTCGACAAGAAGAGCGCCGGCCATCTGGAGATGTCCTTCGGCCCGGACGGCAAGGGCTGGATGCACCAGGCGCCCCAGGGTTACGGCGGCGGCTCCAGCAGCGGTCAGGTGAGCAAGCAGGTGTCGGAACTGACCACACCGAAGCCCGCCTTCGGTGACTGGGAGCCTCTCGCGAACTCGGGGCCGCTGACCCTCCGGACCCCCGACGCTCCCGACACCGATCCGCCGCTGCCCGTCGACGAACGTCCCTGGCGGCCGTCCGTTCCGCTGCGCCCTTCCGGCATGGACGAGATGTTCACCGCGGGCACGCGCTTCTCGATGAGCGGCGACCATGGCCTCGTCGAGGTCGAGCTCCGGGACGCCGGGAAGCTCCGCATGCCCAGCGGCAGGCTCGTCGCGGCGGACCCGGCGTTCCTGGACGCGAACGCGGAGCACTTCACGGTCACCGTGCCTCCCGGTGAGTACCAGGTCGCAGTCTCCGTGATCCGGTTCGTCGACGAACCCACCCACGAACGGGTCGCGGCCGCCAAACTCGTCGTCGCCGATGTTCCCGTCGTCACCTGGGAAACCGCGCTCTGGCCCGGACAGAACGCGCTTTTCCTCGGGGACGGGGAGTTCTACGGCTACGGCGTGGACAGCGGCACGGGCTGCTTCGCCGACGCGGCCGCCGTCCCCGCGGAGATGGACGACGACCTCCTGGAGAAGTTCGAGGAGGTGGACCCGTATGTCGACGTCACCCCGGACGGAGCCGACGGCAACATCATCGCGTTCACCACCGGCTGGGGCGACGGCAGTTATCCGACCTGGATCGGCCGGGCGGCCGACGGCAGGCCGGCCTGCTTCGTCACCGACATGCTGGTCCTCGACCGCGCCCGGATTCTCACGGCTTGAGCGGGATGATGACGCCATGACCTTTACAGACGAGGAGATCGCATACCTGCGTTCGCAGCCTTTGGCCCGCTTCGCGACCCTCTCGGAGGACGGCGAACAGCCTGATGTCGTGCCGCTGGCGTTCGAGTTCGACGGCACTTGTTTCCGGGTCGGCGGAGTGGGCGCGTCGGTCCTCGCGACCCGGAAGTTCCGCAACATCCGTGCGGGGCGGCGCAAAGTCGCCCTGGTCGTCGACGACACGGCCTCCTTCGACCCGTTCATCGCCCGCGGTATCCGGATCTACGGCGAGGCCGACGACCCGATCGAACGCGTGGGAGCGGTCGGCCCTGGCATCTACTCGCGCGTGACGCCGAAGGTGTCGTGGAGCTGGAACATGGCGGGGGAACCCGCGGGCGAGACGTGGTACCCGTCGAGGCGCGCGGTTCACGGCGAGGCGTAGACGAGCATGTCCTTCGGGACGCCGCCGATCTCGTGATGATCGGGCAGCAGTCCTTCGCACCGGTAGCCCGCCTTCTCGGCCGCGCGGAGGGAGCCGCGGTTCCACGGCTCGATGTACAGCTCGACCCGCTCGACGCCGGGCACGGTCCGGGCGAACCCGGTGATCGCCACGAGGGCGTCGGTCGCGAAACCGCGTCGCCGATGCTCGGGCGAGATCGAATAGCCCACGATCCCGACGCCTTCGGACAGCTTTCGCAGCCAGAGGGCGATCGTGCCGACCGCGGTTCCGCCCGCGACGATCACGAAGGGAAGGCCGCGGCCTTCGGCTCGGCCGCCTTGCTGCCGTCGCACCCACGCTTCGGCTTCCTGCCGGCTTGGATGCGCGGGAAGGCTGCCGATGAGCGGGATGTAGGGATCTTCGCCGAATTCGAGGGCGAGCCCGACGTCGGCTTCGGTGAACTCGCGGAGGATGACGGATCCATGGGCCGGCGGCTCGGTCATCGGTCCATTCTTGTCGGAGGGCGGCGGTACGGTCTGTTCCATGCGGGAGCTGATCGTCACCGAGAACTGCACGATCGACGGCGTGATAGAGCTGGCGGGCGACTGGTTCAGTCCGGGCGACACGGATCCGGACGTGGACCGGTCGGACGTCCTGGCCGTCCTCGAAGAACAACGTGAGAACGCCGACGCGTTCCTCCTCGGACGCGTCACCTTCGAAGACATGCGCGGGTACTGGCCGAAGCAAACCGACGACACGACGGGAATTTCGGCCTATCTCGACTCAGTGGACAAGTACGTGGTCTCGAGCACGCTGACGGAGCCGGAGTGGCAGAACACGACAGTGCTCTCCGGTGAGCTGCGTTCCGAGATCGAGAATCTGAAGGCCGCCGAAGGCAGGGACATCGTGACGACCGGCAGCATCTCGCTGGTGCGGGCGCTCATCGCCGAGGGCCTCGTCGACGAGTACCGACTGTTCGTCTATCCCGTCGTGGCCGGCGAAGGCCGCAGGCTGTTCGAAGGCGCTACCGGCGTTCCGAAGCTTCGCCTGGCGGAGGAGCGGCCGTTCGCGTCGGGGATCGTGCTGCTGCGTTATCGGGCCGCGTCGCGCTGACGCCACCGAAAACGGGATGAACACCCCACGGTCGCGGGCGTAGCGTCGGCGACCGTGATCAGTGAGACGGATACGGGAGACGACCCGGCGGACGGCTGGTTTCCCGAGAGTGTGGCCGCGGGCTATGACGCGCCGGGCGGCGCGAACGCGCCCGAAGTGGTGACGCCCGCGGTGGACGTCCTCGAGAACCTGGCCGACGGTCCGGTGCTCGAGTTCGCCGTCGGAACCGGACGGATCGCGATCCCGCTGGCGGCGCGCGGCGTACCGGTGAACGGCCTCGAACTGAGCCGGGCGATGGCGGACCGGATCGCGGGCAAGCCGGGCGGCGACGCGGTCGAGGTCACGATCGGCGATATGACGAAAACCCGGATGGCGGGCGAATTTTCGCTGGTCTACCTGGTGTACAACACGATCAGCAACGTGACCACCCAGGACGGTCAGGTCGACGTCTTCCGCAACGCGGCCGCGCATCTGCGGCCGGGCGGGCTGTTCCTCGTCGAGGTCGGCCTGCCGGATCTACGCCGCTTGCCGCCCGGGCAGGACATCGTCCCGTTCGCGATGGCGCCCGGCTACGTGGGGTTCGATCAGTACGACGTCGTGAGGCAGGAGTTCACTTCGAACCACGTCACGGTGTCGCCGGAGGGAGAGGGACGATTCCGCCGCATCCCCTTCCGGTACGCGTGGCCCGCTGAAATGGATCTCATGGCCCGCATCGCCGGGATGCGCCTGAAGTACCGCTGGGCGGACTGGGACCGTTCGGACCTCACCTCCGAGAGCACCAAGCACGTGTCCGTGTGGGAGCGCGTGCGTCCGTGAAGACGATGACCGCGCTGGCGGCGAGCAGCGGCAGAGCCCACAGCGCTGTCGTGAGGTAGCCGTCCCGGGTGGGGAGCAGTGCGCCGTCCGGAGTGGCGGCGGCGAGCAGCAGACCGGCGAGAGCGCTGCCCACGGCCATCCCGATGCTGCGGGCGATCTGGTTGATCGAGAGCACGCTGGCTGTTTCCCCTTGCGGCACACCGACGAGCACGAGTTTGGGCATCACCGCGAAGATGCCGCCGACGGCGAACCCGAGCAGGGCGATCGCGGCGAGGACGAGAACGAACGACTGACTGCCGACGGCGAACAACAGCGCACTGGCCACCGCGATCATGGTCGAGACCAGGTACGTCCACCGCTCGTTGACGTGCGGAATCGCTTTTCCCGCAACGAATCCGAGCAGCGAGAACGGGATCAGCGCCGCGCCCGCGGCGACACCGGGGAGCGCGAATCCGTACTGGGCGTCCGCAGGTGTCTGCACGTAGCGGGTGAAGAGACTGAACAGCAGGTACAAACCCGCCCCGGCGACGAGAATCGCCAGGTTCGCGCGGAGAACGGGGCCTTGGCCGAGCAGCCGAAGATCCACCAACGGCTCGGTCGTGCGCAGTTCGATGAACGCCCACACGGCCAGGACCGCGGCGGTACCGGCGAGGAGACCACCGGCGGCCCACACGGTCGCCCACAGCGAGGGCACGGCGACGAGCAGGAGGACGCCGAGTGTGCCGAGAGCGAGGAGCAGCGTGCCGGGGACATCGATCCGGGGCGGCTCGCCAGGTGCCTCGACAGGCAGCATCCGCCAGGCGATGAGGAACGCGACGGCCGAGAGGAGGAATCCGAATCCGTACGCGACGCGCAGGCCCGCGAGCTGATCGAGGAGGCTGACCACCGGATAGCCGACCCCGATGCCGACGGTCGACGCGACCGACAGCGCGGCGATCGTCGAGGTCGAGCGCTCGGGCGGCAGATGCGCGCGGGCGACGCTCATCAACAGCGCCCCGGCCGCGACCCCGAGCCCCTGCAGGCCGCGTCCGATCACCAACGCCGCGTACGGAAGCGGGAGCACCGTGAGCAACCCGCCGGCCATGACCAGGGCCAGGGTGACCAGGATCGTGGTGCGGCGGTACGGGCCGCCGCCGAGCCTGCCCAGGACCGGACCCGCGATCGCGCCGCTGAACAACGTCACCGTCAACGTCCACTGCGCCGCGTCGAGGGATACGTGCATCCCGGTGGCGACCGGGGTGATCAGCGGCGCGCCGACGCTGCCGATCACGGCGCCCGCCAACGCCGTGCACACCAGTGCGGCGCTCAGCCGTCCGTCCCGCCGGACGGGGGCACTCATCGGTTCGTCTCGGTGGTGACGTGCGTGAACAGGCCCGGCTGGATCCGGGTGCGAACCCCCTCGGCCCAGACCGCGTCGACCTGCTCGACGTCCATCGCGGCGCCGGCGTTCAGCAGCATTCCGAAAGCGAGGAACGTCTTCACGGTCACCGGGTCGAGCCCGGTGCCGTTCTCGGCGGTATCCCACATCCGTGCGAAACACGACCGCACCACGTCCCGCACCTCCGGGTCGCCGCACGCGGCGAAGCCCTGGAGCTGCAACAACAACCCGGTCCGGTCGGCCAGGAGGTCGAAGTACTGCGCACCCATCGCCGAGAGCGCCTTCAGCCCGGTCTCCCTTTCGCCCGCGTCTCGCATCGCGTCACTGAGCCGCTCGAAAGCGGCCTGGACCAGCTCCAGGAACAGGGCCTTCTTCGTCCCGAACATCCGGAAGACGTAGGCCTGCGTGATCCCCGCCGTCTTCGCGATCGCTTCCGTCGATGCCCCGTGCAGCCCGTGTTCCGCGAACTCCTCCGCGGCGATGGCCAGCACCTGGGCACGTCGTTCGGGTCCGCTCATCCGTGCCATAGGCCCTAAGTTACTGGTTACTAACCACTAACTAAAGGTGCTATGCGCAACACAAAGGAGCGGCCTCGTGACTGGGTCACGAGGCCGCTCCGGTGTGGCGAGTGAGGGATTCGAACCCCCGAAGGCAGTGCCGTCTGATTTACAGTCAGATCCCTTTGGCCGCTCGGGCAACTCGCCGTGACCGGGTGTCCCCGGCCGAGACGAAAGAATACCCAATGCCGTGGCGGGCCGGTCAACCGGGTTCCGCAGGGCTAGGGTGGAAGCTCCTGACAAGCGAGTACGAGGTGTGAGAACACGTGGCGGATCCCTCTTTCGACGTGGTGAGCAAGGTCGATCGCCAGGAGGTGGACAACGCCCTGAACCAGGCCAGCAAGGAACTCGGTACACGGTTCGACTTCCGGGGTACCGGGACCAAGATCGACTGGTCCGGCGAGGAGGCGATCGCGATCGAGTCCGAGACCGAGGAGCGGGCGCTGGCGGCGGTCGAGGTGTTCAAGGAGAAGCTGATCAAGCGCGGCATCTCCCTGAAGGCCTTCGAGGCGGGCGAGCCGGCGCTGTCCGGCAAGATCTACAAGATCGGCGGCAAGATCCTGCAGGGGATCGCGTCGGACAAGGCGAAGCAGATCGCCAAGTTCATCCGCGACGAGGGCCCCAAGGGGGTCCAGGCGCAGATCCAGGGCGACCAGCTGCGGGTGTCCGGCAAGAAGAAGGACCAGCTGCAGGAGGTGATCGCCTTGCTGAAGGGCAAGGACTTCGAGATCGCGCTGCAGTTCACGAACTACCGCTGAGCGCGGCGACGACAAGGCCACCTTCCGCGGAAGGTGGCCTTCGTCATGTCTAGGACGCGGTGACCGTCCAGGTCCCGTCGCCTTCCATCGACACGAATGCCGGGCCGGCCACGGGCACGCTGCCCTTGTAGTCGCCGAGCTGGTTCACGGGAAGTTCCGAGTAGTCGCCGCTGTGCACCCACACCGCGGTGCGGCCGCTGTTCTTGGTCGTGACGGCGACCGACGTGATGGCGTCGGGCACGGCGAACACCGCTTCGCTCTTGCCCGACAGGGGCTTGCCCGGCTCCAGGACGGGCAGGCCGCTTTCGTCGGTGATGGTCAGCGTCCAGGCGGCGTTGGCCTTGATGGTGAACGTCTTCGCCTGACGGCCGGGCATGTCGTTGATCCACTGCGTGCCCTTGTACGGGCCGATGTCGTTGACGATCAGCTCGTTCTCGGTGTTGACCGCGACGTGGCCGGAACACTTCGGGCAGTCGAAGGTCACGAAGCCGAGGCGCGGCGGCCAAGCCATGGGGACCGACGCGTTCCCCTTCCCCGAGTGCTTCTCCTCCGGCTGCGGGCCGGGTTTCGGGGTGGTCGTGGGGGTCGGCGAAGGTGCGCTCAGCCCTTCCGGGGCGGCGGCCTGCGGGACGACGCGGCCCAGGTTCGGCGGTGAGCAGGCCACCAGGCCCACGGTCAGCAGCACGGCCGCGCACAAGCGCATGATCACGAATTTCCCCCTGGTCGAACCCGTCAACGGATCTTCGCCTGCCGATAGCCCAGCGTTACCGGACCACTCGGCCGAGCGATTCACGCCACTCGGACGTGGGTTTCCGCCGCGTCGCCTTCGCGGGAGTCCGAAAGGGACAAAAGCCCGTGTTGTAATCCGGCGATCGCGTTCGAGGAAGGTCACCATGAAGCGCCGTTTCAGCTCTGCACTCGCCTTCGCGCTGTCACTCACGGTGATCGCGTCCCTGTTCACCTCCGCGCAGGCCGCCGAGCGCCAGCAGCTCGTACCCGGCTACGGCTCGTACCCGCGGCTCATCCGCCTGGAGCATTCGGCGATCGGCCGCGGCCGCATCCTCGCGTCGCTGACCAGCGAGGACGCGAGCGGCAAGTTCACCCCGATCATGGAGAGCACCGACGAGGGCCAGAGCTTCCACAAGATCGGTGAGATCCGCGATCGCGACGGCCGCCGCGGCATGTGCTGCGGGACGTTGTACGAACTGCCGCAACGGGTCGGCAGGCTCCGCGCGGGCACCCTGCTGTGGGCCGCGAGCTACCGGCAGGACGCCGGTCCGCAGCGGCGGATCGGCATCAGGATCTGGTCCAGCCGCGACGCCGGCCGCACGTGGGGCTTCCTGTCCGAGGCGGCCCGTTCGCACAATCACGACGGCATCTGGGAGCCGGAGTTCGTCGTCGACGCGGGCGGCACGCTCTGGCTGCACTACGCCGACGAGACCGAGGCGCCGCAGTTCGCGCAGGTGATGAACCGGGTCGCCTCCACCGACGGGGTGAACTGGGGCACCAAGCAGCGCACGATGGCCATCCCGCCCCATCGGGTGCGGCCGGGGATGCCGATCATCCGCCGCCTGCCCGACGGCCGGTACTACCTGGCCTACGAGATCTGCAACTACCGCGACCGCTTCTGCGACCCGTACTTCAAGATCTCCTCCGACGGCGCCAACTGGGGCGATCCCCGCGACCCCGGTACCCGCGTCACCACCGCGAACGGCAACTACTTCCAGCACGCCCAGACGATCACGCTGTTCCCGGGCGGCCCGAACGGGGTGCGGCTGGTGATGGTCGGGCAGATCTACACCAACGCCGCCGGGGTCCCGCAGGACAAGAACGGCAGGGTGCTGCTGGCCAACGACAACTTCGGCGCCGGACACTGGTACGAACTTCCGGCCCCGGTGCACATCGTCGGGATCCACGACAACTTCTGCCCCAACTACAGCTCGACGCTGCTGCCGGTCGACGGGGGCAAGAACGTGTTGCAGATCTCCACCGAGTACAACCTCGGCTGCAAGGCGTACTTCGCGAAGGGCCCGGCTTTCTGAGCCACCCGGTAGTGTGAGTTCCCGAGCGATCGGCTACGAAGCGGGGGCATCGCATGAAGGGCATCGTGCTGGCGGGCGGCAGTGGGACGCGTCTGCATCCCATCACCCAGGCGATATCGAAACAGCTGCTACCGGTCTACGACAAACCGATGATCTACTACCCGATCTCGGTGCTGATGTTCGCCGGGATCCGCGAGATCCTGATCATCTCGACGCCGGTCGACCTGCCGCATTTCCGGCGGCTGCTCGGCGACGGCAGCCAGTTCGGGCTCAGTTTCAGCTATGCCGAGCAGGCCGCGCCGAACGGGCTGGCCGAGGCTTTCGTCATCGGCGCGGACTTCATCGGCGACGACGACGTCGCGCTCGTGCTCGGTGACAACATCTTCTACGGCCAGGGGTTCTCCAGCAGGCTGCAGGCCGCGGCGACCGCGCTCGACGGCTGCGTGCTGTTCGGCTACCCGGTCAAGGACCCGCAGCGGTACGGCGTCGGCGAGATCGACGCCGACGGCAAGCTCCTCTCCATCGAGGAGAAACCCGAGAAGCCGAAGTCGAACAAGGCCATCACCGGCCTGTACTTCTACGACAACCAGGTCGTCGAGATCGCCCGTGACCTCAAGCCCTCGCCGCGCGGGGAACTGGAGATCACGGATGTCAACCTCACCTACCTGCGGCAGGACCGCGCGACCCTGATCGACCTCGGCCGCGGGTTCGCCTGGCTCGACACCGGCACGCACGACTCACTGCTGGAGGCCGGCCAGTTCGTGCAGGTCCTCGAACACCGGACGGGTGTCCGGATCGCGTGTCTCGAGGAAGTCGCGCTGCGGATGGGCTTCATCGACGCGGAACAGTGCTACGCGCTCGGCGCGAAGCTGGCGAAGTCCGGCTACGGCGAATATCTGATGAACGTCGCGCGCACCCAGGGTGCCACCGGCTGAACAGGTGCTCGCGCAGGGTGTCGCCGGTGTAGTCGGTCCGGAAGACACCCCGTTCCTGCAACTGCGGGACGACGTCGTCGACGAACGCACGAAGCCGTCGGCGGCGTCGCTCTGGACGTACTCGTCGATCGACTCCGCGACCTGCCGGGCGGTGCCGACGAACTGCCGGCGCGCGACGGCCGTCGAGATGTGGAACGGCTCGGTGTGGGTGGTGGTGACCGTCGGGACGAGGCCGATTCCGCTGGTCATCGGGGCTATCGCGGCGAAGGCCAGTAGCGCGTCGAGCCGGCCTCGGACGACCTCCTCGCCTCCGGGTTGGAGCGCGAGGTTGTCGTCGAGGGTGACGAAGTCGAGCGAAGCCGCTTCGGCGAGCTTCGCGTGGGCGAGGTAGTGGGCTGCGGTGAACAACGCGGTCGGCCGGACGTCGGAGACCCGCCAGGCGGCCGGATGGTGCCCGCCCCGTCGAGCGCGACCCCGAGGTGCAACTGCTGTGCCGAACCCATGCCCGGGGAACTCGCGCGCAGATGCCCCGCTTCCCGCTCCCACGAGGTGAGACACCGGCGGCCGACCTGCGTTTAGCCCCCTAATCGCGATCCGGAGGCGACCTGCGTTTCGCGGGCTAATCGCGATCCGGCTGGTCAGTGGGGGTGGCGCGCCATTTCTTCCAGGCGCCGGATGCGTTCGGCCATGGGCGGGTGGGTCGAGAAGAGCTTCGTGAGGCCTTCGCCCGGCCGGAACGGGTTCGCGATCATCAGGTGCGACTGCGAGACCAGCTTCGGTTCCGGCACGAGCGGCGCCGTGCGCGTCCCCTGGTCGAGCTTCCGCAGAGCCGACGCGAGCCCGAGCGGGTCTCCGGTGAGTTCCGCGCCCGACGCGTCGGCCTGGAACTCGCGCGAACGGCTCACCCCGAGCTTCACCACGGCGGCCGCGATCGGCCCGATCAAGACCAGGAGCAGCCCGACCAGCGGGCTGTCGCCGTCCTCGCGGTTGCTGCCGCCGAAGAGGCTGGTGAACATCGCGATGTTGGCGATCACGCTGATCACGCTCGCCAGCGCGCCCGCGACACACGAGATCAGGATGTCGCGGTTGTAGACGTGGGACAGCTCGTGCCCGAGCACCGCCCGCAGTTCGCGTTCGTCGAGCAGGCCGAGGATGCCGGTGGTGCAGCACACCGCCGCGTGCCGGGGGCTGCGGCCGGTGGCGAAGGCGTTCGGGGCCTGGGTGGGGCTGACGTAGAGCCGCGGCATCGGCTGCCGCGCGGTGGTCGCCAGCTCCCGCACGATCCGGTACATCGCCGGCTGCTCGGCCTCCGAAATCGGCCGGGCGCGCATGGCCCGCAACGCCAGCTTGCCGGAGTTGAAGTAGGCGTACGCGTTGACCCCGAGCGCCACCACCAGCCCGATGACCAGCGCGCCCCGCCCGAAGAAACCGCTGATCCCGACGATGAGCGCGGACAGCAGGCCGAGCAGGACGACGGTCTTGAGCCCGTTCTGGTGTTTGTGCACGGCGTCCTGCTCCTTCCTTTCTCCGGGGTGGGGGTTACTCATCGGAAACAACGCGATCGGGGGACGCGAAGTTCCTTCGCGTGCTCGGCTCGCGGGTTATCGTCGAACCCCGGAACGATCATCGGGAGGCGCCAGTGCGAGGACCCGAACTGAGCCGCCGAGCCCTGCTCGCCCTGGCCGCGGCCGGCGCCTCCGCGGTCGCCTTCGCGCCGGCGGCCAGAGCCGAAAAAGTGCTTCTCGTCGAGGTGGGAGGCGCCCCGGAGGCGGTCGCGGTGAATTCCGTCACCGGCTTCGCGTACGTCTCCGACCCGTCCACCGGCACGGTCGTCGTCCTCGACTCACGGTCCGGCACGGTCGGCGACGTGATCCCGGTCGGCGGCGAGCCCGCCGGGCTGGCCGTGGACACCGCGACCGACCGGGTCTTCGTCGCGAACCCGCCCGGCGGGACCGTCCTCGTCCTGGACGGGCGGACCAGGGACGTCGTCAGCGTGGTGCCCGCCGGCCCCGGCGCGTCCAGTGTCGACGTCGACGAGCGGGCGAACCGCATCTACGCGGCCAGCGCCCTCACCGGGACGCTGGCCGTCATCGACGGCGTCGGCTGCCGCCTGCTGGACCTCGTCCCCGGTCCCACACGGGGGTTGTCGTCGACGGCGGTCGACAGCGGACGCAAGCTCGCGTACTGCACCAGCACGACCACTGACTCTCTAGAGGTCTTCGACATCGGCGCGGGCAAGTTCACCGGCGGGATCCCGGTCGGCAAGTCACCGACCGGGGTCGCCGTGCACAGCGCGTCCGGGACGGTGTTCGTCGCGAATTCGGCGATCCATCATCTGTCCATCGTGGACACGGGCACGCGCAAGGAGAAGGCGACCGTGTTGCTGCGCTCGGAGTCTTCATCGGTGGTGGTCCACGAAGGATCGAACACCGTGTACTCCAACGGAGGGCCGAACGGCCTCGCCAGGATCGACGGGGTGACGAGCCTGCTCACCGGAGACCTGTCACTCGGCGTGAACCCGGGCGCCGTCGCGATCGACCAGCGCACCAGGACGGTGTACGTCGCGGATCCCTTGCGCGGCAGGGTTTCCCTGATCAGGGACTTCTGAGGCCGAAGCGGGCATGATGGTGGGGTGACCGAGTACGAATTGCGCG
Source organism: Amycolatopsis coloradensis (assembly GCF_037997115.1). Classification (NCBI taxonomy): domain Bacteria; kingdom Bacillati; phylum Actinomycetota; class Actinomycetes; order Pseudonocardiales; family Pseudonocardiaceae; genus Amycolatopsis; species Amycolatopsis coloradensis. The sequence goes on from NZ_CP150484.1 coordinate 8,915,134, forward strand.
GCGGGCTGCAACCGGACGTCTCGGCCGTGGCCGCCGTGCTGGCGCATCACGGTGTCGAAGGGCCGGACGGGAAGGCGCCCGGCGAGGCGCTGATCTTCGCCGTCTCCGGCGGGATCGGGGCCGGCTACATCCTGTGGGATTTCGCGCACGAAAAGATGTCGACGATCGTATTCGGTTTCCGCGCACGCTGGCAGTACCCCCAGGACTGGCTCAAGTCCACAGTGGACCGACTGGGGCTCGGCGTCGATCTCCACACCACCGGCGGTAAACGCGCCGCCGCGAAACGACTCGGCACCGAACTCGAAGCGGGGCGGCCGGTGCTCGTCCTCCCCGACCGCGAATCGCTCGGTTACTGGCACCTGCCGCCGGAGATGTCCGGCGGTGGCGGCCACTTCGTCGTCGCGTACGGCGAAGAAGACGGCCGGGTGCTCGTCGACGACCGGAACCTCGCCTCGCTGACGGTCGACCGGAAGACCTTCGACGCCGCGCGCGGCCGGGTCGGCTCGTACAAGAACCTGCTCGCGACGATCCGGCCCGGTGAGGTCCCCGATTGGCGGACGGCCGTGCGCGACGGGCTGACGGACTGCGTCCGGAGTCTCTCGGCACCGTCGAAGTCGTTCTCGCTGCCCGCCTGGGGGCGCTGGGCGAAGGCGATGACCGACGAACGTGACCCGAAGGGCTGGCCGCGCGCGTTCGGCGAGCGGCGCGGGCTCGTCGGGGCGCTGTTCAACGTCTGGGAGAGCGTCACCCCGGCCGGGATGGAGGGCGGGCACCTGCGCGGGCTGTTCGCCGACGCGCTCACCGAAGCCGCCGGCCTGCTCGAACTTCCGGCGCTGGCCGAACAGGCCTCGACCTGGCGCGGAATCGGCGAACGCTGGGCCGAACTGGCCGAGACTGCGGTCCCGGCGTCGAACGCGGAGTTCGCCTGGGTGCGCGGACTGGTCAGCGCGGTATCGGCGGGTGTCCGGGAGGGCGACGCGGGGCAGGACGCCGCCGCGGCGGCCGGTGCGGAAATGTGGAAACTGCGCGCGCACTACAACGACGAAACACCGTTCACCGACGTCGAAGCCCGTGAACTCTTCGGCACGATGGGCGGCCTGATCCGGGACATCCACACCGCCGAGACCGCCGCGATCCGCGAGCTGTCCGAAGCCCTGATGGAGTGAACCGGGCCGGTGTCCGTTGCGCCGCGCGGCCGGAACACCGCGCGATCGTTGAAGATCCACTTCGTGCACGCACATCCGCTGGGGACGACCAGTGCGCGTCCCGCTCCCGAGATCCACCTCCACCGCCATCGCCTGCGTGTCGCCGACCTGGACTGTCTCGGTCACGTCGGGAACGTGCGGCTGCTGGACTACTTCCAGGAAGCCCAGATCGCGCTGCTCGACCCGCGGCGTGAGCACCTTTTCCAGGCCAAGGGACCGGCGTACCTGATCGCGAAGCACAACGTCAGCTACCTGCGGCGGCTGACGTTCCGTGACAACCCGGTCGAGGTGGAGACCGTGGTCGGCCGGATCGGCACCTGCGACGTCGTGGTGAACAGCAGGCTGCGCGACGAACGGGCCGTCTACGCGCGCTGCCGCACCATCTGGGTCGCGTGCACCCTGCCCGAAGGCAGCACGCGGCGGCTCGACGAAGAGGAACGCGAGCGGCTGACGCGCTTCAGCGGGGCGATCGACGAGATTTCCTGAAGCGGTTTTTAACCGTTTATGCTCCATTTCCCGCACCACCGGGAAACGGCTGGGCCGTTCAGCGGCTGATCATCACGCTTTTCGGCCGGTACCTTCGAAAGACCTCTCCCCTGCAGAGCTCCCCGGAGGTATTTCATGCCACGGCCGAAGTCTGTCCGCTTTCTCGCGCCCATGATCGGCGCGATGCTACTGACGAGCGGGGCGGCCGTCGCCGCCCCGGCCGCCGAAGACCCGCAGTTCATCCGTCTGGCCAGCAGGACCTTCGACCCGCTGACCCAGCGCACGGCGGCGAGCCAGGAGTGGAAGGGCGCATATCTGCTCCAGGTCCGAAGCGCGCTGACCGACGCACAGCGCGGGAAATTGCGCTCACTCGGCGTGCGGATCGGGACCTACATTCCCGATTTCGCCTACGTGGTCCGACTGAAGCCGGAGAACCGCGAATCGGTGGCGGAATTGAATTTCGTCCGCTGGCTCGGCGAATACCGACCGGACGACAAGGTGGAGATCTCACTGGCCGCGACGGGCGGCTACCTGGTGACGCTGGTCGAGTCGGACGCCCGGGACCAGCGGGCGGTGGCCGAGCGGATCCTGCGGCTCGGCGGCGGGATCGAGGCGATCTCGCAGAGCGGGCAGCACATCGTCGCGAAACTCGGTGCCGGCCAAGCCGCCACCGTGGCGCAGGGGGCCGAGGTGCTCGCGGTCGGCGCGATCACCGCCCCCGAGACCGACATGGCCAACGCCAGGGAGAGCGGGGGCGCGAACCACATCGAGAGCGTCGGCGGCTATCGCGGCCAGGGCGTGCGCGGTGAGGTGATGGACGGCGGCCTGCGCGTCACCCACCAGGAGTTCAAGGCCCGGCCGACGGTGATGCACGGCTCGAACTCCACCAGCACCAGCCACGGGACCTCCACCTACGGCCAGATCTTCGCCTCGGGAGTGAGCGCGCCACAACGGGGACTCCTGCCCGAGGCGCAGGGGATCTTCGCCACCTACAACAAGCCGGACCGCTACGCCCACACCAAGGAACTGGTCGATCCGGCGGGCAAGTACCGCGCGGTGTTCCAGAGCAACAGCTGGGGCGGCGGGCTGACCACGGCCTACAACTCCGTCTCCGCCGAGCTCGACAAGATCGTCTTCGACCACGACCTGCTGATCTGCCAGTCGCAGAGCAACGCGGGCACCCAGCAGTCGCGGCCGCAGGCCTGGTCGAAGAACGTGCTCTCGGTCGGCGGGCAGTACCACTACAACACGCTGGGCCGCACAGACGACAAGTGGAGCGGCGGCGCCAGCATCGGCCCGGCCGCCGACGGCCGGATCAAACCGGAACTGTCGAACTACTACGACCGGATCGACACCACGTCGTCGGGCAGTGACACCTCGTACACGACATCGTTCGGCGGCACGAGCGGCGCGACCCCGATCACCTGCGGGAACGCCGGGTTGCTGTTCCAGATGTGGGCCGACGGCGTGTTCGACGGCGGCCCCGGCAAGGGCCGCGACGTCTTCACGAGCCGCCCGCACGCGGCGACCGCGAAGGCGCTGCTGGTCAACGGGGCCGACCAGTTCGCGTTCAGCGGCACATCGCACGACATGACCAGGACACATCAGGGCTGGGGCACCGCGAACGTGCGGTACCTGCACGACCAGGCCAAGGCGAACGGGTGGAAACTGCCGGTGCTGGTGAACGAGACCGACCTGCTGGGCACCGGGCAGTCGAAGAAGTACACGGTCGCGGTGAACGGGACCAAGCAGTTCAAGGCGACGCTCGCCTACACCGACCCGGCGGGCTCTCCGAGCGCGTCGGTCGCCAGGGTCAACGACCTGACCCTGAAGGTCACCGCGCCGAACGGGACCGTCTACTACGGCAACAACGGGCTGAAGGCGGGCAACTTCTCGACCGCGGGCGGCTCGCCGAACACGGTCGACACGGTGGAGAACGTCATCCTCGAGAAGCCGGCCGCGGGGACGTGGACGGTGGAGGTCGTGGCGACGCAGGTGAACGCCGACGGTCACCCGGAGACGTCGGCCACCGACGCGGACTACGCGCTGGTGGTTTCTTGACGATGAGCTGAAGGCGCGTGCAGGCCCCCTTCCCTCGGCTCAGCCGCGGGAAGGGGGCCTTCACGCGGGTCTGGCCGGATCGCGTTCAGCCCGCTAAACGCGATCCGCCGGGGTACCCGCGCCCGGATGGCGGAGACGTCTGCGCCGATGGCCGAGACGACAGGTTTCGGTTGTGAGACGGAAGCGTGAGACCCCTGAAAGGCATGTAACGAGGCGACCCGAGGTGCCGACGTCTGGGATACGTGACGCGAGCCAAGGAGCCTCTTCGATGACCACCTGCCGACTCTGCGGCTCGGCCCATCTCGCCAGTGTCGCCGACCTCGGGGCGACACCGCCGTGCGAACGATTTCTGACCGCGGAGCAGCTCGCGGAGCCGGAGCCGACATACCCCCTGCATCTGCGTGTCTGCACGGAATGCCGGCTCGCCCAGATTCCGCCGCTGATCACCCCGGAAGAGACGTTCACCGAATACGCGTACTTCTCGTCGTATTCCTCCTCCTGGGTCGAACACGCGAAGACCTTCGTCGACGGCGCCGTCGAGCGGCTGGGGCTCGACGAGTCCTCGTTCGTCGTCGAGGTCGCCAGCAACGACGGCTATCTGCTCAAACACGTTGTGGCACAGCAGATCCGCTGTCTGGGCGTGGAACCCTCGGTGAACGTGGGCCAAGCCGCGCGTGACGCCGGGGTGCCGACGAAGACCGCGTTCCTCAGTCCCGAGACCGGACGCGACGTCCGTGAGGAACATGGTCCGGCCGACCTCGTAGTGGCGAACAACGTTTACGCACACATTCCGGACATCATCGGTTTCACGCACGGGCTCCGCGCCCTGGTCGCCGACGACGGCTGGGTCAGCATCGAGGTCCAGCACCTGCTGACACTGATCCAGGAGAACCAGTACGACACGATCTATCACGAGCACTTCCAGTACTACACGGTGGATTCCGCGCGCCGGGCCCTCGCGCGCGGCGGATTGTCCGTTGTGGACGTCGAACTCCTGCCCACCCACGGCGGTTCGATCCGGTTGTGGGCGCGCCCGGACGCCGTCGCCGGCGAACCGAGCGAGCGGATGACTCAGGTCCTCGACGCCGAGAAAGCCGCCGGACTGCACGAAATGTCCGGCTACACCGAATTCTCCGAGCGGGTCACCAAGGTCCGGCTCGAGCTGAACAAGTTCCTCACCGACGCGGCGCTCGAAGGCAAGACCGTCGTCGGTTACGGCGCCCCCGGCAAGGGGAACACGCTGCTGAACCACTGCGGTATCCGCCCGGACGTGTTGCGGTACACCGTCGACCGGAACCCGTACAAGCACGGCCGGTTCACCCCCGGGACCCGGATCCCGATCCTGCCACCCGAACGGATCGAAGCCGACAAGCCGGATTACGTGCTCGTCCTTCCGTGGAACCTCCGGAAGGAATTGACCGCCCAACTGTCCTTTGTGGACGAGTGGGGCGGAAAACTGGTCTTCCCCATCCCGCACCTGGAAATCGTCGAGGTGAAGTCGTGAAGGTAGTCCTCTTCTGCGGCGGCTACGGCATGCGGATGCGCAACGGTGACGCGTCCGACGTGCCCAAGCCGATGGCCATGGTCGGCCCCAGACCCCTGATCTGGCACGTGATGCGGTACTACGCGCATTTCGGCCACACCGAGTTCGTCCTCTGCCTCGGCTACGGCGCGCACCACATCAAGGAGTTCTTCCTCGACTACCGGGAGACCACCTCCAACGATTTCGTCCTGCGCAACGGCAAGGCGGAACTGCTGTCGACCGACATCGCGGACTGGTCGATCACCTTCGTGCAGACCGGCCTCGAATCGGCCATCGGCGAGCGGCTGCGCCGGGTGCGCCCGTACCTCGAGGGCGACGAGATGTTCCTCGCCAACTACGCCGACGTCCTCACCGACGCTCCCCTGCCGGAGATGATCGAGCGGTTCACCGAATCCGACGCCGGCGCGTCGATGATGGTCGTACCGCCGCAGTCGTCGTTCCACTGCGTGGAGATGGGCGAGGACGGACGGATCGGCGCGCTGACCCCGGTCAGCGAGATGCCGCTGTGGGAGAACGGCGGGTACTTCGTGCTGCGCCAGGAGATCTTCGACCACATCCCCGAGGGCGGCGACCTCGTGGCCGACGGCTGCGGAGAACTCGCCAAGCAGGGGAAACTGCTCGCGTACCCGTATCGCGGGTTCTGGAAGCCGACGGACACCGTCAAGGAACGCGTCCAGCTGGACGACGCCTACGCGCGCGGCGACCGTCCGTGGGCGTTGTGGGAACACGAACCGGCTCCGGTGAGCATCGCGTGATCGGACTCGGTACCGGCGGGCTCGAACGGATCGTCGCGCTGGGCGCGCATTGCGACGACATCGCCATCGGGGCGGGCGGCACCCTGCTGACGCTCTGCGCCGCCAACCCCGGTGTCCGGGTGGACGCGCTCGTCCTTTCCGGCGGCGGCACCGAACGGGAGGCCGAGGAGCGCGCCGCGCTCGCGGCCTTCTGCCAGGGCGCCGACGTCGAGGTCACCGTGCTCAAACTGCCCGACGGCCGGTTCCCCGCGCACTGGGAAGAGGCCAAGAACGCCCTGGAAGAGCTGCGCCGCCGCACCGACCCGGACCTCGTCCTCTCCCCGCGCACGGCGGACGCGCACCAGGACCACCGCGGGCTGGCGACGCTGGTGCCGACGGTGTTCCGCACCCATCTCCAGCTGGAGTACGAGATCGCGAAATGGGACGGCGACCTCGCCAAACCCACCGCGTACGTACCGCTCACGCCCGAGCGCGCCGAAGAGAAGGTCCGGCTGCTGCAGGAGCACTACGCCTCTCAGCGGCACCGGCCCTGGTACGACCGGGAAGCCTTCCTCGGCCTCGCCCGTATCCGCGGAATCGAATGCGGGCAGCGCTACGCGGAGGCCTTCGACCTCAAGAAACTGACGCTCGACCTCACTCCGAAAGGCTGAAAGCCATGCGTGTGCTGCTGACCGGGCACAAGGGTTACCTGGGTACGGTGATGGCCCCGGTACTGGCCGCCGAAGGCCACGAGGTCGTCGGCCTCGACTCCGGTCTCTTCGACACCTGCGTGCTGGGCCCGAAACCCGACGATCCCAAGGGCTACGAAGTCGACCTCCGCGACGTCGCGGCCGAGCACGTGACCGGGGTGGACGCGGTGATCCACCTCGCCGCGCTGTCCAACGACCCGCTGGGGTCGCTGGCGCCGGAGCTCACCTACGACATCAACCACCACGCCTCGGTCAAGCTCGCGAAGCTGGCGAAGGACGCTGGAGTCAAGCGGTTCCTCTACGCCTCGACGTGCTCGGTCTACGGGGCTTCGGGCGGAGACGGCCTCGTCGACGAGGACGCGCCGCTGCGCCCGGTGACGCCGTACGCCGAGTCGAAGGTGCGGGTCGAGGACGACCTCCACGAACTCGCCGACGACGATTTCACCCCGGTGTACATGCGCAACGCCACCGCGTTCGGCTTCTCGCCGCGGCTGCGGTCGGACATCGTGCTCAACAACCTCACCGCGCACGCCCACGTTTCGGGCGAGATCCTGGTGCTGTCGGACGGGTCGCCGTGGCGGCCGCTGGTGCACGCCAAGGACATCGCGCGCGCCTTCGAGGCCGCGCTGGTCGCGCCCAAGGTGGCCGTCCACGACAAGGCCTTCAACATCGGCACCGAGCGCAACAACGTGACCGTGGCCGAGATCGCCCAGCAGGTCGTCGAGGCCGTCCCCAGCGCGAAGCTGCGGATCACCGGCGAGTCCGCGGGCGACCCGCGCTCCTATCGCGTCGACTTCTCCCGCTTCCGCGACGCGATCCCCGGCTTCGAATGCGAGTGGTCGGTCAAGGACGGGGCGCTCGACCTGATCTACGCCTACCGCACGCACGGCCTGACCGCGCACGACTTCAAGAACCGCTTCACCAGGCTGGCCACGCTCAACGCGCGGGCCGCCGCCGGCGAGATCGACGAAACCCTGCGGCGACGGTGATGACCCGCAAGCCACTGGACACGGGCGCCGACCTGCGCGAACTGGTCGAGCGCCTGTATCCGCTCTGCCGCAGCATCACCGGCGACGGCGTCCGCGCCACGCTGGAGATCCTCGGCGAGCACATCCCGCTCGACGTCCACGAGGTGCCGACCGGGACTCAGGTGCTCGACTGGACCGTTCCCCAGGAGTGGAACATCCGCGACGCCTGGGTGAAGGACCCTTCCGGGCGGAAGGTCGTCGACTTCCGGGAGTCGAACCTGCACGTCGTCGGCTACAGCGTCCCGGTCTCGCGGACGATGCCACTCACCGAACTGCGCGAACACCTGCACACCCTGCCCGATCAACCGTCCTTGGTGCCGTACCGGACCAGCTACTACTCGCCGACGTGGGGTTTCTGCCTGGCACAGGAGACCCTCGACGCGATGCCGGACGGCGAGTACGAGGTCCACATCGACTCCACGCTGACGAACGGGAGCCTCACCTACGCCGAACACGTCGTACCGGGCGAAGTCACCGACGAAGTGATCATCTCCTGCCACACCTGCCATCCCTCGCTGGCGAACGACAACGTCGCCGGGATCGCGATCGCCGCCGCGTTCGCGCGGACGCTGAAGAAGCCCCACTACACGTACCGGTTCCTGTTCATGCCGGGCACGATCGGCGCCATCACCTGGCTCGCGCGCAACAACGACCGCGTCGGCCGGATCAAGGCCGGGCTCGTGCTGGCGTGCGCGGGTGACCCGGGGCCGCTGACCTACAAACGAAGCCGCCGGGGCGACGCCGAAATCGATCGCGTGCTCACGTACGTCCTGGCCGATCGCGCCCACAAGATCGCCGACTTCTCACCGTACGGCTACGACGAGCGCCAGTTCTGCTCCCCCGGTTTCAATCTCGGCGTCGGTTCGCTGACGAGGACGCCGTATGCGGGTTATCCCGAATATCACACCTCGGCCGACAACCTCGATTTCGTTTCCACCGCGGCCATGGAGGAAACCCTTCAGACCTTGCGGGACACCTTCGCCGTCCTCGACCGCAACCGCAGCTACGTCAACCTCAGCCCGTTCGGCGAGCCGCAACTCGGCAAGCGCGGGCTGTACGACTCGCTCGGCGGGCGAAGTGACGCCAAGCATGCCCAGATGGCCATGCTCTGGGTGCTCAACCTCTCGGACGGCGAGCACAGCCTCCTCGACGTCGCCGATCGGTCCGGGCTGCCGTTCGATTCCGTCGTCGCCGCCGCTCAGGCACTGCACGACGCCGGATTGCTCAAGAATTAGAGGCCCCATGCGATCACTTCTGCGTTCCCAAGCCGTCCGGGCCATGGCCGGACGGCTCAGCTGGGGCCTCGGCGACCAGGCCGTCTCCAGCATCACCAACTTCGTGGTCGGGCTGTTCGTGGCGCGCTCACTCGGCACGTTCGCCTTCGGCATGTTCAGCCTCGCTTGGGTCAGCTACGGCGTGGTGCTCAACCTGTCGCGCGGGCTGACGACGGATCCGCTGATGGTGCGTTTCTCCGGGGTGCCCACCGAGACCTGGCGGACGGCGACCGCCAGGGCGACCGGGACGGCGCTCTCCGCGGGTGTCCTCGCCGGTGCCATCAGTGTGGTCGCCGGTCTCGTGGTGGGCGGCCCCATCGGCGGCGCGTTCGTCGCGCTCGGCCTGGTCATCCCCACGTTGCTGCTGCAGGACGCGTGGCGGTTCAGCTTCTTCGCAGCGGGGCACGGGAAGAAGGCGTTCGTCAACGACGTCGTCTGGGGCGTCGCCCTGATCCCGGCGCTGTTCATCGCCCACCGGTGGTTCGACTCGGTCGTCGCGTTCATCCTGGCGTGGGGCCTGTCCGGGGCGGTCGCCGCCGGATACGGCTGCCTGCAGGCCGGGGTCCGGCCGGATCCGCGCGGCACGCTCGACTGGCTCAAGCGGCACCGAGACCTCGGCACCCGCTACCTGATCGAAAACGTCAGCAACAGCGGCTCGACGCAGCTGCGCATGTACGGACTCGGCGCGATCGCCGGACTCGAGAGCGTCGGCGCGGTCCGCGGCGCCGAACTGCTGCTCGGACCGTTCTTCGCTCTTCTGATGGGACTTTCCCTGGTCACGGTGGCGGAAGGTGCGCGAGTGCTCCAGCGAGCGCCGCATCGCCTACGCCACTTCTGCGCCGTTCTGGGCGCGGGCCAGGCGGCCGCCGCCCTGGTCTGGGGTCTCGCCTTGCTTCTGGTACCCGACGACGCCGGCCGGTTCGTCCTCGGCGACGTCTGGGCTCCCGCCTCCGAACTGATCCTCCCGGTGACCATCGGTATCGCCGCGGCGGGATTCAACACCGGGGCGGCCGCCGGATTGCGTGCGCTCGGCGCTGCGAAAAGGAGCCTTCGCGCCCAGCTGATCAACTCGGCCGGCTATGTCGGTTTCGGGCTCATTGGCGCCTTCTTGGCCGGGGCGTCCGGATCCGCTTGGGGAGTCGCGTTGGCGATCACCAGCGGATCGGCGGTGTGGTGGCTTCAGCTCCATTCCGCCCTCAAAGAGCACCTAACTTCGGAGAAGGAAGAAATGAGGACGTCATGAGCACCGCTCCTCGGCTGAGCATCGGGCTCCCTGTCTACAACGGCGAGGATTACCTCGCCGAATCGCTGGACGCACTCCTCGGCCAAAGCTACGAGAACTTCGAACTGATCATCTCGGACAACGCGTCCTCGGACCGCACCGAAGAGATCAGCCGCGAGTACGCGAAGATGGATTCCCGCGTCCGGTATGTCCGCCAACCGGTGAACATCGGCTGCGCGCCGAACCACAACTACTGCGTCGACGTCGCCCGCGGCGAATTGTTCAAGTGGGCGTCCGACGACGACCTCTACGCATGCGACCTGCTGGAACGGTGCGTCGAGGCGCTCGACGAGCACCCCGAGTTCGTCCTCTCGCACTCGTGGACGGCGATGATCGACGAGAAGGCCGTCGTCACGCAGGCACTGGAGTACCCGCTCAACACGGCTTCGCCGCACGCCGCGGAACGCTTCCGCAGCACGTTGTTCGCACCCGGCGGGGACGACGACGGCGCGGTCATCCGCACCGAGGTGCTGCGCCGCGTCGCACCGTTGGACAGCTACCACCACGCGGACCGCACGATCATCTCCGAACTCGCCCTGCACGGCCCGTTCCACCAGGTGCCCGACTGGCTGTACTTCCGGCGTGACCACCCCGGCCGCTCCGAGCACGAGCACCCGACCGTGCGCAGGCGGGCCGCCAACCTCGACCCGAAGCGGGCCGACAAGCTCCGCCACCCGATGGTCCGGTTGCTCGGCGAGTACGTGCTCGGCTACGTCAACGCGATCCGCAACGCGCCGATCTCCGGCGCGGAGAAGCGCGAATGCTTCCGCTATCTGCGGCAATGGATGCTGAACCGGGCGGGGAACCCGGCCATGGGCCGGATGCCCGACCAGGCCGAGGCCGAACTGGGCCCGCGTGAGGTCTCCGTGGCGTCGGTCGTCGCAGGCCAGGAGGGACGAGTCTCTTGACCTCGCCCGCGAGAATCGGGCTGTTCGGACTCCTCGGATCGGGGAACCTCGGCAACGACGGTTCCTTCGAGGCGGTTCTCGGGTATCTGCGCACGGAACATCCGGACGCCGCGCTCAGCGTGATGTGCGGCGGTCCGGAAGTCGTCGCGGCGCGCTACGGACTCGAGACGACCGCGTTGAACTGGTACGAAGGTGAGTACCGAACGGCATCGGGACCGTTTTCCATCGCCATGAAGGGCTTCGGGAAACTCGTCGACATCTTCCGCACGACGGCTTGGGTCAGGCGTCAGGACGTGGTGATCGTGCCGGGGATGGGTGTCCTCGAATCCTCCCTTCCCTTGCGTCCGTGGGGCTTCCCGTACGCACTGCTGCTGCTTTCGGCGTCCGGCCGTCTGGTCGGCACCAAGGTGGCTTTGGTGAGTGTCGGCGCCACCGTGAGCACGCACCGGGCCACCCGGACGATCATCGGCTGGGCGGCGCGGCTCGCGTCGTTCCGGTCCTACCGGGACGAGCCGTCGCGGGAAGCGATGCGCGCGATGGGCACCGACGTCACGAACGACCGCGTCTACCCCGACCTCGCCTTCGCTCTCTCTTCGACTTCGGAGCCGGTGGTGCCCCGTTCCGTCGGAATCGGCGTGATGGCCTATCACGGCGGGAACGACGACAGGGCCCGCGCCGCCGAGATCTACAGGTCCTATGTGGACAAGATGACTCGGTTCGTCGCCGGCCTCGTCGCCGAGGGCCGGCCAGTGCGGTTGTTCATCGGCGACCGGGCCGACGCGCAGGTGGTCGGCGAGATCATGCGGAAGCTGGAATCCCCGCTGGTCACCGCGGCCGACACGGCCACGCTGAACGACGTGATGCGGACGATGTCGACGGTCGAGACCGTCGTCGCCACGCGCTACCACAACGTCTTGTGCGCGCTGAAGCTGGCGAAGCCGACGTTGTCCGTCGGGTACGCCCGCAAGAACGAGGTCCTCATGTCCGCACTCGGGCTCGGGGAGTTCTGCCAATCCGCCAAGGAGATCGACTTCGAGGCGCTGGTGCGCCAGTTCGCCGAACTGGAGTCCAGGGCGGGCGAACTGACCGAGATCGTCGCGAAACGAAGCGCGGAGCAGGAGCGGCTGCTGGACGAACAGTTCGCCGCACTTTCGGCCGCCGTCCTGCCGATGGGAGTCCGATGAAGATCATCCCGGTGCCCGCCATCGCGGGCGCGTACCTGTTCGAGCCGACCCCGCACGCCGACGAGCGCGGCTTCTTCTGCCGAACGTTCGACGCCGACGTCGTCCGGTCGGCGGGGATCGACCCGAACGGGTTCCTCCAGGACAGTGTTTCCCGTTCCCGCAAGGGCGTGCTGCGCGGGATGCACCTCCGCTCGGGGCTCGGTGAGGCGAAACTCGTCCGCTGTTCCTGGGGCGCCGTCTTCGACGCCGTGGTCGATCTCAGGCCGGATTCACCGACGTACCTCGGCAAGGAGACGTTCGAACTGTCCGGGGAGACTCAGGTGTCGCTGTACATCCCGGCGGGTTGTGCGCACGGATTCCAGGCACTCACCGAGTACGCCGACGTCTCCTACCGGATCGACCGCGCGCACGACCCTTCCGAGGACGTCGCGATCGCCCACGACGATCCGGAGCTGGCGATCCCGTGGCCGCTTCCGGTGGCGCTGATGTCGGAGCGGGACCGATCCGCGCTCCCGCTTTCCGCGGTACTGGCGTCCATCGGTGGACCCGCGTCCTCGATGGACGTCGGCGGGACGCCGGCGCGATAGCGGGTCTTCGGCGAGGCGGGTCACGCGGATTCGTCTCAGATTCGCCACCAGGTACTACAGAACACGAGGTGAGAGCATGCCCCGTCAGCTTCCCCGATCCATGCGGGCCAACGAGCGCCTCCACGCGATGATCCCCGGCGGGGCGCACACCTACGCCAAGGGCGACGATCAGTACCCGGAGAACCTGGCGCCGGTCATCTCGCACGGGCTCGGCGCGCACGTCTGGGACGTCGACGGGAACGAGTACATCGAGTACGGCTCGGGGCTGCGCGCGGTCAGCCTCGGGCACGTACACCCGCGGGTGAGCGAAGCCGCCCACCGCGAGATCGACCGGGGCGCCAACTTCGCCCGTCCATCCATTGTGGAGGAACGGGCGGCGGCGAAGTTCCTCGAAACCGTGCCCACCGCCGAGATGGTCAAGTTCGCCAAGAACGGTTCGGACGCCACCACGGCCGCGGTCAAGCTCTCCAGGGCCGCCACCGGAAGGCCGCTCGTGGCGATCTGCCGTGACCACGCCTTCTTCTCCATCGACGACTGGTTCATCGGCACCACGGCGATGTCGTCGGGCATCCCGGACGGGATCACCGATCTCACCGTGTCGTTCCCCTACGGCGACCTCCCCGCGACCGAACGGCTGCTGCGGGAGAACGCGGGCCAGGTGGCCTGCCTCATCCTGGAGGCGTCCACCCAGCTCGAACCGCCCGCCGGGTATCTCGTCGGCCTGCGGGAACTCGCCGACCGGTACGGCTGCGTACTGATCTTCGACGAGATGATCACCGGTTTCCGCTGGTCCGAGGCGGGAGCGCAGGGTCTCTACGGCGTCACGCCGGATCTCTCGACGTTCGGCAAGGCGCTCGGTAACGGATTCGCCGTCTCGGCGCTGGCGGGCAAACGCGAACTGATGGAACTCGGCGGGCTCCGCACCGCCAAGGAGCGCGTCTTCCTGCTGTCCACCACGCACGGCGCCGAAACGCATTCGCTGGCCGCCGCGATCGCGGTCATGGAGACCTACACCGAAGAAGGCATCGCCGCGCGGCTGCACGCGCTCGGCGACCGGCTCGCCGCCGGGGTCCGCGAAGTCGCGGCCTCGGCCGGGGTCGGGGAACACGTCGTCGTGCGCGGCCGGGCGAGCAACCTCGTCTTCGGCACGCTCGACGCCGAGAAGAAACCGTCGCAGGACTACCGAACGTTGTTCCTGCGGCAACTGGTCACGGGCGGGGTCCTCGGACCGTCGTTCGTGGTCAGCAGCGCGTTGTCCGAAGAAGACATCGACCGGACGGTCGAAGTGGTCTCGCAGGCCTGCCTCGTGTACCGCAAAGCGCTCGACGCGGAAGATCCGGCGCCGTGGCTGGGTGGCCGTCCGGTGAAGCCGGTTTTTCGGAGAAGGGTATGAGCTCAAGGATCGCACCTCGCTCGACCGGCATGCGAGCGCTTTGCGCCGCGTTGTCCGTACTACTGCTCCAGGTCACCGTAGAGAACACAGAGCACACAGCGGTGGCGTCCGAAGAGCCGAATCGAGGGGTGTGCGGCACGACCGTCGGCGTCCCTTCCGCCCCGGAAGGCGCCCAGGTCGTCGATCCGGGCACCGATCTGACCGACAAGACCCGGTTCAGCCCGCCGGGGAGCACGTTCTGGCTGGCACCGGGCACGCATACGCTGAGTTCCGACCAGTTCGGCCAGGTCATGCCCAAAGACGGCAACGTCTACCTCGGCGCACCCGGCGCCGTACTGGACGGACGCGGGATCAACCGCGCGGCCTTCACCACGTCGGCCAAGGACGTGGTGATCCGCGGGCTGACCATCCGCGGTTTCGTCGCCGAACGGGACCAGGGCGTGGTCAATCACGACTCCGGTGAGCGCTGGACCATCGAAGGCAACGTCATCGAGGACAACGACGGCGCCGGGATGATGACCGGGACCGGCCAGCGGGTGATCGGGAACTGCCTGCGCAACAACGGCCAGTACGGCATCAACGCCTACCGTTTCGGCGGCGGGCTGACCGATCTGGTGATCGAGGGCAACGAGATCACCGGGAACAACACCGGCGACTGGGAGACGAAGATCCCGGGCTGCGGCTGCAGCGGCGGGGCGAAGTTCTGGTCCGTGAACGGTGCCGACGTCGTCGGCAACTGGGTCCACCACAACCACGGTGTCGGGCTCTGGGCCGACACGAACAACAACGATTTCCTCATCCAGGACAATCTGATCGAGGACAACGCCTCCGAGGGACTGTTCTACGAGATCTCCTACAACCTGGAGCTGATCGGGAACACCTTCAACCGGAACGCGCTGGTGCAGGGCCGCAACCGGGCCGCCAAGGGCGACAACTTCCCGGTCGCCGCGGTGTACCTCAGCGAATCGGGCGGCGAGCCCAGACTGCCCGCCCGGACCAGCCGGATCGACATCCGGGGCAACATGTTCTCCGACAACTGGTCGGGGATCACGCTGTGGGAGAACGCCGACCGGTTCTGCAACAGCCCGGCCAACACGTCGACGCTGTCCTGTACGGCCTTGGTTTCGCCGACGTCCGCCTGCTCCGATCCGGGTATCAAGACCGAACCGCTGTACGGCGACTGCCGCTGGAAGACGCAGCGCGTTTCGGTGCACGAGAACACGTTCGAGTTCGATTCGTCGCTGGAAGGCTGCCTCGGCCTCTGCGGGCGGATGGCGGTGCTCTCGAACTACGGGACCTTCCCGGCCTGGTCGCCATACCGGGGTGCCGTGATCTCCGAGTCGATCACCTTCCGGCAGGACAACCGGTGGTACGACAACCAGTACTACGGGCCCTGGACGTTCGTCGCCCACGACACGTCACGGCGGCTGACCCCGGCGCAATGGCAGGCGGCGCCCTACCTGCAGGACATCTGCAGCGGGTTCGGAGAGCCGGTGACCTGCTGAAGGTTCACCTGTAAGTGTCCACCTGGGACCGTCCATAGTGGCTTACCGTTGCCTTCATGCCCGCGTTCCTGGTTGTTCTGATGCTGCTCGCGACAGGAGTCGTCACGGCTTCGGCGGCTCCTGTCGCGGCCTGCGCCGCGGGGCCGGTGAGCCCGGGCGAACCGGACGGCGCCGTGGTGATCTCCCCGGGGATCGATCTTTCCGCGAAGACACGTGAACTCCCGGCCGGCACGACATTCTGGCTGACCGAGGGCAAGCACACCCTCGGCCCGGACGAGTTCGGGCAGATCATCCCCAAGGACGGCAACGCCTACCTCGGCGCACCCGGCGCCGTACTGGACGGTGGCGGCGTCAACCGCTACGCGTTCACCCAGCGGGCTCGCGACGTCGTCATCCGCGGCCTCACGATCCGCGGTTTCGCGGCGCCGCGCGATCAGGGCGTGGTGAACCACGACTCCGGTGAACACTGGACCATCGAAGGCAACACCATCGAGGACAACCGCGGTGCCGCGATGATGGCGGGTCCGCGTCAGGAGATCCTCCGGAACTGCCTGCGGAACAACGGGCAGTACGGCATCAACGCCTACCGGGCGGGCGACGGGATCACCGGGCTGCTCGTCGAGGGCAACGAGATCACCGGGAACAACACCGACGACTGGGAGACGAAGGAACCCGGCTGCGGCTGCAGCGGCGGAGCGAAATTCTGGGCCGTGAACGGCGCCGACATCCGCGGCAACTGGGTCCACCACAACCACGGTGTCGGGCTCTGGGCCGACACGAACAACAACGATTTCCTCATCGAGGACAACTTGATCGAGGACAACGAGGCCGAGGCGTTGTTCTACGAGATCTCCTACAACGTCGTGGTCCGCGGGAACACCTTCCGGCGGAACACGCTCGTGCAAGGCCGCGCTTTCGCTTCTCGCGGGGACGATTTCCCGGTCGGCACGATCTACCTTTCGGAGTCCGGCGGCGAGCCGCGTGTTCGTGCCCGCACTTCGCTGGTGGAGATCGTCGACAACGTCTTCGAGGACAACTGGTCCGGAATCACCCTGTGGGAGAACGCGGACCGCTTCTGCAACAGCCCGGCGAACACGTCTTCCGGCTCTTGTACCCTCCTCGTCCCTTCGGTCTCCTCCTGCTCTTCGCCGGGGATCACTTCTCGGCCGTTGTACGACGACTGCCGGTGGAAGACCCAGCGGGTCTCCATCCACGGCAACAAGTTCTCTCACGGGTCCGATTGCTCAGGCTTTTGCGGGCGGATGGCGCTCTTGGCGAACTTCGGGACCTATCCGGACTGGTCGCCTTACCGGGGATCTTCCGTTTCGGACGCGGTGACCTTCCGGCAGGAGAATCGGTGGTATGACAACGATTATTCCGGTGGATGGCGGTTCGTCGTTCAGGACACTTCGCGGACCGTGGGGGTTTCGGGGTGGCAGGGGGCTCCTTACTCGCAGGATGCTTGTAGTTCCTTTGGGGATGGTGGGTGCTGAGCGGACCTTTCGCGACGCCGGTCTTTCATGATCAACGGAGGATCGGGGACGTTGAGCGTCCCCG